>NZ_JASUAZ010000005.1:0-154278 GCF_030283135.1 Mixta mediterraneensis | reverse complement strand
AGCGGTTTTCCATCCTGCAATCCCGGGAGGATCGTCAGAGGAAGGGCGGATCATAGCGCAAAGCGCGCCAGAGATCTCCCCTTTCTACACAGTTTTGATCCTTTTTATCCACAGGCGAAGGGCGCGAAGTGAAGTTTACCCGAGCTGTGGAAAAAACCAGCAGGGATCAGGCTGAATGATGCGATTTTTCTGGCAGCTTCTCGTTTTGCCCGCAAGATCCTGCAATCTGATCGCAATAAGATCCTGGGCGATCCTTGCGCTTTGGTGCGGAGCCCGTATAATTCGTCACCCGGCTTTGTCGCGCTATGCCCAATGCCCGGACTCAGCGGGCTGTATCCGGGCTTCCAGGTACCGTGAATAGCGAAGTAAATTGACTCTGGACTGTACAATTATTACAATCCCGCCTCTTTATTAAAGACACATTGAGGCGTTGGTCGAAATACTGGCCCAATAACGCGTCACCCAGTGAAATTTTCAAGTTTAGGTAGAAATCGCCATGAAACGCACTTTTCAACCGTCCGTACTGAAGCGCAACCGTTCACACGGCTTCCGTGCTCGTATGGCAAATAAAAATGGTCGTCAGGTTTTGGCACGTCGTCGTGCTAAAGGCCGTGCTCGTCTGACCGTTTCTAAGTAATAAAGCTAACCCTGATGGGTAAGCTCGCATTTCCCAGGGAGTTACGCTTGTTAACTCCCACTCATTTCACTTTCGTCTTCCAGCAGCCACAACGGGCTGGCACGCCGCAAATTACTATTCTCGGCCGCCTTAACGCGCTGGGGCATCCCCGCATCGGTCTGACCGTCGCTAAAAAACATGTTAAACGCGCTCACGAACGCAACCGGATCAAGCGATTGACCCGCGAAAGCTTTCGCCTGCGACAGCATGAATTACCCGCGATGGATTTTGTCGTGGTAGCGAAAAAAGGGATTGCCGATCTCGATAACCGTACGTTGGCGGAAGCGTTGGAGAAATTATGGCGTCGTCACTGTCGCCTGGCGCGCGGCTCCTGATCGTCCTGATACGCGTCTATCAACGCGTTATTAGCCCATTACTGGGACCACACTGTCGGTTCCATCCGACCTGCTCTCAATACGGAATTGAGGCATTACGCAGGTTTGGGATGTTAAAAGGCAGTTGGTTGACATTAAAACGCGTATTAAAATGCCACCCTTTGAACCCGGGTGGTGACGATCCTGTGCCGCCAAAAACCTTTGATACCAGAGAACATTAACGATGGATTCGCAACGCAATCTCTTCCTCATCGCTTTTCTGTTCGTGTCTTTCATGATCTGGCAAGCCTGGCAGACGGACCACGCTCCGCAGCCGCAGCAGACCCAGACCACGCAAAATACGAACAGCACAACGGGTGATGCCGCCAGTCAGGGTGTGCCGGCCAGCGGTCAGGGCAAAACGATCACCGTTAAGACCGATGTCCTGTCATTAAATATCAACACTCGCGGTGGTGATGTTGAGCAAGCTCAGCTGCTGACGTACTCGGACAAACTGGGTTCTGATCAGCCATTCCAGCTGCTTGAAACCACGCCAGGCTTTGTTTACCAGGCGCAGAGCGGGTTAACCGGTCGTAACGGCCCGGATAATCCGAACAACGGTGCGCGACCGTTGTTCACCACAACGCAGGATCACTTCGAACTGGCCGACGGTCAGACCGAGCTGCGCGTACCAATGACCTACACCGCCGAAAATGGTGTGGTCTATACCAAGACCTTCGTGTTCAAGCGTGGCGATTTTGCGGTGAACGTGGATTATCACATTAACAACACCACTCAACAGCCGCTGGAAGTGTCGCTGTTTGGTCAGTTAAAGCAAACCATCGACCTGCCTAAGCATCGCGATACTGGCAGCAATAACTTTGCTCTACACACCTTCCGTGGTGCGGCTTACTCGACCAGCGATGAGAAATACGAAAAGTATAAATTCGATACCATCGCGGATAACGAGAACCTGAACATCACCACCAACCATGGTTGGGTGGCAATGTTGCAGCAGTATTTTGCGACTGCATGGGTGCCGCGTACCGAAGGCAGCAATTCGCTTTATACCAGCAATCTGGGTAACGGTATTGCCGCGGTGGGTTACAAATCAGCCCCCGTGACGATTGCCGCCGGTTCGCAGCAGGACCTGGGCGCTACGCTGTGGGTTGGACCGGAAATTCAGGACAAGATGGCTGCCATTGCGCCGCATCTGGATCTGACTGTAGATTACGGCTGGTTGTGGTTCATCTCTCAGCCACTGTTTAAACTGCTGAAATTCCTGCACAGCTTTATCGGTAACTGGGGCTTCTCCATTATCGTAATCACCTTCATCGTGCGCGGCATTATGTACCCGCTGACCAAAGCGCAGTACACCTCGATGGCGAAAATGCGCATGCTGCAGCCGAAAATCCAGGCCATGCGTGAGCGTTTAGGTGAAGATAAGCAGAAGATGAGCCAGGAAATGATGGCGCTGTACAAAACGGAGAAGGTGAACCCACTGGGTGGCTGCCTGCCGTTAGTTATTCAGATGCCTATCTTCCTTGCGCTGTATTATATGCTGATGGGATCGATAGAATTGCGCCATGCGCCATTCGCACTGTGGATTCATGACTTGTCGGCACAGGACCCGTATTACATCCTGCCGATCCTGATGGGGGTGACGATGTTCTTCATTCAGAAGATGTCACCGACCACCGTGACCGATCCGATGCAGCAGAAAATCATGACGTTTATGCCGGTTATCTTTACCGTGTTCTTCCTGTGGTTCCCTTCAGGTCTGGTGCTGTACTACATCGTCAGTAACCTGGTAACCATCATCCAGCAGCAGCTGATCTATCGCGGCCTGGAAAAACGTGGCCTGCACAGCCGCGACAAGAAGAAAGCATAAGACAGTTAGGCGGGAGACATCCCGCATTGAAACGGTCTATTCTGAGGCGGTCAAAGTGACCGCCTTTTGTTTTTTGTAGTGAGAGAGAATTTATGAGCCACAGCGAGACTATCGTTGCCCAGGCAACGCCTCCCGGACGCGGCGGTGTAGGTATTCTGCGTATTTCTGGCACGCGTGCTGCTGAAGTCGCGCAGCAGGTGCTGGGCAAGCTGCCTAAACCGCGCTATGCCGACTATTTACCGTTCAACGACGCCGATGGCCGCATACTGGATCAGGGTATCGCGCTGTGGTTTCCCGGTCCGAACTCTTTTACCGGTGAAGATGTGCTGGAACTGCAAGGCCATGGCGGCCCGGTGATCCTCGATTTGTTGCTGAAACGCATCGTCGCGCTGCCGGGCGTGCGCATTGCGCAACCGGGCGAATTTTCTGAGCGCGCCTTTTTGAACGACAAGCTAGATTTAGCTCAGGCCGAAGCGATTGCGGATCTGATCGATGCCAGCTCCGAGCAGGCGGCCCGTTCTGCGGTTAACTCATTACAGGGGGCGTTTTCTACCCGCATTAACCAACTTGTGGAAGCGCTTACTCACCTGCGAATCTATGTGGAAGCTGCGATTGATTTCCCGGATGAGGAAATAGACTTCCTGTCTGACGGCAAAATTGAAGCGCAGCTAAATACGGTAATCGGCGATCTCGACAGCGTACGTGCCGAAGCGCGTCAAGGCAGCCTGCTGCGTGAAGGGATGAAAGTGGTGATTGCTGGTCGCCCTAACGCGGGTAAATCCAGCCTGTTAAATGCGCTGGCAGGACGAGAAGCTGCCATTGTCACCGACATTGCCGGTACTACACGTGATGTCTTGCGTGAGCATATCCATATCGACGGTATGCCGCTGCATGTCATTGATACGGCGGGCTTACGTGAAGCCAGCGATGAAGTTGAACGTATCGGTATTGAACGTGCCTGGCATGAAATTGAGCAGGCCGATCGCGTGTTGTTTATGGTGGATGGCACCACGACCGATGCAACGGAAGCTGCGGCGATATGGCCCGATTTTGTGTCCCGCTTACCGGCTGAGTTGCCGATTACCGTGGTGCGAAATAAGGCCGATATGACAGGAGAAACGCTGGGGTTAACCGAAGTAAACGGTCACTCACTTATTCGCTTATCGGCACGTACCGGTGCAGGTATCGATGCGCTGCGTAATCATCTGAAGCACACCATGGGTTTTGCTGGCAATGTGGAAGGTGGATTCCTGGCACGCCGTCGTCATCTGCAAGCTCTGGAGTTAGCGGCTACTCACTTACTTCAGGGCAAAGAACAGCTGCTGGGTGCCTGGGCGGGAGAGCTACTGGCTGAAGAGTTGCGCCTCGCACAGCAGTCATTGAGTGAAATCACCGGCGAGTTTACTTCAGACGATCTGCTGGGGCGCATCTTCTCCAGCTTCTGCATCGGGAAGTAATATTCCCTGCACTGTGTGGTGATGGCATAAAGACATAAACTCTGCCCGACAGCGAACGGAGCGTTAACAGGCCGCTATTAAAGGCGGTTTTGCCATATTGAAAAAGTGAAATGAGGCAACAATGCTGTTTGGCTGCGTCGATACATTGCAGTATAACGGTTATTGCCCTGGCCTGACGATTCTCTTACCGCTATGGGTAGTGTCTCGTCTGTTCAGTGCGCTGATAGCGTAGGTTTACCCGGTAAAAGCAAACGCGTACCGGCTGGCCCCGGCGAATCTGTTATTGGTGATAAACATTAACCTTTATTTTGCTTTTAATAAGGAATGGAGAATGAGTAATCCGCTCGATACCGCCGCATTAGACAGGTTGTTTAACGACGCTCGCACTCACAGCTACTGGCAGGATAAACCGATTGACGCAGCCGTGCTGGAACAGCTCTACGCGCTAACCGCACTTGGCCCGACTTCGGCTAACTGTTCGCCGGGACGCTTTGTATTTGTCACCTCCGCTGAAGGCAAAGAGAAATTAAAACCGGCGCTTTCTTCCGGCAACCTGGAAAAAACCATGGCCGCGCCCGCGACGGTGATTATTGCCTGGGACAGCGAATTTTATGAGCATTTGCCTGCGCTGTTTCCACATGGCGATGCGCGTAGCTGGTTTACCAGCAGCCCGGATCTGGCAAAAGAGACGGCATTTCGTAACAGTAGTTTGCAGGCCGGTTATCTGATTCTTGCGGCACGTTCGTTGGGGTTGGATGCGGGCCCGATGTCCGGTTTCGATCCGAAGAAGGTGAATGACGCTTTCTTCTCTGACAGCAAATGGCAGGTCAACCTGCTTATTAATCTGGGCTATGGTAACGGCAGTAAATTGCATTCACGTTTACCGCGCCTTAGTTTTGATCAGGCTTGTAAATTCGCTTAATAAGATTTGCGCCGCGATATTATTCGCGGCGCAAATCTGTGGAAATTAATGCAAATTGCAGTGTTTCCTTTTCTCTCCCGCTTTCAATTCGCGATATATCCGTACTAATTTATTCACTGGCTCATCAGTTATCATTTTACGGATCTGTAAACATGCCGGTATCCATATGAAAAACATATGTCTGGCAATTAATTGATACTGAAAAAAATAGAT
This sequence comes from Mixta mediterraneensis, assembly GCF_030283135.1. NCBI lineage: Bacteria > Pseudomonadati > Pseudomonadota > Gammaproteobacteria > Enterobacterales > Erwiniaceae > Mixta > Mixta mediterraneensis. The sequence continues at coordinate 148,805 of NZ_JASUAZ010000005.1, read as the reverse complement.
TTCCGTCATTTCACCTTAAGCCAAATTTCAATTAGCTAGAAAAACTTCGTACTGACAGCTAATTAGCTTCGTGATTATACTAGCGGGCAAATAACTCTTTATTTATCTGACGTTGCCAGTTTAATGTGCCAGCGCTTAGCGGCTTGCCTCTTTATTCATTATCAGAGGGCTGAATAGCCATGACCAATCCTCGCGAAATAGTCGAATTAAGTTATGCCATTCGTAAAATGGCGGAAGCTAAAATTGATGATATTAATGACATCAACCGTGAAACCACAATTTTGGCACTCAATGCTTTAATTGAAGCCGCGCGTGCCGGTGAGGCCGGACGCGGTTTTGCCGTGGTAGCGAACCAGGTCAAACAGGTTTCCACCACCATCGGTGATATTACGCAGAGCCTCAACCGTGAGCTAGCGGGATCGTTGTCGCACCTGACGGCGTTAGGTGACGTGATGATTAATCAAATCCAGGCGCACGACAGCCATCGCTGCACCGATTTAGCCCTCAATATGATCGATATTATCGATCGTAATCTGTATGAACGCTCTTGTGACGTACGCTGGTGGGCGACCGATGCGGCAGTTGTCAACTGCACTAGCGAAGCCAGTAGCGAGGCGCGTGAATATGCGGCGCAGCGTCTGGGAGTGATTCTCGACAGCTATACCGTGTATCTCGACATCTGGATCACGGATACGCAAGGCAACGTGCTGGCTAACGGACGTAGCGATCGCTATTCGCTACGTCAGCAAAATATCAGTCACCTTTCGGTATTTCGTGATGCTATAAAGTTACGCAGCGGAGCAGATTACGTGGCAGCCGATATTACTACTTTGCCCCAGTTGCGTGGTGCTGCTGTGGCGACCTACGCCACGGCAATTCGTGAACACGGCGAGAACAACGGGCGCGTGACAGGCGCTCTGCTGATTTTCTTTGACTGGGCTCCTCAGGCGCAAGCAGTGGTCAACAGCGTGCGTCTCAGTAAAGAAGAGTGGAGCCGCTCACGCTGCATGATTCTCGACTCACAGTATCGGGTGATCGCCAGCTCCGATCCGCTGGCTAAGATTGGCGATCGCTATCCATTCAATACCGGCGGCAAGCTCTCGGGTAGCTGGCAACCCGAGCCAGGCCGCAACGTTTCCTTTGCGCTGACGCCCGGTTATGAAAGCTATAAAGGATTGGGTTGGTATGGTGTGATTGAGCAGCGACAGGGGTAATTACGTCGCCTGTGGCTTGCTCCCAAATAATGGTCATCTTTTCCGAATAGTCTCATTCTGCACTGTGCTGGATGCAATAAGTTCAGGAAATTCTTACAATGCAGCTGATGATTATCTGACCATTTTCACGGAGCGACAGATGGCTGGGCATTTTGTACGTTGGACGGGCGATTCCGGTTTTCCAGTCGGGAATCTGCGTATGCCTCAAAATGTCATCGACGCCGCGCAAGGCTTTGCCGATCGGCGTCGCGGCGAACGCTTTCTTGCGGCGCGTGCGTTGCTGGCACAATTGATGCTGCGCGTATATGGCATTAACTCTCTTCCCCCCTTGATCACGCATTGCAATGGCCGGCCAGTCTTTGCCGATAACGATCTGCCGGATTTTAGCATCGCTTATGCGGGAAATATGGTCGGCGTATTGTTGGCAGAAGAGGGTGAACGTGCCGGACTGGACGTGGAGATTGTGCGTGCTCATAGCCGCCAGAAGCAGGAGCAGCTAATGCAGGGATTAACATCCGGGGAGATCGCCTGGATTAATGCCCAGCAGGATTTTATGGAAGCGGTGACGCAAATCTGGACGCTGCGTCAGAGCATCCTGAAATTAACCGGTGAAGGTGAAAACGGGCTGGATTCGTTGCGTTTGCTGCCTGGTGCGGGCCGTTTACGCTCGACGCTTTATCCAGATATTCAGGTGGTATGCGATGCCGAGCCGACACTGGTTTGGGCCTGCGCCTTGTCGTCTGCGACGCAGCGTTTGCACTTATGGGAAATGGACAGCGCACATCAATGGCGCGCGCTACGTGAAGTAGAAGTGAACAAACCCAATATTGGTCCGTGCGCTCTGCGCCTGACCAGCCTGCCTGAAGAAAGGCGTTTTCATCCTGCGATATAAACCGGCGGCTCTCAGGATAAACATGGCCGCAACGTTATCGGTTGCGGCCATGTTTAATGCTTTACGCTGAGTCTTATCGCGCCATTAATGCGCGTCGATAAAGACAATTTTCAGGACAAACAGCAGTGCGACGATCACCACGCACGGGCTGATTTCACGCCAGCGACCGGTGCCCAGCTTCATCACGCAGTAAGCGATAAAGCCCAGCGCAATACCTTCGGTGATTGAGAAGCTGAACGGCATCATTGCCGTCGTGACAAAGGCCGGTACTGCTTCGGTCAGATCATCCCAGCGCACGCGTGACAGGCTGGCGGTCATTAACACGCCCACGTAAATTAACGCACCCGCTGCAGCATAGGTTGGCACCATCGCCGCCAGCGGCGACAGAAACATCACCAGCAGGAACAGGATGCCAGTGACAACGGCCATCAAACCCGTGCGCCCGCCGATAGCCACACCCGACGTACTTTCGATATAAGCGGTAACGGAAGATGTCCCCACCAGGGCGCCGCTTACTGAGCTGATGCTGTCAACATACAGCGCCTGCTTCATGCGCGGAAACGTGCCTTTTTCGTCAGTCAATCCAGCTTTATCAGTGACGCCAATCAGCGTGCCAGAGGAGTCAAACAGGTTCACCAGCATGAAGGAGAAAATCACGCCCGCCATGCCAACATTGAACGCGCCTTTAATATCTGCCTGACCGATCACCGAAGTGATTGATGGCGGAGCCGAAAAGAGGCCAACGAATTTGACATCGCCCAACAACCAGCCAATCGCGGTGGTGATCACCATAGAAATCAATACCGCAGCATGAATATTACGTGACGCCAGGATGGCAATAATAAAGAAGCCAAGCGCGCCGAGCAGCACGCTGTGTGAGGTCAGATTACCTACAGCAACCAGCGTGTCGGGATTAGGAACGATAATGCCAGCATTTTTCAGCCCCATCATGGCAATAAACAGGCCGATACCGGCGGTTATACCCACGCGCAGGCTAAGCGGGATATTAGCGATCATCCAGTAACGCACGCGCAGCAGCGTCAGGATCAGCAGGCCCAACGCACCCCAGAAAATAGCGCCCATACCCATTTGCCAGGAATATCCCATTGCGCCAACGACGACAAAGGCGAAGAAAGCATTCAGGCCCATGGCGGGAGCCAGCGCAACCGGTAGGTTAGCGATCACCCCCATCAGGATGCTGCCAAAGGCAGCGATCAGGCAGGTGGTGACAAACACGGCCTGCGTATCCATGCCCGCGACGCCTAAAATTTGCGGGTTGACGAATACGATGTAAACCATCGTCAAAAAGGTGGTGATACCGGCAATAACTTCGGTACGCACCGTGGTGCCGTGTTCCTGCAACTTAAAGATGCGCTGCAAAAAGCCTTGATTATTCATTTCATCTGTCCAGAAGAAAAACTGTCGGCGCGTATCCTGGCGATTTTACCGGCGCAATACAATGATTTTCCGCAACCGATTGCTGGGGTCGCAATCTACGCTGAGTACGGTAGAGTGTGAAGATACTCATAAATCAAAGGATAGAGTCAGATGACTGTAGAATGCGTATTTTTTGACTGCGATGGCACGCTGGTAGACAGCGAATTGCTGTGTACCCAGGCCTATGTACACACTTTTGCCCTCTATGGCATTGAGCTTTCGCTACAGGAGATGTTTGAAAAATATAAAGGCGTCAAACTTTACGACATCATTCGCAACGTCGGCGAAGCGCATCAGGTTACGTTACCGCTGGAAGAAGTAGAAACCGCTTATCGTGCGGAAGTGGCGCGGTTGTTTGATAAGGAACTAAAGCCGATTGCCGGGGCAAAGGCGCTGGTAGAAAAGATGAAAGTGCCGATGTGTGTGGTATCGAACGGGACGGTGAAGAAAATGCAACACTCGCTGGGTTTAACCGACATGCTCGGGCATTTTGCGGAACGTTTATATAGCGGCTATGACATTTTGCACTGGAAGCCAGACCCGGAGCTGATGTATCACGCTGCCGGGCAAATGCAGGTGCCGGTTGAGCATTGCATTCTGGTTGATGATTCTGAAGCCGGTGCACGCGCAGGGATCGCAGCGGGCATTCCGGTGTTTTATTACTGCGCTGATGCACACAATCCTGAGCTTGATCATCCGCTGGTAACGCGATTCGAGAATATGGCTGAACTGCCTGCTTTATGGCGTGCGCGTGGCTGGGATTTAGTGTAATCATCTTTATTCCGTAACCCAGGGACGCCAGTGCTGACCGCAAACCGCGCTAGTACGTTTGCCGTGCAGGCTGACAGTAGGCGACAGCATTTTTCCCGGTGACGCCGCTGGGACGCTCAGCTCACCAGATGATGTTTATCTAACCGTTTTAGCGCGATGGCCAGCAGCAGGCTACCGCCTAATGTCACGCCAAAGACCCACGGTAGGTCCAGCAGCGGGCGGGACATATCATCGTAATGATGAGTACGTAAAAAATGGATAAATAACGCGTGAAATCCGTAAATTGGCAGCGAATAGCGCGCAATGATCGCCAGTCCTGGCAGGGTGCGTCGGTGAAACGCGTTTTTGCACAGCACCAGCAAACAGATGGCGGCGATAAACACCAGCGGACCGCAGTACAGATACCAGGTATCGTTAAACGCGCCGTTGATTTCCAGCGCCTGTCGGGTGCCCAGGGTGATGCCAGTGACGCAGAGAATGAATCCGCTCGCCGCCAGCCATGTCATACCCCGTTTTTCGGTGTCCATGGTGCCGATAGCGCGGCCCAGCAACGCATATAACAGGTAGTAAATACTGTCGCCACTGACGTACAAATTTACCGGTAGCCAATGAAACGATCCCAGCGACTGGTTAACAGTATTGGGATTGGCCAGCACCGCCAGCACCGCGACCAATAGCGCGACATAACGTGTCTTAACAGCTTTAACCTGAATCAGCGGTGACAGTAAATAAATACCAATCAGCGCAAAGAAAAACCACAGATGATAGAACACCGGTTTTTGCAGCATTTTCAGCAGCGATCGTCCTTCGCTGATTGGCGTTAACCAGGTGATATAAGCCAGTGATACTGCGCTGTAGAACAACAAACACAGCACCAGCCGTAACATATGACGCGGTTGGGCGCTGCGCTCGCCAAAGAACAGATAGCCTGAAATCATGAAAAACAGCGGCACGCAGACGCGCGACGCAGCGTTCAGCAGGTTGGCAATGTCCCAGTGTAGCCCGGTAACTGCCATGGGCCCGGTGATATACCAGGTGGTGGTATGAATAACGATCACCATCAGGCAGGCGATAGCCCGTAAATTGTCAATCCAGTAAATCTTTTGCGGCATGGCTTCCTCTGGCGCAGAACTCCGTGCGAAGAAGGTTAGCCAGTCAATCGCACGCCAACAACCTTCGACGTCAGGATTCAGAGCCATCCGTGATGGCTGGGGCTGAAACGCCGGTATGTCGGCATTTTTTCATTTATCGCTTCATTTTGGCTCACGGCTTAAAACCGGCTGATTCGGCAATCTACGGCCTCTCGCAAACGGTCAACGGCAGGTATACCGGGGAAAGTCATCGTAATTTTTATGAGCGGGCGGCACAAAACGGTTTCATTGCGATGGCGTAGACGATTTCCTTAACGTGTCGCTTTTGTCGCATAAACCCCGTTCAAACCACCCAGGATTTCCGGCTGCACATCGCGCGGTCAAAGGGTATACTGTCGCCCTCTTTTTTCATCTGGCCGAAACGCGTGCGAATTCAACATGCAAAAGTTTGATACCAAGACCTTTCAGGGCCTGATCCTGACCTTGCAGGATTACTGGGCACGTCAGGGCTGCACCATTGTTCAACCGCTGGACATGGAAGTGGGCGCTGGCACATCTCATCCAATGACTTGCCTGCGCGCTATTGGCCCAGAGCCGATTGCCACTGCTTACGTGCAGCCGTCCCGCCGTCCAACCGACGGTCGCTACGGTGAAAACCCGAACCGCTTACAGCACTATTATCAGTTCCAGGTGATGATCAAGCCATCGCCGGACAATTTGCAGGAGCTGTATCTCGGATCGCTGAAAGCGTTGGGCCTTGATCCAACGGTGCACGATATTCGCTTCGTTGAGGACAACTGGGAAAACCCAACGCTGGGCGCGTGGGGACTCGGTTGGGAAGTGTGGCTCAACGGCATGGAAGTCACACAGTTTACCTATTTCCAGCAGGTGGGCGGGCTGGAATGTAAACCGGTCACTGGCGAGATCACCTACGGTCTTGAGCGTCTGGCGATGTACATCCAAAGCGTTGACAGCGTATACGACCTGGTGTGGAGCGACGGCCCGCTGGGCAAAACTACTTACGGCGACGTGTTCCATCAGAACGAAGTGGAGCAATCTACCTATAACTTTGAATACGCCGACGTTGATTTCCTGTTCACCTGTTTCGAGCAGTACGAAAAAGAAGCCCAGCAACTGCTGGCGCTGGAAAAACCGCTGCCGCTGCCCGCTTACGAACGCATTCTCAAAGCCGCACACAGCTTTAACCTGCTGGATGCGCGCAAGGCGATCTCGGTAACCGAGCGTCAACGCTATATTCTGCGTATCCGCACCCTGACCAAAGCCGTGGCTGAAGCTTACTATGCCTCACGCGAGGCGATGGGCTTCCCGATGTGCAAAGACAAAAAGTAAGAGGCAGCCATGACAGAAAAGACCTTCCTGGTGGAAATTGGCACCGAAGAGCTGCCACCGAAAGCCTTGCGCAGCCTGGCAGAAGCCTTTGCTGCCCTGGTCACCGCTGAACTGGACGCAGCGAATCTGGCCCACGGCGAAGTGAGCTGGTTTGCCGCGCCGCGCCGTCTGGCGTTGAAAGTCGCCAGCTTAAGCGCCGCACAGCCAGATCGTGAAGTTGAAAAACGTGGACCAGCCATTGCTGCCGCATTTGATGCAGCAGGTAATGCAACCAAAGCCGCTGAAGGCTGGGCGCGTGGCAACGGTATTACCGTCGATCAGGCAGAGCGACTGCGCACTGACAAAGGCGAATGGCTGGTCCATCGCGCCCAGGTAAAAGGCGAAGCGGCGCAAGCGCTGCTGCCAGCCATGATTGCGAACGCGCTCGGCAAGTTGCCGGTGCCGAAACTGATGCGCTGGGGCGCAAGTGATGTGCAGTTCGTGCGTCCGGTGCACACCGTGACGATGCTATTGGGCGATGAACTGATCCCCGGCACCCTGTTGGGGATTGAATCTGCCCGGATCATCCGCGGCCACCGTTTTATGGGCGAAAGCGAAATCACGCTGGATAACGCCGATCAGTATCCAGAAGTTCTGGAAAAACGCGGTAAAGTCATCGCTAATTATCAGACGCGTAAAGCGATGATCAAAGCTGATGTTGAAGCGGCGGCACGTCAACTGGGCGGCAACGCTGATTTGAGCGATGACCTGCTGGAAGAAGTTACCTCACTGGTGGAATGGCCAGTGGTGCTGACCGCAACCTTTGAAGAGAAATTCCTTAAAGTGCCGGCTGAAGCGCTGGTCTATACCATGAAGGGCGATCAAAAATATTTCCCGGTGTACGGCCATGACGGCAAATTGCTGCCGCATTTCATTTTTGTTACCAATATCGAATCCAGCGATCCGCAGCAAATTATTTCCGGTAATGAAAAAGTGGTTCGCCCACGTCTGGCGGATGCGGAATTCTTCTTCGATAACGACCGTAAAAAGCGGCTGGAAGATAATTTACCGCGCCTCGAAACCGTGCTGTTCCAGAAAGAACTGGGCACGCTGCGTGACAAAACCGATCGCATCCAGGCTCTGGCAGGCTGGGTTGCTGCGCAAATTGGTGCTGACGTTAACCACGCCATGCGTGCCGGTTTGCTGTCGAAGTGTGACCTGATGACCAATATGGTCTTTGAGTTCACGGACACCCAGGGCGTGATGGGTATGCATTATGCGCGCCATGACGGCGAAGCCGAAGATGTCGCGGTTGCGCTGAATGAGCAATATCAGCCGCGCTTTGCCGGTGACGATCTACCGTCCAGCCCGGTGGCGTGTGCACTTGCGATTGCCGACAAGATGGACACCCTAGCCGGTATCTTCGGCATTGGACAGCATCCGAAAGGCGATAAAGATCCGTTCGCGCTGCGCCGTGCGGCGCTGGGAGTGTTGCGTATCATCGTCGAGAAGAATCTGCCGCTCGATCTGCAAACCCTGACGGAAGAAGCGGTGCGTTTGTATGGCAGCAAGCTGAGCAACGCCAATACCGTTGATGACGTTATCGACTTTATGCTGGGCCGTTTCCGCAGCTGGTATCAGGAAGAAGGCCACAGTATTGATACGCTGCAAGCGGTGCTGGCGCGTCGTCCGACTCGTCCGGCTGACTTTGATGCACGCATGAAAGCGGTATCGCACTTCCGCACGCTGGAGGAGGCAGCGGCGCTGGCGGCGGCCAACAAGCGAGTTTCTAATATCCTGACGAAGTCGTCAGAAACGCTGAACGACAGTGTGCAGGCTTCGCTGCTGAAAGAGAACGAAGAGATCCAACTGGCGACCTTCGTGACCGCATTGAGCAGCAAGCTGCAGCCTTATTTTGCAGAAGGCCGCTATCAGGAGGCGCTGATTGAACTGGCGCAGCTGCGTGAAGCGGTAGATAACTTCTTCGACAAAGTCATGGTCAATGCAGACGATCCTGCGGTGCGCGTTAACCGTTTGACGCTATTAGCGAAACTTCGCGGGCTGTTCCTGCAGGTCGCGGATATATCGCTGTTGCAGTAAAGCACATAGCAACAAGGGGCGAACCCGTTTCGCCCCTTGTTTATGCCGTGCCTGCTTTACGGCCCACGACTTCATTTCCTTAACATTTCCCTAAAATGTATTCATTAGCCGGTTTGCTTTACCTGTCTTTTGTGGGCAACGCCTTTCCGTGCTCGGTGGTGCCGTCTCTCTTCATCGGAGACAGGCGTTAACCAACAGAGCGTTGCGCATGAGTACGCGTTAAGCGGAGGGTGGCGTAGTGCGGGCAAAACTTTCGCGCTGAAACAGCGTTTCAGCAAGTTTGACCAGTGCCGGGCGTTCGACACACCAGTTTGGCACCACGCGACGGAAATTGAGATAGCCAATCATGCAGCCGATCGCGATATCCGCCAGGTTAATTTGCTGAGTATTAATCCATTTTCCTGCGACAGCGGCTTTCTCCAGCATATCCAGACCGCGCTGAATTTTTTCACGATTACGCAACAGGACTTCTTCGGACTGCTGATCGCCTGCCCGCATTTGCTCGCGCACAATCACCAGCGCGGAATCACTGATTCCATCCGCCAGTTTTTCCAGCTGGCGAACGTTTAACGCTTCAAGCCGATCGCTGGGCAGCAAAGCGGGGGCTTCGCCACGTAGTTCGAGAAATTCAGCGATAATGGCGGAGTCGAACCAGGTTTGTTGATCGTCAGCTACCAACGCAGGGACCTTGCCGAGGGGATTATAGTGAGGAACATGGCTGTCCTCGCTGTAAGGCGACAGGTTAACAAACTCAAAGATAATGCCTTTTTCCAGCATCATAACGGAAATCTTGCGCACAAACGGGCTGGTATAGCTGCCAATCAGTTTCATTGAGGGCCTCCAAAAAACGTTTAACTACGATTCGTCTGGAAACAAAAACGGGTTGAGGCTACTGCGGGCAAAGCCTTCCTGCTCCATGCGTGCGTCCAGCACCAGTGAAGCGAGATCGTCTGCCACGGGTTCAACCGCAGGGTCCTTTTCCTGAGTCAGGATTTTGAGATAAGTGCCGCAATCGCCGCAGCTTTCTGCTTTTACAGCGGATTGTTCGCTGTCCAGCGACCAGAAATGCAGGTCGCGCGTTTGATCACAACAGGTACACCGGTTGCCTGCCACATACCATTCGCTTTCGCACAGGTTACAGTGAAGATAGCGCGAGCCGTCGTGATTGCCCATATGTACCACGCCGGCAACCGGTATGCTGGCGCAAACCGGACAAAACTGGTGCTGTTCGCCATATTCGGCACGTGCTTTACCGGGTATTAAGGCTGCCATTTGCGCCCAGTAAATTGATAACGCCGCCCAGATAAAAGGCGATTTGTCGCTGCTGACGTGGGCAAAATCCTGGGCGAATAGCGCACTGGCTAAGGCTTCAAGTTCAGTAGCCGACGCTTTTTCCAGATTCTCCAGCACGGCCAGTGCCTGACCGCTCATTTCCGGCTTGAGTTCGGCTATCAGTGAATGCAGCAAACGATGCCAGTGCATATCACGCGGCAGGGTATGAATATCGAGAGGGGGTTTGCCTTCATGGGCGCTTTGCACCAGCCGATCACGCAGATCCATGTGCAGCGGATGATCGTACAGCACGATTTCTTGCGCCCCGGCGATAACCGCTGCAAAACGCAGATAATCGCCAAGCGGATTTTTCGCCGCCAGGTCACGCAGACGCGCAGCACGACGGCTGTAAAAATTTTTTAGCCGTGGGAAAAATAACAGCGGAAGCATCTCCACCGTGGTTTTATCGCTCTTCTCCAGCTGATCGAGCGGGATGATGCGAATACTCATCAGGGGCGTTTTCCTGTTGTGATGGCCGTTTGCGCTATTCACGATAGCAGTGAGGATGATATTTTTTTCGCTCAGCCTTCAACCACTGTGGTACGTGTGCCTGTGAATCAGCGGCAAGGATGTCAGATAACATTACCGTTGGAGCAGCAGAACTAAGCTGATGATAGCAGCCCAGAATACACACTTCTGACCAAAATGATATTTACCGGGCTTCAAATGACACTGGAAAAGCAGCGTGATCGGCTTAACGATGCCAGCGCAAAGCAAAACAGCCTGTCATGCTGGCTTGTCGCAGCGGCAGCGCCGGTTCAAAATGTATCCGGGCCTGGAAAATAATACCTTCATGATGCGGTTTTAGTTCGGACGAAGACAAAGTGAAACTAAAAAAAGCGGAAAGTAACGTGAATGCGCTCGAAATCGCAGGCCTGTGTGAAACACAGGTCTGGCAGCGTAACGATTTGCAGCAGTCGCAGGCCGACTGGCTCGCCGAAGAGGTGCCGGTTGCGCTGGTGTATAACGGTATTTCGCATGTGGTGATGATGGCGACACCCAAAGACCTTGAGGCATTTGCGCTGGGTTTTTCGCTGTCAGAAGGGATTATCGACGCGCCAGGCGAGATTTTCGGCATGGAAATAATACCCGGCTGCAATGGCATTGAGGTACAGATTGACCTGTCAAGCCGGCGCTTTATGGCGCTTAAAGAGCAACGGCGGGCGCTGGCAGGCCGGACCGGTTGCGGTGTCTGTGGCGTTGAACAGTTAGATCAGATTGGTAAACCGGTCGCGCCGTTGCCTTTCACCCAGACATTTGCACTGTGTAATCTGGATCGCGCATTAACACAACTGAAAGATTACCAGCCGGTAGGCCAAAGAACCGGTTGTACGCATGCTGCGGCGTGGGTGATGCCAAACGGCGATCTGGCGGGCGGGAGTGAAGACGTAGGGCGTCACGTAGCGCTGGATAAGCTGCTGGGTTATCGCAGTCAGACGCACTGGGCGCAGGGCGCGGTACTGGTTTCCAGCCGGGCCAGCTATGAAATGGTGCAAAAGTCTGCGATGTGCGGCGTTGAAATCGTATTTGCCGTGTCTGCCGCCACGCGCCTCGCGGTTGACGTGGCCGAGCGCTGTAATTTAACGCTGGTCGGCTTTAGCAAGCCGGGACGTGCCACCATCTATACCCATCCTCGGCGGCTGATTTAAACTCCCCCACACCTGCGGCACACTTTTCTGTAACGTATTTAACGCCGTAGCGCACCCGTCGGGAAAAACCCCGTATTTAGTGGGGTATTGATTACCCTTTTATGGATCATGAATTTAACTATAATGATTCGACTGCTTACGCGGCACGCTCACACGCAAGTGCTGCTCAAACACTAAATGGAGAGGAAGAACATGAGTTATTCACTGCCATCCCTGCCTTACGCATACGACGCACTGGAACCGCATTTCGACAAGCAGACGATGGAAATCCATCACACTAAACACCACCAGACCTACGTTAACAACGCCAACGCGGCGCTGGAAGGCACAGAATTTGCTGATCTGCCGGTTGATGAGCTGATCACTAAACTTGATCAGCTGCCAGCAGACAAAAAAGGCCCACTGCGTAACAACGCGGGCGGTCACGCTAACCATAGCCTGTTCTGGAAGGGCCTGAAAACCGGTACTACATTACAGGGCGACCTGAAAGCGGCAATCGAAAAAGATTTCGGTAGCGTTGAAAAATTCCAAGAAGAGTTCGAGAAAGCCGCCGCAACCCGTTTCGGCTCTGGCTGGGCGTGGCTGGTTAAAAAAGGTGACAAACTGGCTGTGGTTTCTACCGCAAACCAGGATAACCCACTGATGGGCGAAGCAGTTGCTGGCGTCTCTGGCTTCCCAATCCTTGGTCTGGATGTGTGGGAACATGCTTACTATCTGAAATATCAGAACAAGCGTCCTGACTACATCAAGGCATTCTGGAATGTGGTTAACTGGGACGAAGCAGCCGCACGTTTCGCTTCAGCTAAATAATTTAACATTACGTTAAATTCACCATAATAAACCGATGGAAGCCATTTCATCGGTTTTTTATTACAGGTTTAACGGCAGTTTACTTTCTATCGTCGCTTATTAAACCAAAAATAAACAATTAATCGTTTTTGACTCTGTAAGCTCTCATTTATGGTGGCATTAACGCGCCGTTGATAATTCTCACCGTACGCTAAGCGTCATTATCACTTCAGGGTGTGACGCTATCATGTCGATGATTACTGCTTATGAGACGAATATTGATTCGCCCGCTTCGCTGTTTTTCCCGTTAGTTAGCGGAAAACAGGTTCCGGATAAACTATGGCTGAGTAAACGCTTCCGCATGAAGTTTGTGTTAAGGACGCTAATAGCGCCGGTCACGACGCTGCGCTACTTACATCGGCTTTCCCGGCTACCGCAAATTGCGCAGTTAATGAACCAGCAAGGGCTGTTGCCTGCCAAGCTGCACCGTCCCTATCTGCGTGCCGGAATCAGCGTGGCGGCGCGAGCGCAGGCGATTATCGACCATTATCAGTTTATGCAGCAGCTGGAAAACCCGATGTTGCGCCAGCTATTGCAAAGTCCGGGTGATAATGTGATTGCGGCTTTTCAGGGCAAAAATAATGAAAGCTTTTTAATTAGCTGTAGCCCAGGATATTACGACCGTGAAGGGGAAGTCACATTAGTACTGCGTTATCAACAGCAGATTATTGCTTCCCTCTCTTTTTCAGTTATTAATGAAAAGCAACAACGCACCTTATTAATTGGTGGGTTACAAGGGCCAAGGAAAAATATTAACCATGAGGTTATTCGCGAGGCTACTAAAGCTGCACACGGCGTATTTCCCAAACGGCTGTTAATGGATGTCGTGTTTATTTTCGCGGAACAGTGTGGCGTGCAAAAAATTGCCGCCGTGGGCGACGATACGCATGTTTTTCGCAGCCTGCGTTATCGTCACAGTAAAAGCGAACATTTTTTTGCCAGTTACAGTGAGTTCTGGCTGTCGCTAAACGGAGAGGAACGCGCAGACGGGATATTTACGCTGCCTTTAAGCCTGCCGCGTAAATCTCTGGAAGAGATTGCCAGCAAAAAACGCGCCGAATATCGCCGACGTTATGAACTGCTGGATGGCCTGGCGGAGCAGGTTTATGCCGCCGCCGGACAGCGTAAGGTCGATCAGGCCACAGCCTGATCGTCACTCAAAAGGCGTTTTTAGCGAAACCGGTCATGACCTGCAGACCCATTACGCGTCCCAGCGCGGTCATTGGATGCACCACAACCAGGCCGCGCACGCTTTTCTTCAGCGCGCCTAAGTTCGCTTGCTCTTTTTTGGTAATTTCGCGATGAAAGGGCAATTTTTGTAGTTTCTGCGCTTCTACACTCAGCTTCTCGACGCGCTGATTACGCAGGCGTTCAATCTCGGTAACCAGCGTTTCTTTCTCTTTTAACAGCGTGCCTAACTTCTCTGAATCACCCGACTCCAGCAGCTGCAGCTCTTTGCGATTCAGGGCGTCCAGCTGATCGCTAAGACGTTTGATTTCGTTCTTTTCTGGCTCTTTCATAAAACAACTCAAACTCATTGAGGAAAACAGGCAAAGGATACACCAAAATCGGGGCATATTCTCGATGTGGTTAGGACGATAACAGGCGCTAATGCGCCCGTTAAGCTTTAACTGGCAGGTTTCTTAAACGCTTGCTTCAGGCTGATGCGGGAAATCAGCTCCGTGAGCGACAGTACCATAGTGGAGCGCACCATCTGTAAATAGCGTAACTGCTGCATAGCACGCAGATCGACATCATCGGGATGGAATTCCGGCACCGGCGGCCATGCCGTTACGCAATGCAGCTCGCCAAATGGACCGAGAATTTCATCATCAGTAAAGCGATAATCGCCCGCATCATGATTTAATCCTTCGCGCAGCGCGAGCAGCAATTCACAATCTTCATACTCGTGGCGATTAATCACGCCCAGACCATAAATCAGCTTGAGCCGCACCGGCAATTCACCAAGCGGACCATCACCGAGCAGCAGTGGTTCAACGGCGTATTTCACAGCGTAATCGTCTTTACGAAATACCTGTAATACCAGCAGATTGACCGCTTCGGCTAACAGTTCAACGGCGGCGATCAGAAAGCTTCTCACCGAGCGACCGGCGTTCAGGCGCTCAAGCACCCGGTTCTCAAAAGCTTGCTTCTCTTCCATTATTGCCTGCATGGGTTTAATACTGCCGTCGGGCGCAGGCGAACTGCGCCCGGCTTGCATCGCTAACACGCGCGCATTATGCCATAGCGTTATATGCGCTCACTACCGAAGTCACCACCTCGCTGTCGGCCTCAAGGCCAGAAACCTGAGCCAGCGTGGCTTGTGGACCTTTTTCCTGTAATAACGTGGCGAGTTCTTGCGCTTGTGGATCCTGATCGCTGCGGTAATGCATAGCGGCAGCAATGCCCTGCACCAGATTAGCGTGCGGTAACTGGTATTCCAGCGTGCCCAGCGTTGGCTTGATCAGGCGATCCCCGGCGCTCAGCTTACGCAGCGGCTGGCGGCCTACGCGCTCAACGTCATCTTTCAGGTATGGATTTTCAAAACGACCCAGGATTTTCTGAATGTAAGCCGCATGTTTGTCGGCTTCAAAGCCGTAGCGTTTGATCAGCACCGCGCCACTTTCTTCCATTGCGCCTTTCACTACCGCACGGATTTTATCGTCCAGAATAGCATCACGAATGGTTTGATGACCGGCTAACTGACCGAGGTAGGCGGTAATCGCATGGCCGGTATTCAATGTGAAAAGCTTGCGCTCAACAAACGCCATCAGATTGTCGGTCAGCTCCATACCAGCAATCTCTGGCAGCGCGCCTTTGAACTGGGTTTTATCGACAATCCACTCGCTGAAGGTTTCAACGGTGACTTCCAGCGGATCGCTGCTGCCCGCTTCTGAAGGAGGCACGATACGGTCAACCGCAGAATCAACAAAACCGACATGCTGTTCCAGCCACGCGTGGTACTGCTCCGGCAGCGCTTTCAACACATGCTGTTTTAGCTGGCTGGTACCGCGCACCATATTTTCACAGGCAATGATATTTAACGGACGGCTATTCCCGCTGTCGCTACGTTTGGCCAGGCCTTTCGCCACGCTACCAGCGATGCGCTCAAGGATCTGCGGACCCACAGCCGTGGTAACCATATCAACCCCGGCAACCAGCGAAATAATATCCTCGCTGGCGCTGTTTACGGCGCTTACGTTTTTAACAATTTCGATTTTCGCCTGCTCGCCGACCACATGAACGGGATACTCATGACGCGCGTTTAGTGCATCCAGCACGACCTGATTGACGTCTGCAAATACCAGTTCGATGCCCGCATCGGCTAACAGTTTGCCAATGAAACCACGGCCGATGTTGCCTGCTCCAAAATGTAACGCTTTCATAAATTTGACCCATATCAAAAGACGAAAGGGCGAGCATGCCCGCCCCGGAATTCGGGGCGGGCTTACCCGCCCCAGGGAAAATAAACTGACTGAATTACGCGATAGCCGGACTGCCTGACAGCAGATCCAACACTTCCTGCACGCTGGTGGTATTGGCCAGCTTCTCAATGACCCGATCGTCGTCCAGCGCGTTGGTCAGGCTGGTAATCACCTGAATATGCTCGTTATTACGCGCAGCAATACCAATGACCAGACGGGCAATATCCTCTGCTTCCTCACCAAACTGCACACCAGCCGGATACTGGCAGAACACCACACCGGTTTTCAGTACGCGGTCCTTAGCTTCGACTGTTCCGTGAGGCACAGCAATGGATTCACCGAGATAAGTTGGCGTCAGTTTCTCACGTTCCAGCATCGCTTCGACATATTCTGGCTCAACGTAGCCGCCTTTCACTAACTGTTCGCCTGCAAAACGAATCGCCTGCTCTTTATTCGTTGCGCTCTGACCGAGAAAAACATTGTCGGCGCCCAGTTTGAACAGCTGCGCATTGCCTTCATCGTGGCTGTCGCTCACCGTTTGTGGTGTCGTTGCAGGCTTAGCTTCGCCACGATTGGCTGCGGCTAAACGCTCGGTCAGGGTGCTATACAGCGCGCTGTCGAGGAAGTTATTCAGCGAAATGTGCTGAGCATGAGGAGCCTGGCGAATCGCGCGTTCAGTTAAGTCGCGGTGAGTGATTACCAGATCCACATCACCCGGCAGGGCATTGATGGCGGTATTCGTTACTGACACATTGCTCAGACCGGCGTCCTGCACTTTCTTACGCAGCACGCCCGCACCCATTGCGCTGGAGCCCATGCCAGCATCACAGGCGACGATAATTTTACGCACATGATCCAGATCGACACTCATCGCATCGCTTGCCACTGCAGCACCACCCGCAACGCTCTGTCCTTTAGACTGGGCTTTCATGTCCTGCATACGGCGGGTTGCCGCTTCAATATCGTCCTCTTCTTTCACTTTGCTGGTTTTCAGCAGGATCGCTGATACAACAAAAGAAACCACGAAGGCCGCGATAATCGCTGCGATATTGGCAAAATAGGTACCTTTTGGCGTCATTGCCAATACCGCCAGGATAGAACCTGGTGAGGCGGGAGAAACCAGACCGCCTTTCAGCAGGGTCAGGGTAAACACGCCAGTCATACCGCCGAGGATAACCGCCAGCAGCAGGCGAGGCGCCATCAGCACGTAAGGGAAGTAAATTTCGTGGATACCGCCAAGGAAGTGGATAATCGCCGCACCGCCCGCAGACTGTTTTGCACTACCACGACCAAAGAACATATACGCCACCAGCACACCCATACCTGGGCCTGGGTTAGCTTCAATCAGGAAGAAAATAGATTTTCCGGCTTCGCTGGCCTGCTGGATGCCCAGCGGCGAGAAGATACCGTGGTTGATTGCGTTGTTAAGGAAAAGAATTTTTGCGGGTTCAACAAAGATGGACGTCAGCGGCAGTAAATTGTTCTGCACCATCAGGTTTACCCCGGCGGCGAGAATGTGCGACAGGCCTTCAACCAGCGGACCAATTGCCAGAAATGCCAGTAACGCCAACAACATACCGATAATACCGGCAGAGAAGTTGTTAACCAGCATTTCGAAACCGCTTTTGATCTTGCCATCAATGGCACGGTCAAATGATTTAATCGCCCAGCCACCCAGTGGACCCGCAATCATGGAGCCGAGGAACATCGGCATATCTGCGCCAACAATCACGCCCATGGTGGTGATCGCACCAACCACACCACCGCGATCGCCACCAACCAGACGCCCACCGGTGTAACCGATCAATAGCGGCAGCAGGTAGGTAATCATCGGCCCAACCAGTTTGGCCAGCGTTTCGTTTGGCATCCAGCCGGTTGGAATAAACAGCGCTGTGATGATACCCCAGGCGATAAACGCTCCGATGTTTGGCATCACCATATTACTCAGAAAACGACCAAAGCTTTGTACTCTGACCTTCACTGATGAGGACATAAACTCACCCCTTATTGAGACGCGCTGCAATAGGAGAGCGCGTTTGTTTTTGTTTAGCGACCATGGCGGGGAGCCGTTGGTATTACTGTATGCACGCGGACTCTACCACGCGAATATGACGCTGCGTAGCACCCAACCTAAATGTGATTAAGATCACGCACTTACGGGGTTACTGAGGGTTATTTAAGTGATATGGATCACAAAAAAAGGGTGTAGGGAAGCCATATTGGCGGCAATTTGAACGTATTCCGGGAAGGTGTGTGATTTAGATCACAATTAACAGAGGACGGTTTGTTTCATTTATGTGATTTAGATCACAAATATTTTTTGGTCAAAAATGCGCCAGATCACACTTTAGTCACGCAAGCTACGGGCTGGATAAAATCTGAAAGAAAGTGATGCGATAAAGGGCAGGGTAAGCGCGGCGGCTTACCCTGAATTTCAACTATTGAGAGCTAGCCTGCACGGCATTTTGTGCCTGCGTCAGCGCTTGTGCATTCGCTGATAGATTGCTCATCAGCGTATTATATTGCGTTGCCTGATCCTGGGTCGGAAATTGCACACCGCCATCGTTAAAACTCACGCGCGTGCCCTGCGTTTGCAGAAAGTCACCGGTTTGCACCGCGCCCTGGCTCAACGCCTGTAATTTAGGCAGCAGCGGAATCAGCAAGTTAGCGGGTTGTGTTACTACTTTGTCATACACGCTGTCGTAAACCTTTTTAAGATCGTCCGGCTGTTTTAATGCGGCCTTGCTGCTGTCGGCCTGCATTTTGGCGCTCTCGATCTGTTGCGTAACCATGACTAACGCGCCGTTGGCCTGACGCAATGAATCGCGGCGAGTGAGATAATCTTGCGGAACGCGAATCGCTGACAGCTCATCAACTACCGGGCGCATTCCTTGATCAACGGCTTTATTAGCCTGCTGCGAAAAACCATAAATGATGGCGTAATCACTGGCGAACTTACCGAAGCTCTGCTTTTGATTTTCGCTCAGACTCGGCAGATGTTCGCCGCTGCGCATCACGGTATTTTGTAGAAAATCGGTAAAGGCTTTACGCTGGTCGCCTTCTTTATCACCACATGCGGTGAGTTGCAGCACAATAAGCGCCCCAGCAAGTAATAGGCTGCTGCGCACCCAGAGGCGGGAAAGTCCTGAAGCCATGCGTTCAACTCCTGTTAGTAAACGGGCTGATGTCTAGGGAAGAATGGCCTAAAGAATAGAACAAACACGGGAGCGCACACAACGTGAAACCCGCGCGGTTACGTATTGTACGCACAACCTGCGCGTTCAGCCTTCTCCTTCAGCTGAACTGAATCCCAAAGCTTGCCCGTTCAGATTGTCAGGCAGCAGGCGCACCACAGGGCGTATCCGCGATCCTCTCCGCCTCCCCGCTGATACTCAATACACCAGCGCCTGGCCATCCTTACGGCTTTCAGTCGCGGCGATATAAAACCCTTGCGGATCGCGCACAATCACCTGTGCTCCACCAAAGTTATAGTTGCTTAGCGGATCTTCCAGCACTACGTTATGCCCCAGCCGACGCAGCGCGCTCAGCGTATTACGATCGATTGTTGGCTCGAATACAACCTCACGCCCTTGCACGACGCGCCAGCGCGGTGCATCAATTGCCGCCTGCGGGTTTTGCTTATGCTGCATGATGCGCAGCGCCAGTTGCAGATGTCCTTGCGCTTGCATCGGTCCGCCCATTACGCCAAACGACATCAGCGGTTGCCCCAGCGCATCCAGCGCGAAGGCCGGGATGATGGTATGGAACGGGCGCTTATTTCCCGCGACCGCATTTGGATGATGAGGGTCCAGCGAGAAACCCGCGCCGCGGTTTTGCAGGCTGATACCGGTTCCCGGCACCACCACGCCGGAACCAAAGCCCATGTAATTAGACTGAATAAATGACACCATCATGCCGCTGGCGTCGGCGGTTGAGAGATAAACCGTGCCACTTTGCTGCGGCGAACCAAAGGTAAAATCGCCTGCCTGTTCCGGGTTAATCAACGCCGCGCGCTGCTTAAGATAGCCTTCGCTCAGTAGCAAATTAGCCGGGAATTCAAGATGATCTTCATCGGTGACGTAGCGCTCTAAGTCCACCAAAGCCAGCTTCATCGCTTCGATGGAAAGATGCAGCCACTGCGGAGAATCCGGCGCGTATTGACCAATATCCCACGCCTCCAGAATGCCAAGCGCGATTAATGTAGCAATGCCCTGGCCATTCGGCGGCAACTCCTGAACCGACCCGCCAGCAAACGGATGCGACAGCAGCTTCACCCAGTCGGCGCGATGTTTTTTTAAATCTTCCAGCGTCAGGGCGGCGTTATGCGCCTGCGCAAAAGCGGCAATCTTTTCTGCCAGCTCACCACGATAAAAACTTTCACCGTTGCTTTCGGCTATTTTCTGTAGCGTTTCGGCCTGCGCTGGGTTGCGGAACAGCTCGCCAATGCGCGGCGGACGCCCTTCTGGCGCAAAACATTCCACGAATCCCGGCTGATTTTTCAGTTTGTCGTAACCGCGCTGCCACAGTTGACCAATCAATGAGGAGACTGGAAAACCGTCGCGCGCATATTCAATTGCCGGTTGTGCCAGCGTGGTTAGCGGCAGGGTGCCAAAACGTTCGGTTAAGGTTACCCAGGCAGAGACTGCTCCAGGCACGGTGACGGCATCCCAGCCGGTTGACGGCATTTGACTGTGACCGGCAAAACGCTCTGGGCTCCATGCCGCCGGCGCGCGACCTGACGCGTTCAATCCATGCAGCTCTTTACCATCCCAGATAATGGCGAACGCGTCACTGCCAATACCGTTGCCTGTTGGCTCCAGCACCGTCAGCGCGATGGCGGTGGCAATTGCGGCATCAACTGCGTTACCGCCTCGCTGCAACATGCGCATGCCTGCCTGTGCAGCCAGCGGTTGTGAAGTGGCAACCGCATTGCGGCCCATCATCGGTACACGATGCGAAGGGTAGCTGACATCAAAATCTACTGTTTCTTTCATAAAGACTCCTTTTGTTCAGTCGTTATGCCAATCAAGCGCGTCGCGTCATTCGTCATGCTCAGCCTAATGGCAAGTTGCACAAAAAAACGGCACGTGTGGCGTTTGCGTCAGTTATCCGTAAACGGTATTAGCATCGCGCCCTGTATTAGCTGTGCTCGCCCCGCACGTCACCGGTTGGTTTCGGCTGATAGTGGAGCTAAAGCACCTGAATTCATCTTTAACAGCAGCCTGCCGTATTAAGTTGTTATTAGAAAACCCTTTCTGCTGATGTTGTGGCATAGCCTTGAAAGACAGAAGGCGAACAGCGTTTGGTGTGGGTGGAGAACCGGCGGAAACAGCACAAACAAACGATACAGCAGGCATTCTGGGTCAGTTCAGAAGGTGGGAGAGGATATAGAGCTTAGGGTTGTCTCACCGTTAAGCGCAATTATTCAGTAACGGCAAGGAAAAGTGCTAATAAAAGACGATATTAATCAATTGGTTATTGGTAATTAGGTTGAGGCGCTAGCACAAAGTTAAAAAATAATCATAAATTGTTCAGCAAACCGTCAGGTCTCTATCCATACTTATCATCCCGGCATTTGTTGCATTGCCCTGACATCTTTAACAAGCAGTGCGCAACAGGCTGTGTCCCGTAATGGTTTCATCTATAACAAAAACAAACCCTTGCGGGATACAGCCTGATTTGTCTGGTTTCAGAATCTGATTTCAGATTCCTACCTCTCTACTTTCAGGTGATTCATAGTGAGTTTTAAGGAGTTCTCTATGGAATTAAAAGACCCAATGTTTGAATTGCTCAGCAGCCTTGAGCAGATTGTTTTGACACGTGATAAACGCGCTATTGATTCGGAGATTCAACTCCAGCCCGTCATGCCAGAACCACAACGCTTGCGTGAAATGACCGGCATGAAGGTTGATGAATTTGCCAAAGTGATGGGTGTTAGTGTTTCTTCTGTGAAAAGTTGGGAGGCACGCCGCACACGTCCTTCAGCCACCGCACAGAAATTGATGAAATTGCTTCACGCCAACCCCTATCTTGGGCGGCAGTTACTTGAATAACATGAGAAAAACAAAGGGACCCGCCGCTGGCGGGTTTTTTTAGCTTAAGCCACGGTATTTCGCGGTCTGCTTGATAAACCAACTCTCCGGCACACTATACGGCGGTTGTCCTAGCTGAGCGATGCCATTTTCGATAATGATAGATGCCTGTTGCCAAAGCTGGGCATGGCCCTGTTTCAGCAGGCCGATCTGCACCTTCTTTTCTATCAGATAAACCCGGGCAAAATGTGGATCAAAACGCACAATGGAACGCGTATTGTCGATAATATCCGCTAATTTTATGGTTTGCGCTGCGGGAGAGGCGCTGGCGGTGTGTTGAAAATGGGCCAGCTTGCGTACGGTACGGTTTTTTGCCGCCAGCTGAGCGCTATCGGTCAACATCTCTACCAGTTCAGCCACGCGTGGGCCGAAATGATCAGCAATATCGTTTAAGGTGGTGGCGGTATCTTCAACCGTATCGTGTAGCCAGGCCGCGGCCAGCGAATGTTCGTCATTACTGACGCTACGGACTAATTCAACCACCGCCGCAGGGTGTACAATATACGGCTCATCAGTGTATTTGCGTCGCTGGCCTGCTTCGGCATGGGCCTGCGTGGCATAGCGTCGCGCCCGGTCTTCCAGAGAATCCAACATGCTTTAATCTCCAGCATAAGAAGCGATTTGCAATTATTTAGCGCGCTATCTGTGTTTTTACCCACGAATACTTATCAAGATGACAAAAAATGGGAGGCGGCGCTACCGTACCGTTGCTAAATCCATTGCTGCGCTGCGCGCTGTATTATGTCTTCTGATAGAAATAAGGCCTGTCAGAGATTGTTTACGTCACGTATTTTAGCCGTTCGCCATTCTCAGCTTTCACGCCATGATGAATGCCGGGTAATCACATTGTCCGAAGCAGGATCCTGATGCTGTTTTCAGACGATGTTGAAACCCCGGGACGCAGCAGTTTAAGAGGGATGAGTAGATTAAAAAAACAGGCGATCGTTTATTAATCATATTATTTACTGGTCTAACCAATCCTTGCATGTTTTACTGCTTCCCTTCGCGGTAAACCGTTTAGACATTTCCGACATTTTGTCCGTTGCGCTAATGAAACGAACTCTATTGCAACCTGGTAGTCACACTAACGTTCGATAAAGCGCAAACTCTAGGGAAACACCATTTTTCATGAATTATATTAAAAAACTAACGCAGCAAAAGCTGTCGCTATTGCTGGCGTTGTACATCGGTATCTTGCTGAATTTACCTGTTTTTTATCGCCGTTTTGATGGGTTTTTAACTAAATCAACGTTAATAAACTGGGTAACTGCCGCCACGGAAGTAGTGGCAATTGTTGTACTGACTTTCTTTCTGATGCGCCTTCTGTCGCTGGGCGGCAAGAAAATTTATCGCGTGCTCGCGACCTGTCTTGTGCTTATTTCGGTTGCTTCTGCTTATTACATGACTTTTTTCAATGTGGTCATTGGCTATGGCATTGTGGCATCCGTAATGACCACCGATATGGATTTGTCGAAAGAGGTTATTGGCCTGCACTTTTATGCATGGATGATATTAGTCAGCGCGCTGCCGCTGCTGTTGATTTGGCGTAATAATCTGAGCCTGACCCTGAATGAGCAGTTACGAACGCCGGGCCAGCGTCTTAAACCTACGGTGATCATGTTGGTTTGTGTGGCGCTGGTCTGGTTGCCGATTCGCTATTTCGATAAGCTGCAAAAAGTTAATGAAGATATTACGAATGTCGATCTGCCCAGTTATGGCGGTATCGTAGCGCACTCTTATTTACCGTCAAACTGGCTGGCGGCGGTGGGGTTATTTGCCTGGACGCAGTTTGATGAAACCCTCGATGGTCAGGAACTGCTCGATCCCGCGAAGAAATTTACCTACGTTGCGCCAAAGGGATTAGACGACACTTATGTGGTGTTCGTAATTGGGGAAACTACGCGTTGGGATCATATGGGCATACTCGGTTATGAACGTGATACCACGCCGAAGCTGTCTAAAGAGAAGAATTTAGTGGCGTTCCGTGGAGAGTCTTGCGACACCGCGACCAAACTGTCGCTGCGCTGCATGTTTGTGCGTGAAGGTGGCACAATGGACACGCCGGGACGCACGCTGAAAGAGCAGAACGTATTTGCGGTGATGAAAGAGCTGGGCTTCACTTCAGAGCTTTTCGCTATGCAGAGCGAAGTGTGGTTCTACGATAATGTTAACGCCAATAATTTTGCTTTCCGTGAGCAGATTGGTTCTGAGAAGCGCAACCAGGGTAAACCGGTAGATGACATGCTACTGGTGCCGGAACTCAAAGCCTCGCTGGACCGCTTCCCACAAGGCAAACACCTTGTGATACTGCATACCAAAGGGTCGCATTATCTGTATTCGCAGCGCTATCCACGTAGCTTTGCACGCTATCAGCCAGAATGTATAGGCGTTGATGACACCTGTAGCAAAGCGCAGCTGATTAACGCTTATGACAACTCGGTATTGTACGTGGATACTATGCTTGACAGCGTTCTTGATCAGCTACGAGATAAAAAAGCGATTGTGTTTTATGCAGCAGATCATGGTGAATCGATCAGCGAAAACATGCACCTGCATGGCACGCCACGTGAAATGGCACCGCCAGAGCAGTTCCGCGTGCCAATGATGGTCTGGGCCTCGGATAAGTATCTGGCCGATCCCACTAACCGCAGCAATTTTGAACGTTTGCAGGCGCAGCAGCGCGTAGGGAAAACCCATCGCCACGTTGAATTATTCGATACCATACTGGGTTGCCTGGGTTATACCTCACCGGATGGAGGCATTAACGCAGCCAATAACTGGTGTCAGGTTCCGGCTTCTGGCAAGGCCAGTTCACTGTGATTACTGCCTGAAACTTATTGCTGCGCGAGCCTGTTTTCGCGCGCCGCATGCTTTCCAGGCGATCGACAGGGAAAACGTAAAAAGCGGTTGACGCTATAAATGGGGCGAAGTACTATGCGCCCCCATCGGCGAGTAGCGCAGCTTGGTAGCGCATCTGGTTTGGGACCAGAGGGTCGGAGGTTCGAATCCTCTCTCGCCGACCAGTTTTAGAAACCTGCTTTTTAAAGCAGGTTTTTTTTCGCCTGAAGTCAATGAGGATGAGAACCTCCGAAGGAGGTTTGAGCCGAGCGGAGCGAGACAACGTTGCTTCAGCAACGGCCCGCAGGGCGCTTCTCAGCGAGAAGCGTCATCCTCTCTCGCCGACCAGTTTTAGAAACCTGCTTTTTAAAGCAGGTTTTTTTCGCCTGAAGTCAATGAGGATGAGAACCTCCGAAGGAGGTTTGAGCCGATTCATTAGCGAAGCTTTCCTTCGTAAAACGCTTTACCCCTTTCACTGCAGATTTTTTATCAAAAACAAACTGCTACCCCAGCTTTTTATTCTTTAAATGCGACTGTTAAATTAAAAAAGCGTTTTTATCTGTTTTATCATTCTTTATTCTTATCTATTAATCATTAATAAACAGAAAAAGTGATGTAAATAACCAAGCTGAACGTTTAGCCGATATAGCAAATAACGATTAATCGCTTTTAAAAGCATAATTTACCAATAAATTCTTCTTAATCTTGCCGGTTTCCCTTGTCAGCGTTATTCCAGTTTAAAAGCTGTATTCCCTTGCCCTGTCAGGCGAGCAAGCTTAATTCGCGACACATTCTTCTTATGGCAGATAGCTGCGTATTGCCGATTTCTTATGCCACAGAGGCAGCATATTTCGCTGGTTGAACGTCATAACGCACGGTGAATCGTTCAGTTATTCAACATTTGCCGGTAAAAATTTTATGTTTTTTAGCGGTGAGAATCACTAGCGTCAAACTTAACAGTCAGCAGGATGCACGCTTTTTATGCCGCTGACACTGTGGAATATGTGGCATTTCAGTGAAAACGGTTTTTTTTAGCGTTGCTTGCTATTCCTCACACTCTGTGTAAATAACTAACCGTTGTATTGACCTTCTTTGCAACTGTTGACAAATTGATGCGTCAATAAAGAAGCAGAAGCGGAATTTTCTGACAGATTTCACAAAGTCAGAGAAAACAAAAATAACGCTTCGCTCTTTTCCACCGAAAGGTGGGACGCCTGAACCGCATAAAAAAATCAGAGGTCAGGCAATGCACACAACAACACATCACAATGGAGCAAAACATGATCAACTCCCTGGCCAAATCCAGGATGCTGAAGGTCGGTCTGAGCCTGATTGCCATGACTGTAGCCGCCGGTGTTCAGGCAAAAACACTCGTTTATTGTTCAGAAGGTTCTCCGGAAGGTTTTAACCCACAGCTGTTCACCTCTGGTACGACTTATGATGCCAGTTCGGTGCCGATTTATAACCGTCTGGTTGAGTTCAAAATCGGTACTACCGAAGTTGAACCTGGTCTGGCAGAAAAATGGGACGTCAGCGAAGATGGCAAAACCTACACTTTCCACCTGCGTAAAGGCGTGAAGTGGCAGACCACTAAAGATTTCAAACCAACGCGTGACTTTAACGCCGACGACGTGGTGTTCTCATTTGAGCGTCAGCTCGATAAAAACAACAAGTACCATAACGTGTCAGGCGGCAGCTATGAGTACTTTGAAGGCATGGATATGCCCGCGCTTATCAGCAAAATCGAGAAAGTGGACGATAATACCGTACGCTTTGTGCTGACCCGTCCAGAGTCGCCGTTCCTGGCTGATCTGGGGATGGATTTCGCCTCCATCATGTCGAAAGAGTACGCCGACAACATGCTGAAAGCCGGTACGCCGGAAAAAGTGGACCTTAACCCAGTGGGCACCGGTCCGTTCCAGCTGCTGCAATATCAAAAAGATTCCCGCATTCTGTATAAAGCCAACCCAAATTACTGGGGCACCAAACCGAAAATCGATCGCCTGGTGTTCTCTATCACGCCTGATGCCTCGGTACGTTATGCGAAACTGCAAAAAGGTGAATGTCAGGTTATGCCGTATCCAAATCCGGCTGACATTGCCCGCATGAAGCAGGACAAAAATATCAACCTGATGGAGAAACCGGGCCTGAACGTCGGTTATCTCTCCTTCAACACCGAGAAAAAGCCGCTCGATAATGTCAAAGTGCGCCAGGCGCTGACCATGGCGGTGAACAAGCAGGCAATTATTGATGCTGTCTATCAGGGTGCTGGGCAGGCTGCCAAAAACCTGATCCCACCTACCATGTGGGGCTTCAACGATGACGTTAAAGATTACGCTTACGATCCGGTGAAAGCGAAAGCGCTGCTGAAAGAGGCGGGTATGGCCGATGGTTTCTCTATCGACCTGTGGGCTATGCCAGTTCAACGTCCCTACAACCCGAACGCCCGTCGCATGGCGGAAATGGTTCAGGCTGACTGGGCGAAAATTGGCGTGAAAGCCAGGATCGTTACCTACGAGTGGGGCGAATACCTCAAGCGTGCGAAAGCCGGTGAACACCAAACCGTTATGATGGGCTGGACCGGTGATAACGGGGATCCAGATAACTTCTTCGCCACGCTGTTTAGCTGTGCCGCAGCGAAGGACGGTTCCAACTATTCACGCTGGTGCTACAAGCCATTTGAAGATCAGATCCAGCCAGCGCGTGCGGAACCCGATCACAACAAACGTATTGCGTACTACAAACAGGCGCAGGTTGTGATGCATGACCAGGCACCTGCTCTGATTATCGCGCACTCGACGGTATACGAGCCGGTTAGCAGGAAAGTCTCTGGTTATATCGTTGATCCGTTAGGTAAGCATCACTTCGAAAACGTCGATATTCAGGAATAATCTTTTCGGATTTTGGTGGACAGGGCCGGTGATGTTCGGTCCTCGGGCGGAGATTTTTCCGCCCGCACCCCGCAATTTTTTCCGGCTAAATTCTACGATTAAAACGCAATTTACGTCGCGCCCGGCTGCTTAGCGGACGCGCGTTATGAGCAATGTATCCCGTACGCTTTCGTGACGGGAAATGAGTGAGAATCCTGCTTATGCTGCAGTTCATACTCCGACGTCTGGGACTTGTCATCCCGACATTTATCGGTATTACCTTGTTGACCTTTGCGTTTGTACACATGATTCCGGGCGATCCGGTGCTGATCATGGCGGGCGAACGCGGTATCACCCCTGAACGTCACGCGCAGTTAATGGCCATGCTTGGCCTCGATCAGCCGCTGTGGAAACAATATGTGTCCTACATCAATGGCGTTATGCATGGTGATTTAGGCATCTCGCTGAAAAGCCGCATTCCGGTATGGGATGAATTCGTGCCGCGCTTTAAAGCTACGCTTGAACTCGGCATCTGCGCCATGATTTTTGCGGTCGCTGTGGGTATTCCGGTTGGCGTGCTGGCTGCGGTGAAACGCGGCTCTGTCTTCGATCATACCGCCGTTGGCATCTCACTGACCGGCTACTCCATGCCCATTTTTTGGTGGGGCATCATGCTGATCATGCTGGTATCGGTGCAGCTAAACCTGACGCCGGTCTCGGGCCGTGTTGGTGACACCGTGTTCCTTGACGACAGTAATCCGCTGACCGGCTTCATGCTGATCGATACCCTGATTTGGGGCGAGCCAGGCGACTTCAAAGACACTGTGATGCATATGATTCTGCCTGCTATCGTGCTCGGCACCATTCCGCTGGCGGTGATCGTGCGTATGACGCGCTCCGCCATGTTAGAAGTGCTGGGCGAGGATTATATTCGCACCGCACGCGCCAAAGGGCTGACGCGCATGCGCGTCATCATCGTACACGCGCTGCGTAACGCCATGTTACCGGTTGTCACAGTTATTGGCCTGCAGGTCGGTACATTGTTGGCCGGTGCAATTCTGACCGAAACCATCTTTTCGTGGCCGGGCCTCGGTCGCTGGCTGATTGAAGCGCTACAACGCCGTGACTATCCGGTAGTACAGGGTGGCGTGTTGCTGGTGGCGGTACTGATTATCCTGGTCAATCTGTTGGTTGATCTGCTGTATGGCGTGGTTAATCCGCGCATACGTCATAAGAAATAAGGGAGAATCATGTCGATTGTTGATCCCGCCAGCGTCCCTGCTGCACCGAAGCCGATGACCCCGATAAAGGAGTTCTGGCACTACTTTAAGCGTAATAAAGGCGCTGTGATTGGCCTGGTTTACATTGTGATTATGCTGCTGATTGCCATCTTTGCTGATGTGTTGGCACCGCACGCCTCTGCCGAGCAGTTTCGCGACGCGCTGCTGCATCCGCCTGTCTGGCAGGAAGGGGGAAGCTGGAGTTACATCCTGGGTACTGATGATGTGGGCCGTGATGTGCTTTCACGTTTGATGTATGGCGCGCGTTTATCGCTGCTGGTGGGCTGTCTGGTCGTGGTGTTATCGCTGATTTTCGGCATCGTTTTCGGCCTGATGGCCGGTTATATCGGCGGTGTGGTTGACGCCATAATAATGCGTCTGGTGGATATTATGCTGGCGCTGCCAAGCCTGTTGCTGGCGCTGGTACTGGTTGCCATCTTTGGTCCGTCGATTGTCAACGCATCCATAGCGCTGACCTTCGTGGCGCTGCCGCACTATATTCGTCTGACCCGCGCTGCGGTGTTGGTAGAAGTGAACCGCGATTATGTTACCGCCTCGGACGTGGCGGGTGCCGGTAAGCTGCGCCAGATGTTTATCAATATTCTGCCTAACTGTCTGGCACCGCTGATCGTGCAGGCTTCTTTAGGTTTCTCCAACGCCATTCTGGATATGGCGGCGTTGGGCTTTCTCGGTATGGGCGCGCAACCGCCAACGCCGGAGTGGGGCACTATGCTCTCCGACGTGTTGCAGTATGCGCAAAGTGCCTGGTGGGTCGTGACTTTTCCTGGAATCGTCATTCTGCTTACCGTGCTGGCATTTAACCTGATGGGCGATGGTTTGCGTGATGCACTCGACCCGAAACTCAAGCAGTAAAGAGGCACCGAGATGGCATTATTAAATGTAGACAAACTATCGGTGCATTTCGGCGACGATAAAGCACCGTTTCGCGCAGTAGACCGCATTAGTTATCAGGTTGAGCAGGGCCAGGTCGTTGGTATTGTTGGCGAGTCGGGTTCCGGCAAATCCGTAAGTTCGCTGGCAATTATGGGGCTGATCGATTTTCCCGGCAAAGTGATGGCCGAGAAGCTGGAATTCAACCAACGTGACCTGAAACGCATCTCTGAAAGAGAGCGCCGCCAGCTGGTTGGCGCTGAAGTGGCGATGATCTTTCAGGACCCGATGACCAGCCTGAACCCGTGTTATACCGTCGGTTTTCAAATCATGGAGGCGATCAAAGTACATCAGGGCGGCAATAAGAAAACCCGTCGTCAGCGTGCTATTGATCTGCTTAATCAGGTGGGTATTCCCGACCCGGCATCGCGGCTGGATGTTTACCCGCACCAGCTGTCAGGCGGGATGAGCCAGCGCGTAATGATTGCAATGGCCATCGCCTGTCGTCCAAAACTGCTGATTGCTGATGAGCCGACCACCGCGCTCGATGTGACCATTCAGGCACAGATCATCGAACTACTACTGGCGTTGCAGCAGCAGGAAAATATGGCGCTGATCCTGATTACCCACGATCTGGCCCTGGTTGCCGAAGCAGCACATCACATCATCGTGATGTATGCCGGTCAGGTGGTGGAAAGCGGTAAAGCGACGGACATTTTCAAAGCGCCGCGCCATCCCTATACCCAGGCTCTGCTGCGCGCGCTACCAGAGTTTGCCGTTGATAAAGCACGGCTGGCGTCACTGCCGGGCGTCGTGCCGGGTAAATATGACCGTCCGTTCGGCTGCCTGCTCAATCCACGCTGCCCTTACGCCACCGATCGTTGCCGTAAGGAAGAGCCTGAATTACACGATATTCCGGGGCGTCAGTCCAAATGTCACTATCCGCTAGACGACGCCGGGAGACCAACCTATGAGTCTTGAAAAAACCAGGCAGGATTACTTGCTACAGGCGATTGACCTGAAAAAACATTATCCAGTGAAGAAGGGCTTTTTCAGCCAGGAGCGTTTAGTCAAAGCGCTGGATGGGGTTTCCTTCAATCTGGAGCGCGGTAAAACCCTGGCTGTTGTTGGCGAATCGGGTTGTGGTAAATCCACGCTGGGCCGTTTGTTAACCATGATAGAAACGCCAACCGAAGGGCAACTTTACTGGCATGGACAGGATTTGCTGAAGCACGATCCCCAGGCACAGAGCTTACGGCGTCAGAAGATTCAGATCGTCTTTCAGAATCCGTATGGCTCACTCAATCCGCGTAAAAAAGTCAGCCAGATCCTTGAAGAGCCGCTGGTGATCAACACTTCCCTCACCAAAGCGGAGCGTCGCGAAAAAACGCTGGCGATGATGGCGAAAGTGGGGTTGAAAACGGAGCACTATGATCGTTATCCGCATATGTTCTCTGGCGGGCAGCGTCAACGTATCGCGATTGCGCGCGGCCTGATGCTTGATCCTGACGTGCTGATTGCCGATGAGCCGGTTTCCGCGCTCGACGTTTCCGTGCGTGCGCAGGTGCTGAACCTGATGATGGATCTGCAACAGGAGATGGGGCTGTCATACGTTTTCATCTCGCACGATTTGTCGGTGGTTGAGCATATTGCTGACGAAGTGATGGTGATGTACCTCGGTCGCTGCGTGGAAAAAGGCAGTAAAGAGGCGATTTTCTCTAACCCGCGCCACCCTTATACCCAGGCGCTGCTGTCGGCGACGCCGCGTCTTAATCCAGATGATCGTCGTGAACGCATCAAGCTGAGCGGTGAGCTGCCAAGCCCGTTGAGTCCGCCGCCAGGCTGTGCCTTTAATGCGCGCTGTCGCCGCCGATTCGGCACCTGCGTGCAGCTACAACCGAAACTCAAACTGTACGGCGAACAGCAAATTGCCTGTTTTGCTGTCGACCAGGATGAGAATCAGCCGGTCGGTGTAGCAGAAAAGGCCGATTAATAAAATCATAAGGCTCCTTCGGGGGCCTTTTTCAAATCTACTTCTTCTTACCTTTTCGCTAACGTCGAACCGTGCTGTGAATGAAAAATCAAAGTTCGGCTTAACGCATTGATAAAAATTAGCGCTGCGGTTAAGCATTAAAAATGCCGCGTAATACATTCGGTGTCATCACGCTGTAGGAGGCGGCCAGTAATAGCGGGTTAATGTTAAGGCTTTGTATGGATTTGGTCGCAATTTAGTTTTATTGGCAGCGCTAATCGTTTCGGAGGTGCTGATCGTTGTGCGGTCGAATATCCAGGCGCGGGCATTAAAAATAAGTTAACTAAATTAACGTAAATATAATTAATTGATTTCAACCATTAAATAGCTATTACTTATTACTGGCGTTACATATCAATCTGTCTGATTAGACTCTTTCATTGAAAACAGGGTGTTTGCAATAAGATTTTTCTCACTGGCTTTAAGTGAGTGTGATATATTCCAGAGTAATTTCCCCCCTCCCTTGTTGTAGGCTGCGGCCAATGAAGAACTACGATGATTTGCAGCGTTTTAAAGAAAAAACGCGGACGCTCGACATCGCTTTTAAAGATATGTCAGGCCAAACGCAGGAAGCGGCGGAACAGAGCAAATGGCCCCTTATTCGCCAGTTGGCGAAAGTTGCCCAACCCACCCCCTTTGATGGCAGCCAGCGCATTGATCTGCCGCAGCCGCAGCCGGTCCGTGGTAATGAATTTAACGCATCTGCGCTGAATATCACCTCTCTGCCTGCGGTCGCTGCGCAACCGGCTGATGCCGCACCGGTCGCCAGTGTTTCGTCACTGTTTCCTCCGTTGCAGGCTAAACCTCAAACCGTTGAACTGGCTGTCACGCCGCCATCTGTCGTGCAACAGACTGTGCCAGCGGCGTTTACTCCCGCGCCTGTATTGGCTGTACCACGTGCGCCTGTTGCGGTGCCTGCACCGGTTGCCAGCACCGAACCGGGACGTTTCGGTTCGTTATTCCGTTCACGCAATAGCGAGCCGGTTAGCCTGCCTAAAGAGACGCTATTAAAGCCGTTACTGGAGAAGATTGCGCTATGCCGTTAGTCTGTGTGTGCTCGCCAAAAGGGGGAGTCGGTAAAACCACGATAGCGGCCAACCTGGCGTGGAGTCTGGCGCGTTCGGGTAGCAAAGTTCTGGCAATCGATTTTGATGTGCAAAATGCGCTTCGCCTCCATTTCGGTGTTCCGCTCCAGGACGGACGTGGCTTTGTGGCGCGTTCAGATGAGCAGGCAGACTGGAGCCAGTCGTTGCTTACCACCGGCGGCAACCTCTTTGTTCTGCCGTACGGCGATGTCACTGAACCGCAGCGCGAACGTTTTGAAGAGAATCTGGCAAGAGATCCACATTTTCTCCGCCGCGGTCTTGATACGGTGCTGAATTATCCGGGGCTGGTCATCGTTGCCGATTTTCCGCCAGGCCCAGGTCCTGCGTTAAAAGCCATAGCCGCATTAGCCGATATGCATTTAGTCGCGATGTTAGCGGATACCGCATCGGTTTCTCTTTTACCGCAAATAGAAGAGAACCGAATGATTGGTCAGCCACTAAATAGTAAGCACGGACATTTCTTTGTGCTGAACCAGTGCGATAACCGCCGTAATATTAATCGTGACGTGACAACGTTTATGCAACAGCGCTTAGGCGATAATTTATTAGGTGTCGTTCATCGTGATGAAAGTGTGGGTGAAGCAAATGCTTCCCAGCAATCGGTTTATGATTTCAGTCCTGCCTCTGCCGCAGCATTTGATATTGAATTGATTGCCAAACGCGTCGCGAATATTTTGCATATCACCGTTGGTAACGGTGAATTTCAGGAACCCATTCGTACCAATCACTATTAATAGCCGGGTAGCGCAAAGCCATTTAAAATAAGCTCCCTCAGGGTGACTCATGAGTAAAGTCGGGTTTTACCTGCTGCTGCTGGTGCTTGCACCTGTCGCCGCGGTGATCATCATTACGCCGATGGATAGCCAAAAGCAGTATATTTTTGGCTTAATCAGCATCGGTATGATGTTTCTATTGGGTTTCAGTAAAAGTCGGAAAGTAACTGTCGTTATGGTGCTCCTTTCTGCGCTGATGTCCAGCCGATATATTTGGTGGCGCACCACAGAGACGCTGCATTTTAATTCAGAAATTGAAGCCATCATGGGCATCGGCTTATATTTGGCTGAGCTTTATGTCTGGGTAATATTACTTCTTGGCTTTCTGCAAACTATCTGGCCATTAAAACGTACTATCGAACCGCTGCCGGACGATACCAGTCTGTGGCCAACGGTGGATATTTACGTACCGACCTATAACGAAAGCCTTGAGGTCGTGTGCGACACCGTGCTGGCGGCGCAGTGTATTGATTATCCGCGCGATAAGTTAAAAATTTATTTGTTGGATGACGGCAAGCGCAGCGAGTTTGCCGTATTTGCCGCCGATGTGGGTATCGGCTACATCACCCGTGATGACAACAGACACGCCAAAGCCGGTAACCTTAATCACGCAATGAAAATCACAAAAGGTGAACTGATTTGCGTGTTTGACTGTGATCACGTGGCAACCCGCACTTTCCTGCAGGCTACCGTTGGTCCGTTCCTGAAAGATGTCAGGCTGGCGCTATTACAGACGCCGCACTACTTCTATTCACCCGATCCGTTCGAACGGAACCTGCGGGCAGCGCGCAATATTCCCAATGAGGGAGCGCTGTTTTATGGTCCGGTTCAGCAGGGGAATGACAACTGGAATGCGACTTTCTTTTGCGGTTCCTGTGCAGTGATCCGTCGTTCGGCGCTGGAGCAAATCGGCGGCTTTGCGGTTGAAACCGTGACGGAAGATGCGCATACCGCCCTAAAAATGCAGCGCCTGGGTTGGGGCTCGGCGTTTCTGTCAATTCCGCTGGCGGCTGGTCTGGCGACAGAACGTCTTGGTCTGCACATTATTCAGCGTAACCGCTGGGCGCGTGGTATGACGCAGATTTTTCGCGTTGATAATCCGCTGCTAGGCCGGGGCCTGAAGTGGCAGCAACGTTTGTGTTATCTCAACGCTATGCTGCACTTCCAGTTTGCTCTGCCGCGTGTTGCGTTTCTGACCGCGCCGCTGGCTTATTTACTGTTTAACCTCAATATTATTCACTCTTTGGCGCCGCTGATTTTTGCTTATGTATTACCCCATCTGGTGATGTCGCTCTACGTCAACTCGCGGATGAATGGCCGTTTCCGTTACACCTTCTGGGGTGAAATCTATGAAACAGTCATGTGTTTCCATTTGGTTATCCCGACGGTCCTGACCATGCTGTCACCGAAACACGGTAAATTTAACGTAACGGATAAGGGCGGCGTACTGGATCAGGGCTTCTTTGATTTTCATATCGCGCGTCCTCATGTCATCGTTGCGCTGCTGCTTTCCGTTAGCATTGTGGCTGGCATAGTGCGCGCGGTAATGCATGACTACTTCGGCGTTGATCCTTATGTTATTGCCCTGAACGTCGGCTGGGCAGCTTTCAGCCTGATCATCCTGATGGCGGCGATTGCCGTCGCGCGTGAAACCCGTCAGGTGCGTAAAACTATCCGTATTGAGGTGCAAATTCCGGCGATTATCCACTACGCCAGCGGGATTTCGTTACGCACCATGACCAGCGATATGTCGATGGGGGGCACGCTGCTGGATGCGCCAGAGGGTCACCATGAGTCTGATGAAATCGAAGAGATCGATCTGCTGTTAAAGTCCGGCACGATCACTATTCCGGTAAGCAAAATTTCCGCGGACGAAAAATGTATTCGCCTGAGCTTTGGTGCCATGCCGCTGTCGCGTCGTCGCGAGCTGGTGCGCGTGGTCCTGGCACGCGCCGATGCATGGATTCAGCCGGAATATAAGAAAGATAATCCGCTGGTTTCTCTCGGCACCATTGTTCGTACCGTTTTTGAGTTGTTCTGGCTAACCTGGAAAGACCGCCAGGCGAAGCGAAGGAGAGCCGCTCAGCGCGCTGCCGCGAAAGAGGACAGCGCAGCATGAAAATCCTGAAAAAAACGCTGCTGGCAAGCCCGCTGGCAGTCGCGCTGTTGCTGGCGCCAGCCTGGTCTGAAACGCCGTTAGTGGATGGCAACAGCAATGATGCACCGGTAAACAGCGCTGCGCCTGTGGTGACGCAGGATAGCAGCGCCTTGTCACAGACGACGCCAGCAGAAGAGCAGGAAAGTGCCGACCCCCAACTGGAAGCGGCAGCCAGAGCATTACCTTATGCGCCAGGCCAGGCCGTCACCGCGCCAGTGGATGTACCGCCGCCAATCGTCAGCGCGTCGCTGAATCAGCCAGTCAGCAGCGCTATTACCGTCGCGCAAATGGGCCAAACCCAGGGCATCACGCTGTCTGGTGGTCAGTTGCAATCCGGTATCGTTTTTACGCTGCCCAATGATGAAGTGGTGACCAATGCGCATCTCAATCTGTCGCTGCGCGTGTCGTCAGCGCTGGCCGCGCGTAACACCTCCCTGCAGCTGATGCTGAACGGTCAGCCGCTGGGGACTTTGCCACTAGGTGCTGGCGACAGCGATGTCAGTGATTATCAGCTGGATATTCCGCCAGCCATGGTGGTATCCAGCAACAATCTGAGTTTCAAAATCAATGACGCAGACAAATTGCTGTGCGAGAAAGAGAGCGCGGGACAGTATCAGGTTACTATTTTGCCGAAAACCACGCTCTCCCTTGAGGGACAGCAGCTGAACATCGGCACCAGCCTGCGTAATTTCCCCCGCCCGTTCCTCGATCCACAGCGCATGTCAGCGGCGAGCGTGACGTTTGGTTTCGCCAGTGATGTGGCGCCAGATTCGGTCAGCGCCGCGACATTGATTGCATCCTGGCTTGGTATTCAGAGCGACTATCGCGGTATTCGTTTCCCGGTAGTGCGTGGCGAATTACCGGAAAAAAACGGCATCCTGTTGGGCCATCCTGGCGACAGGATTGGCTCGCTGACGTTCCCGACGAGCACGGGTCCACAGCTGCAAATGGTGGATAACCCCAATAATCCGGTTTACAAGCTGTTGCTGGTAATCGGCGAAAATGAAACGCAGCTGCGTCAGGCCGCTTATCGCCTGACCACGCAGCCACTGACCATGGATGCCAGCAGCCTGCTGGTGCAGCCGCAGATGCTCGCCAGCCGTAAACCGTACGATGCGCCGCGCTGGATCAACACCAGCCGTCCGGTGCGTTTGAGCGAACTGTTGCGAAAAGATCAAAGCCTGACCAGCACTGGCCTCTGGCATGATGCATTACGCGTAAATTTCCGTGCTGCGCCCGATCTGTTCCTGTGGGATGGCGATACGGTGCCGGTGAGTTTGCACTATCGCTTTCCGTCAGAAAGCTGGCTGGATGAAAATACCTCGTTACTTAACGTGATGCTGAACGGCACTTTCTTACGCAACCTGACGGTGAATAAAGTCGGCCTGCTGGAAAGTGCCTGGCGTCGCCTGGGAGGTGATGCGCGCCAGGAACAGTATCGGATCGACCTCGATCCCTATCTGATCTACGGCGACAACCAGTTGGTGCTGTATTTTAATATCGCGCCAAAGAGCGATGCGCCATGCGGTGTGCTGCTGAATAACAACATTAAAAGCCGCATCGAAGAAGATTCATGGATTGATTTGAGCCACACGCGTCACTTCAGCCTGCTGCCCAATCTGTCTTACTTTGTTGGGGCATCGTTTCCATTCTCGCGTCTGGCAGACTTTAGCCAGACCATGCTACTGCTGCCGGAAAAGCCCTCCGATGCTGAAATCTCAACCTTACTGGATCTGGCAGCCCGTGCCGGCAACGCTACGGGCGTTGCGCTGATACAAAATCAGGTGCTGTTTGGCATGCCGAATGGGGGCACCAATCTGGCGCGTTTGCAGCAAAGCGATGTGTTGGCGCTCAGCACCACGGACAACAGCAACTTTAATCAGGCGATGCTGGTGAACTCACCTTACGAAGCCAGCGGCAACACGCTTGGCGTCAAAGAGCCGGATACGCTGGAAAAAGCCCGCGCCTGGCTAATGGGTGACTGGTATCGCCAGCAGCTGGATGCCGATCGTTACTTCTCATCGAACGAAGCGTGGCGTGGCTTTCTGAGCTATCGCTCGCCATGGAACCCGGATCGCCTGGTGGTGATGACCATTGCCACCAGCGATGAGCAGCTGTTGCGTCTGCATAGCGACTTAAGTTCAGCACGCATCAACGCCGGGATTCGGGGGGATACGGCCATCATTACTGATGAAAACGGCATCCGCAGTTTCCGCGTTGGCTCACAGTTCCCGAGCGGTGAAATGCCCTGGTACATGATGGTGATGTGGTATGCCAACCAGCATTCCGTTTTGATGGCGCTGGCGGCGTTGTTGCTCTCAGCACTGACAGGAAGCGCAGCGTGGATGATATTGCAGCGCCACGCGCAGCGCCGCCTCAATGTAAAAAACGATCGCGATTCCGGCAAGAAGTAAGGAATAAAAATGAAAAAGAATCTGTTGAATGCCGGCATCCGTCACGCACTATTGCTGGGCAGCGCACTGTCGCTCTCTCAGTCGCTGTTCGCGGCTGAGATGATAAACCCTGCGTTACAGGCGCTGTTTGATCAGGCCACTTACTGGCATCAGAAAGCTCATGACGATCTGGCAAAAGCATCGCTGCAAAAGGTGTTGATGGTTGAACCCAACAATACCCAGGCGCTGTATCTGCTGGCGCTTTATTCACAGCAAAGCGGGGACAGTGTCAGCGCTGCGCAATATCGCGCATGGCTCAGCCATGTTTCGCCGGATGATGCGCACTTAAGCGAGCTGGATACCGCCCGCCAACTGCAAACCATTCCACAGGCGCAGCTCGCGTTGGCACGCCAGCAGGCACGCAGCGGTAATATCGCGGCGGCGCTGCAGACGTGGCGCAGCACCTTCAATGGCAACGCGCCGCCAGCCAGCGTCGCCGCAGAATATTATCTGACCATGGCGGGTGACCGCACGCTGTTGCCGCAGGCAGCAGAGGCGCTGCGGCAGTTCTCGGCTGAACATCCACAAGATACTGCGGCGAAGCAGGCGTTGGGTAAAGCGCTGACGTATCAGGAATCGACGCGTCGCGAAGGGATTGATGTGCTGAGTTCGCTGGCAGATGGCAACAAAGATGCCGACCGCTCGCTGCGTCAGGCGCTGTTATGGCTCGCTCCACAAGCTTCCGATGCTGCGATCTATCAAACCTGGCAACAACGTCACCCACAGGACACGGCGGTAATGAATTATTACCACAGTCATGTCGGGGGCGCTGAGAAAGGCGCAGGTTTTACCGATCTGAATAGCGGCGACGTAAGCGGCGCGCAAAGTAATTTTGAAAAAGTGCTGAGTGCTAACCCCCAGGATGCCGATGCGCTGGCAGGGATGGGTTATGTTTCCCAGCGCGCGGGACGTTATCAGGAAGCCGCCGATTATCTGCAACGCGCTGCACAGTTAGGTGGCGATCAAGGGCCGGAACGCCAGAAACAGGCCAATGATGCACATTTCTATGCGCAACTGGCTAACGCGCAGCAGGCGCTAAAAAGTGGCGATAATGCGCAGGCTCTGGCCTTGAGCGAACCGCTGAGCCAGGCCGAAGGCGAGAAAGGTATTGCTGCTAAATTATTTCGTGCCGATGTACAGCGTCACAGTAATCAGCTGCAGCAGGCAGAACAAACTTATCGATCTGTTTTACAAATCGATGCAGACAATCGCAGCGCAAAAGAGGGGTTGTTTTACGTGCTGCGTCAACAAAACCGTAGCGCTGAAGCCAGTTCGTTACTGGCGTCCTTGCCGGACAGCGTGCAGCAAAGCACCGCGCCGCGTGGCAGCAGCACCGATCCCATCCGTCAGCAGGCCAAACGCCAGCTGGCAGCGGGCAATGCCAGCGCCGCGCTTGCTACGCTGCAACAGGGCATACAACGGTATCCAAACGACGGCTGGTTGCGTCTCGACCTGGCTCGTCTGTATCGTCAGCAGGGCAGCAATTTACAGGCGGCCAGCGTGATGCAACCGGTTATGCGCAGCGGCGCCAGTAGTAACGAATTGTATGCCGGCGCGCTGTATGCCAGCGAAAACGGCGGCTGGCAGCAGGCCAGCGTGTTGCTGACGCGTATTCCGTCCGC
Source organism: Mixta mediterraneensis (assembly GCF_030283135.1). Classification (NCBI taxonomy): domain Bacteria; kingdom Pseudomonadati; phylum Pseudomonadota; class Gammaproteobacteria; order Enterobacterales; family Erwiniaceae; genus Mixta; species Mixta mediterraneensis. The sequence continues at coordinate 108,601 of NZ_JASUAZ010000005.1, read as the reverse complement.
TGATCAGATGCGTGATATGCGACAACTGGCGCAGCGCGTGAATTTCAATCTGCAAATGCATATTGCCGATCAGTACCTGGCGCAGGGCTCCAGTGCCGCCGCAGCCAACACGCTGAAAGCGCTGGCTACAAACCCGCCAGCCAATCCGATCGATGCGGGTAATCTGGCGCAGAAACTGATGAAGGCTGGCGATTTAACAACGGCGGTCGCAGTGGTGCATGGAAATATGCAGCGCGGTGTGCAGGGCAATGCGGGTGAATATGCTGCGCAGATGGCGGTGCTGAATCAGGCTGGCCTAGGTGGCGAAGCACAAAACTTTCTCAGCAGCCCGGAATTACAGGCGCGCAGCACGCCCGCCCAACTGGCCGATATTCGAAATGGGTACCTTATTAATGAAGCAGATCGTCTGCGTCAGCAGAAGCAGTATGCGGCAGCCTATGACAAGCTGATCGGCGCACTGCAACACGATCCACAAAATCGCGATCTTATGTTCGCCATGGCGCGTCTGTATCAGGACGGCAAGATGAATAAGGATGCGGCCGTCATCTATGACTATCTGATGACGCAGGACACGTCAACGCAAGAGGCGCGGGTTGGTGCGATCAACGTTGCGTTGGCACAGCACAATATACAGCGGGCTAACGACCTGACGCGCGGTCTGACGCGTACGCAGGCGCCCGACCATCTGCTGCTAATGGCGCGTGTGGCGGAAGCCAACGGCGACCATTCTCAGGCGATGGTTTATCTGCGCAACGCACGTGGGCAGTTAATTGGGCTGCAAGGCGCACAAGGCGAAGGTCTGCCAACCGTGGGCGGCCAGGCGCTGGCCGACAATCCGTTTATCAACCGCAGTACATCCCCGGTGGGTGGGTATGGCACGGTGTTGCCGTGGCAGGCAACGCCTGCGTCAACCAGCAGTGCCGTTGGCGTCACGCTGGCAGGCGGCCCCGGCGTACCTTCGCAGCAGGTACAGATGCTGCATCAGATCGACAGCATGATGGACACGTTGCAGGAAAAAACCGGAACCTGGGTACAGGGCGCGATGCAGATACGTGGACGTGATGGTGAGTCGGGTCTGAGCAAAATCACCGAAGCAAAAGCACCGCTGACTTTCTCCACCGTGCCGTTTGGCGAATCACGCTTCGACTTCACCATGACGCCGGTCTCTCTCACTGCAGGCAGCGCGTCGGGTGATGCGTGGCGTCGCTTCGGTGCGAATCCACTGATTCAGGGTGCCGTGGTCGCTCTGGGTGGCGCCACCGTGAACGATGTACCGAGCGCTTCCACTGACTCGCAAAAAGCGACAGGTGTTGAACTGAATTTGGCGTTAAAAGGCAGTAACTACAAAATTGATTTGGGTAGCACCCCGCTGGGTCAGGATCTCAGCACGCTGGTAGGCGGCGTTCAATGGTCGCCAAAGCTGACTGACTTCCTGACGTTGATTTTGACCGGCGAACGCCGCGCGATGACCGACAGCCTGTTGTCTTATGTCGGCGTAACGGATAAGGCGTCTGGGACAAAATGGGGGCGCGTCACTAAAAACGGCGGCAATGCCTTGCTGAGTTACGATAATGGCGATGCAGGCTTCTACGCCGGTGGCGGGGCTTATAGTTATCTTGGTGAAAACGTTGCCAGCAATAACAGCATCCAGGCCACAGCGGGCGCCTATGTTCGGCCTTTCCATTATGACGATCGCGAACTCAAAGTGGGCATGAGCTTATCCTGGATGGACTTCTCGAAAAACCTCAGTTATTTCACGTACGGTCAGGGTGGTTATTTTAGTCCACAGAACTATGCATCAGTGTCGTTCCCGGTTGATTTTTCACGTAAGTTCGATGATTTAAATGTCAGCGTTGGCGGCTCAGTCGGCTATCAAACCTACAGTCAGGATAAAAGTGCTTACTTCCCGAATGATCCCGAGGCGCAGGCCGTCATGAATCAATTGGCTTCATTGGGTTACGCCAAAGCGTCCTACTATTCAGGTAACAGCAAAAACGGTATCGGCTATAACCTGCATGCCGGTGCCGATTATAAAGTTAATAAAGACGTGACGATTGGCGGCCAGCTTGGCTATGGCACCTTTGGTGATTACAACGAAAGCACGGCGCAGTTGTACTTCCGTTACATGTTCGGAGAAAAGTAATGAGTGAGCATTTTGGCGGGGTTTCACACCCGCATCAGCCCGGCTGGTTTGATCTGGTTAGCGTATTGCTGGAAGGTATGGTGGCGAATGCCGGTCAGGAAGAGGCGGAAGCCTTTTTGCAGAACCGGGGCGAAGCGCTGGCGGCGCGCTATCCTTTGCCAGAAGCGCATAGCGTGCAAGATTTGGAGCGTGAAATTAACTTACAGCTGGCGCGCTTCAACTGGGGCTTTGTGCAGCTACAACCGCAAAATAATGCGCTACTGTTACAGCATCATGCGTTGCCAGCGGGTGACAACGTGCAGGGGGGGGCTGACTGGCAATCTGCCTTTGGTGCGGTGCTGGCGGGATTATATTCGGGCTGGTTACAGGGTCAGGGCGGCAGCGCGACAGTCCCGGTCACACTTGAACGGAATGACGGCAGCACGTTGCATTATCGCTATTAACAGGATGCTGGGATGAGAGCTAAGGGCTGGTGGCGTTGGGTATTGTGTTTCATGGTGATGGCCGTTAGTACACAAGCCGCCGCAAATGGCTGGGAAACGTTTAAAAGCCGTTTTATGACGTCAGACGGGCGCATCACCGATACCGCCAATAATAATGTCAGCCATACCGAAGGTCAGGGCTACGGCATGTTGCTGGCGGTTGCGAATGACGATCGCGCCACCTTTGACCGGCTGTGGCAATGGACGCGTACTCACTTGCGCAATCCGCAAAACGATCTGTTTTACTGGCGCTACACGCCGGGCGCAGACGATCCGGTGGCGGATAAAAACAATGCCTCGGACGGTGACGTGCTCCTTGCCTGGGCATTGCAGCGTGGTGCGCAAAAGTGGCAGAGAGAAGATTATCAGCAGGCCTCAGAACGCATACAGCGCGCAATCGTGAAGCTTAATGTGATCACTTTTGCTGATCATACAGTCATGCTACCGGGCGCGCAGGGCTTTAATAAAAACAGTTATATCGTGCTGAACCCATCCTACTTTTTATTTGCCGCCTGGCAAGCGTTCGCCCAACGCAGCCACCTTCAGGTCTGGACCAGACTGATTAACGACGGCACGGATTTGCTGAGCAAGATGCATTTCGGCCAAACCGGCTTGCCGCTGGATTGGGTCGCGCTGAACGCCGATGGTTCGGCAGCGCCCGCGCTGGGTTATTCGAACCGTTTTAGTTATGACGCGATCCGCATCCCCCTGAATATCTGGTGGTACGATCCGCACAGTCAGGCACTGGCACCCTTTCAGCGGGTCTGGCAAGGTTACGATCGGCGGCAAACGCCCGCCTGGTTTGATGTGCTGGCGAATACACCCGCGCCTTACAATCTGGGTGGCGGCTTACTGGCGATTCGTGATTTGACGATGAGTGAAACCGGATACCTGAGCGATAACCTCTCGTCGGATCAAAATTACTTCTCGGCCAGCCTGCAATTGCTGACATGGTTAGCCAGTCAGGAGAAACGGTAGCGTTTATTACTGCACAAAGTGAGCCGCTAGCGTCAGGTGAAAAAGCACGACTGCGACTGACGCTGGCGGACATTATCGACGCGACGTTAAATGGCCGGCCTGGGAATACGGCGCGGGGAAGGGATCGGGACAGCCCCCGTCGCCCGTGCCGTAGACGGATTTTAAATAAAGTGCGTTGTTCTGATTCTGCTTCGTCATGCTGCATCTCCCTCAAAAAAAACCTTGCGCTGGGATATACTTGCTGCGCATTTTCCTGTCTGATAACTGAGCTTTTTTATAGCCGGGAGAGAATTTTTGCGGGTAAGTCGGTCGCTTACGATAAAGCAGATGGCGACAGTGTCGCTGGTTGCGGTCATCACCATCAGTATCTTTATCGTTATCCAACTGTTTCATTTTGTGCAGCAGCGCAGGATTGACTACGCCCAGCAAATGGAAAATATCGCGCATACCGTGCGTCAGCCTCTGTCTGAAGCGGTACTGAAAGCCGATATTCCGCAAGCCGAACGCATTCTGCACTCTCTCCGACCGGCGGGAATCCTGTCGCGCGCTGACGTGATGCTGCCAAACGCATTTCAGGTACTGCATGCCGACTTTGTGCCAGAAAAACCGGTGCCACGCTTAGTGGCGCGGCTGTTTGAGCTGCCGGTACAAATCACGCTGCCCCTTTATTCCGTCGAAAACACCGGCTCGCCGAAGCCCCTGGCATATTTGCTGTTACAGGCTGACTCATCGCGCGTATATCAGTTTATCCTCAGTACGTTTTCGACGATGATCACCACTTATTTGCTCCTGGCGCTGATCCTTTCGGTGGCCGTTAGCTGGTGCATCAACCGTTTGATCATCCATCCGCTACGCGACATTTCCCGTGAATTGCAGGAGTTGCCGCCGCAGTCGATCCTGGCGCATAAGCTGACGCTACCGCAGGGGCATCATGATGATGAAATCGGCATGTTGATCCGCAGTTATAACCGCAATCAGCAGGTACTTGAGTCGGTACATGATGAAATGAGTCGTTTGACGACGCACTTTGATGTTACTGATTTACCAAACCGCGCGCTGTTCCTTGCCTTGCTCGACCAGCACACACGTAATCGCGCTAAGCCGTTTGGCTTGATGGTGCTCCGCATTGAAACGTTGCAGGAAGCCAACGGTGTACTGAGTGATGAGCAGCGCGATACCTTGATGTTGACGCTGGTAGAAAAGATTCGCAGCACGATTGACGACCACACATTGCTAGCGCAAACCAGTACCAGCGACTTTGCATTGCTGATGAAGCGGGCTAATAACCCGTTTCGTACCATGCGTTTAGCCCGCAATCTGATGATTCGCCTTAATCAGCCGGTAAACCTGCAGCAATTGCAGCTACGGCCCAACGCCAGTATTGGTCTGGCATTACGTGATGACGAGCCGCTCAGCGCCAATGAGCTGCTGGATCGCGCCACCTCGGCGATGATGTCGGCGCGACATCAAGGCAAAAACCAGATACTGTTTTTCGACGCTGCGTTAACCGAGCGTGCACAGAAGCGTTTAACCCAGGAGCACGATATTTTACAGGGTCTGCACGACGAGCAGTTTGCGCTCTATTTCCAGCCGCAAATTGACATGCAAACGGGTGAATTAGCTGGCGCGGAAGCGCTGCTACGTATGCGTCAGCCGGACGGTAGCTATGGCTTGTCGGAAGAATTTATCGCCAATGCCGAAGAGCTTGGCGTCATCTCTGCTATTGGTCGCTGGGTGTTTGAAGAAGCCTGCCGTATCCTGGCGGCCTGGCAGAAACATGGGGTGATGATTCCCCTCAGCGTAAATATTTCAGCGGTGCAGTTGCGCGACGCCAGCATGGTGACACATCTGCAATCATTACTGGAACGTCATCGTATTGCACCTGGCACTTTTGTGCTGGAGATAACCGAAACCGCACAGATTGGTGATGCGGAACAGGCTATGTCGCTGTTGCGTATGCTGCAGAAAACCGGTGTGGCAGTCGCACTGGATGATTTCGGCATGGGCTATTCCAACCTGAATTACCTGCATCAGTTTAAAGCCTTGCCGGTGAATAAACTGAAAATGGATCGCAGCTTTGTGTCGGCGCTGCCTGTTGACGACACCATGGTGCGCATTGTGGCGGCTATCGCCGATATTATCGATCTTGATGTTATTGCCGAAGGTGTTGAAACCTGTGAACAGCGTGACTGGCTGCTGGCGCGCGGAATTCGCATCGGGCAGGGCTATCTCTACTCGGAAGCCGTTTCTCTGACACGGTTCAATCAGCAATGGATGAGAAAGCTGGCACGACCAGAATAATCACCTGCTTTATTGATTTTGCAAGAATTTTAGTTACAAGAGTCAAAGCTGAAGCGTTTCAGTTCAGAATTATGTCTGTATCATTTCCCTGGGCTTTGTAAGCCTGTATTAATCCCGTAAACAGAATGTTATTTTTCGACTACCGGTGATGTCTGGATATACCAGTCTGCCGGTCATGATAACGAATCCGACAATATCGTCATTTCTGTCGCTAGTGGACACCTGTTTATGAAAACCTCGCTGTTTAAAAGCCTTTACTTCCAGGTGCTGGTTGCCATCGGCATCGGCGTTTTGATGGGCCATTTTTATCCGGAGTTAGGGACTCAGATGAAGCCGTTAGGTGATGGCTTCGTAAAACTGATCAAAATGATCATCGCTCCCGTTATTTTTTGTACGGTGGTGACCGGTATAGCTGGCATGGAAAGTATGAAAGCCGTTGGCCGCACGGGCGCGGTTGCGCTGCTTTATTTTGAAATAGTCAGTACTATTGCGCTGATTATTGGGTTAGTCGTGGTTAACGTCATTCAGCCTGGCGCGGGAATGAACGTTGATCCGGCAACGCTTGATGCCAAAGCGGTGGCAATGTATGCACACCAGGCCGAGCAGCAGGGCGTGGTTGCTTTTTTGCTGGACGTGATCCCCAACAGCGTGATTGGGGCATTTGCCAGCGGCAACATTCTGCAAGTGCTGATGTTCGCCGTCCTGTTTGGCTTTGCGCTGCATCGTTTGGGTAATACGGGCACGCTGATTTTCAACGTTATTGAAAGCTTCTCGAAGGTAATTTTCGGCATTATCAATATGATCATGCGCCTTGCGCCAATCGGTGCTTTTGGCGCCATGGCCTTTACCATCGGCAAATATGGCGTGGGTTCACTGGTGCAACTCGGCCAGCTGATCGTTTGCTTCTATATTACCTGTGTTCTGTTTGTGACGGTGGTGTTAGGTCTGATTGCGCGCGTAGTCGGCTTCAATATCTTCAAGTTCATCGCTTATATCAAAGAAGAGTTGCTGATTGTGCTGGGCACTTCCTCTTCCGAATCGGCGCTGCCGCGCATGCTGGATAAGATGGAGCGCCTGGGCTGTAAGAAATCGGTGGTAGGGCTGGTTATTCCAACGGGATATTCGTTTAATCTTGATGGTACCTCGATTTACCTGACGATGGCCGCCGTTTTTATTGCCCAGGCGACCAATGCACATATGGATATTTTCCATCAAATTACCTTGTTGATCATACTGCTGCTTTCTTCTAAAGGCGCAGCGGGCGTGACTGGCAGCGGCTTTATCGTATTGGCAGCAACGCTTTCAGCGGTAGGGCATTTGCCGGTGGCGGGCCTGGCGTTGATTCTCGGTATCGACCGTTTTATGTCAGAAGCGCGTGCGTTGACCAATCTGGTCGGCAACGGCGTGGCGACAATAGTCGTTGCAAAGTGGGTCGATCAGCTGGATGAAGTGCAGTTAAAAGAAACTCTGTCAGGCGAAAATAAGGTGAAAAAAGCGTCTGAACCCACCGTTTAATCATTGATCTTCTCTTAAATCCCCACAAATGCCCGCTGTCACTTGCCCTGACAGCGGGCATTTGGATAATGAACCTCAAAATGTTTTTCACTTCGTTGCGCGACATCCTGACCTTCCTGTGGTCAAAGTCTTTGTTGAGGGATAACAGCGCGGTCCGGCATTCTGCCGGTTCGCTAATAACAGCGGCAAATCGTGCCAGCGATAATGATTTTTTGCATTGTTTGAGTAGGGGTTTACATGCAGGGCACCAGAATTCGGCTTTTGATGGGTGGATTAATGCTGGCTGCAACCAGCTATGGTGTACAGGCAGAAACGCTGCAACCGGATCCGGCCTGGCAGCAGGGCAAACTGGATAACGGATTTAACTGGCAGCTTCTGACAACGCCGCAACGTCCGAGCGATCGTATCGAACTGCGGATGGTGGTTAATACCGGCTCGCTGGTGGAAGGAACGCAACAGGCAGGCTTCAGTCATCTGCTGCCGCGCCTTGCCATGGTGCATAACGCCGCGCTCGATACCAGTCAACAACGTGCTTTATGGCAACAGGCGATGGATCCACAGCATCCGCTGCCGCCGGTTATCGCGTCCTATGATTTCACTCAATACAACCTTAGCCTGCCCAATAACCGCCCGGAGCTGCTGAAAGAAGCGCTGAACTGGCTGGCGGCTACCGCAGGCAATATGTCAATTACCGAACAGGTAGTGAATACCGCGCTCTCTGCTTCCGATCCCGTCGCAACCTGGCCGGCAAATACCCAGGATGTGTGGTGGCGCTATCGCCTGAAAGGCTCGGCGCTGTTAGCGCATGATCCCGCTGAGCAGCCACGCGCGCCGGTGGATTTAACGCAATTAAAGGAATTTTACCAGCAATGGTATACGCCGGATGCGATGACGTTGTATGTGGTCGGTAACGTTGACAGCCGCAGTTTGTCGGAACAAATCAATAAAGCCTTCTCACCGCTGAAAGGTAAACGTGACGCGCCTGCGCCGTTGCCGACGCTTTCACCGCTGCCGAATGAACCGGTAAATCTGGTAAATGGCAATATGAGCCAGGATCGCTTGTCGCTGGTATGGGACACGCCCTGGCAACCGATTCGTGATTCACATAATCTGCAACGGTACTGGCAGGGAGATTTAGCGCGTGAAGCGCTGTTCTGGCATGTGCAGCGCGCATTAAGCGACAGTAAAGCGCAGGGGGTACAGGTTGGGTTTGATTGTCGCGTGCTCTATCAACGCGCCCAATGCTCAATCAATATGGATGCGCGTAACGATTCGCTGGAACAGAATATGAACCTGGTGGCACGCGAACTGGCGAAAGTGCGGGATAACGGCTTGCCGCAGGAAGAGTTTGATGCGCTGATGGCGCAAAAGTTGCTGGAGCTGAACAAGCTGTTTGCCACCTATGCCCGCACGGATACCGATGTTCTGATGAGTCAGCGTCTGCGTTCCCAGCAAAATTCAGTGGTGGACATCGCCCCTGAGCAGTATCAGAAATTGCGTCAGGCGTTTCTGGCTGGTTTAACGCGCGATCAGCTGAATCAGGAACTGCGTCAGCAACTCAGTCAGGAACTGATGATGATGTTGCTCCAGCCGGAAGGCGAAGCAGAAACTAATGTGAAAATGCTACAAAGCAACTGGGATAAAGTAATGGCACCGTCAGCGGTTCCGGCCACGGGCGGTGATGCTGCTCAGCCGGACAGTGATACAGCACCACCGGCTTCTTAATTTCTCAGGTTTTTGCCCTGAGCCATTCGGTCACCAACATGGGCCAACTGGCGAGGGGCAAATCTGCCAGGCCCCGAATACCAAAGCCGTGTCCGCCCTTCTGATAAAAATGCACTTCCGCTGGCACATTGTGTGCCCGTAATGCGCTAAAAAAGACCATGCTGTTATTCACGGATACCGATTCATCATCGGCGGCGTGGATCAATAATGTCGGCGGCACCTGAGCATGTACGCGCGTTTCCATTGAATAAGCATCGATCGTTTTCTGATCCGGCCAGGCGCCTAACAGACGGGTGCGTGAACCCTCATGTACCAGTCCTTCACGCATACTGATCACCGGATAAATCAGCACCATCGCATCCGGACGTGGAGCGTAATTTTCAGCGCTATCCTGCGTTGGATAGAGTTTTTCCGCGAAACGCGTACCCAGGCTGGCAGCAACATGGCCGCCTGCGGAGAACCCCATCATGACAATATATTTACCATTCAGGCCACGCTGCGCGCGCTCGCGTAGTACTCGCACCGCACGTTGCGCATCGGCCAGCGGCGCATCCGGGCCTTCATGATGGCCATCGTATGGCAGGCGATAAGTCATTACCGCCAGCGTGTAACCCATTGAGGTGAAAAATGTGGCGAGCGCGCTGCCTTCACGATCGATCATCACGCGATGGTAACCGCCGCCAGGCGCGACCAGCAAGGTGATGCCATTAGATTCAACCGGATGCCAAATCGCCATCTCCGGGCAGCGTATGCCCGTGGCGGCTCGATCGTATGGCTCGTACTGTTTTGCCATATCAACAATTTTCGGTTGAGCGTGCGAATCGCTGGCACCTGGGGCGTCTCCGTGCGGCCAGATATTGATGATTTCTGTATTCATAACGTGTCCTGATACGAGAGCTGTTTTAATTGTTTTGTTCGCGGCCGGGTAAACAGCCTCCTGCTGTTATTGGTTAAAAGATGGCCTTTTTTAACCCTGTCGTCCATCTGAAAACGGCAAGAATAAGTAGATTCAGACTGTGCCTGGGGAAGGGGATTTACTATAATTTTTTGATTGGAATAGGATTTTATAAGGGAAGGGCAATGATAATTTATAACGTTTATAGAATGATTATTGGAACCAACGATATTTTCCTCAATAATTAATACGGGCATTGTTATCTCTCATCAACAAAAAGTTATCAGGTTCATTCATGACTTTCTTGTCAGGATGTTTTGATAAAAATAGAGGAAAAAGGCAGCCAAAGGCTGCCTAAAAACCACGAGGGCCGCATTCCTTTTCCGCTATACGAGAAAATTCACGGAAGCAGAGATGAAAAAGCCATAAATGCCGGAGAGTATATAAACGGCATCGAAACGCTCTATGTTTTTTCATTACGGCAAAACAACATAAGCTGGTGTTGAAATATCACTCTATTATTATAATAACAATATAACGTTAATTATTATTGTACGAGCGCGAGAATTATCTTAATCCATATTGATGGTAAAAGCTTTTTTTAATTACTATCAATAGTCACACGCTCACTGCTGGACAGGGCAGGTAAGTAACCCTGTTCAGCGTATCTTACAACTGAGTCACAGAATATTCACGTCAGTAAATCCTTTACCTTCATGATCAATATTCCAGATTGCTCTCTCGTTGTGAGACAGGCACAGATATAAAAGAAATAAGCTATAGAGTAAAGGCAAATAAAGCATTAATACGATTCGGATCAAAAAATAGCTTCACAGGCGGCTTCTTTATTAGTGGATTATTTAATTTTTTTTGCTAATAAGAGGTGAGTAAATAAATTTGAATATTAATTGATGTATTAAAAATATTAAGTAAAAAACGCCCCAGTAACTGGGGCGCTATATTATTTCGGCATAGCGTCCAGAGGAATAATGGCCCCGCGATGCTGAATCACCGTACTGGCGATAAGGTGACCGCGTTCAGCGGCTGCTTCTGGCGATGCGCCCGTCAGACGTAGAGAGAGATACCCGGCGCTAAACGAGTCACCTGCCGCAGTGGTATCGATGATTTTTTCTTTTGCCAGGCGCACGGCTGCTACATCAATTAATGAATTATCATCAATGGCCACCAGACAAGATTCCGCGCCGCGCTTGATAACGATTTCGCTGACACCCGCTGCCCGTGTACGCGCGATCACCTCACTAAGCGGTTGCTCGCCCCACAGAAAATGCTCATCATCTAACGTCAAAAAAGCCATATCGGTACAGTTCAGCATGTTGCGATAAGCCGTCTGCGTTTCGGTTTTGTCGAACCACAAATGTGGACGATAGTTATTATCGAAAATGATCTTGCCGCCGTTAGCGCGACAACGCGCCAGCAATGCCATTAGCTTGTCACGGCTGGAAACGGGCAGAATCGCCAGACTGATGCCACTTAAATACAGATAATCGTAACGTTCTAGCTGCTGGCAAATCCTGTCACTCTCGGGGCTATCGAGCCAGTAACGGGCGGCGGCGTCGCTGCGCCAGTACCAGAAAGTGCGTTCGCCATGCGGGTCCGTTTCAATGACATACAACCCCGGCATTTTATTATCCAGCCGCTGAATCAGCCCGGTTTTGACTCTTTCCTGTTGCCAGGCAGCGATCATTTTATCGCTGAAGGTATCCGTACCCAGCGCGGTGACGTAATCCACGCTTAGTTGAGTGTCATCAACCTGGCGAGCCATGTATACCGCTGTGTTTAGCGTGTCGCCGCCAAAACCGCGCTTAATGTTTTCACCCTTTTCGGACAGTTCAATCATGCATTCGCCAATAATGGCGATTTTTTTTTGCGTCATGGTTTTCGGCCTGTAGTGGAATATCGCCCTAGTCTTACGTCTGGTATGGCAGACGTCAATGATTTTAAAACGCCGTTTTAATTCCACTTAAGTCGTGATAGCACTCCTATCGGCCTGATAAAGCGAACAAGTTTCGGCTTGTTTTAGCGATTATCTCGGTAACCTTATTGGTACACTCAACGATTTATTATCGCTAAAAGATAAATAAAGTTATCCCGATTACGACCGATAATTGCCGCTGGGTTGCCGCATCCAGGCGCTTGCCCCCAACCAGGAAAATACCATGGTGATGAAGAGCATAAGTCCCAGGCTCCCTTCTTCGACTGACTACAATCCCTCGCAGAAAACGCGCCTTTTCTGGCAGCAGTGCCAGCGATTTTACACTTTTCAGCCGATATATCAGGTATCGGGACGGTTGCTGGCTATTGAACTGCTGGCCGCGATAACACACCCGTCCGCGCCGAAAAAGAAGCTGTCGTCGGAAAACTATTTCGCCGCACTTAATATTACGCAACGGCTGCATGTGATGCATGAGCAGCTGGAGTTATTAACCCAGTGGTCGGCCTTTTTTGAGCGAACAAATATTGTTGCGTCAGTAAATATTGATAGCCCTTCGCTGCTGTCGATTCAAAAACATCCATCAATCCGCCGCCTGATCGCACGTTTGCCGTGGGTGCGATTTGAGCTGACCGAACACCACGTATTGCCGCAGAAAGAGATTGTGGCGCAGATGCCAGAGCTGGGCCCGCTGTGGCTGGATGATTTCGGTTCTGGCATGGCGAATTTCTCCGCGCTGACCGAGCTGAAGTACGACTATATTAAGCTGTCGCGCGAGCTGTTTATTTTGCTGCGTAAAACAGATGAAGGGCGCAGCTTGTTTTCCATGCTGCTGGCGTTAATCAACCATTATTGCAACGGGGTCATTGTCGAAGGGGTTGAAACGGAGGAAGAGTGGCAGCAAGTGCAATCCTCTCCAGCCATCGCGGCACAAGGGTATTTCTTTTCAAAGCCGGTTCCTTTTCTGAGTTAAATCATCTTCCTGTCCAGCTTCTCTGATGTCGTTCCTCGCTGTCTCGTCTATCTTTAACGGAGACCGTGGCAGGGTAAGGAGAAAGCGAAATGACGCGTACGGGAAAAATTGTTAGCTGGATCGTCGGGATTATTTTGTTGCTGGTTGTGGTGATTATCGTAGTGATTGCCACCTTTGACTGGAATCGTCTGAAGCCAACCATCAACCAGAAAGTCTCGACTGAACTGAATCGTCCTTTTGCCATTCGTGGTGATTTGGGCGTGGCCTGGGAGCGCAACCGCGAAGAACCTGGCTGGCGTAGCTGGGTGCCATGGCCGCATCTGCATGCGCAGGACATTATGTTGGGCAACCCGCCCGAAATTCCCGATGTGACTATGGTTCATTTACAGCGCGTGGACGCCACACTGGCACCGTTAGCCCTGCTGCATAAAGAAGTTTTTATCCCGTGGATTAAACTGGAGCAGCCCAATGCGCGCCTGATCCAAACAGCGGATAAGAAGAATAACTGGACGTTTAATCTTGCCAACAGCGGCAGTCAAAAAGATGAAAACGCTGCGCCGTCAGCATGGTCATTCCGCCTTGATAATATTTTGTTCGATCAGGGACAAATTCGTTATCGCGACGCCATTAACAAAGCGGACGTTACGGTGAAGATTAATCCGCTGGGTAAGCCGGTGCCTTATGCACAGATAGCCGGTGGCGACGATAAGCAAAAGGGCGCGGGTGATTTCGTCTTTGGCTGGCAGGCGAAGGGCACTTACAAAAATGAACGGTTGGATGGCGAGGGCAAAATTGGCGGCATGTTGTCGCTGCGCAGCCAGACGACTCCTTTCCCGATTCAGGCGGATGTACGCAACGGTACTACGCGTGTACAGATAACGGGCGGATTAACCGATCCCATGAACCTGGGCGGGCTGGATGTGCGCTTGCGCTTTTCTGGCGATACGCTGGCTAACCTGTACGGTTTAACCGGTGTGCTGCTGCCGGACACGCCGCCGTACGAAACAGATGGTCATCTGATTGCTAAATTCGCGGGTGAGAAGGGGCCGGTATTCCAGTATGAAAAATTCAACGGCCATATCGGCGACAGCGATATTCACGGGTCGCTGACGTACACCCAGGGTAAGCCGCGCCCTGGACTGAAGGGCGAACTGACATCAAACCAGCTACGAATGGCCGATCTGGGTCCGCTGATTGGCGTGAAGTCGGGTAAAGGCAGCGAGAAAACCGAGCAGGCTAAAGCACGACGCGGCGATAAATCAACGCAGCCAGCCGATCGCGTATTGCCGCATGACAAGTTCGATACTAAAAACTGGGACGTGATGGATGCCGATGTGAAGTTCAGCGGCAAGCGTATTGAGCACAGTAATTCGCTGCCGTTAAGCGATCTTTATACCCATTTGCAGCTTAAGAACGGTGACCTGCTGTTAGATCCGCTGCGCTTTGGCATTGCGGGCGGTAATCTGAATAGCACCATTCATCTGGCAGGCGATCATTCGCCGATGCGCGGTCGTGCAGATATTCACGCACGTAAACTGCGTCTGCGCCAGTTGTTCCCTGACGTTGAGGCCATGCAAAACAGCCTGGGGCAACTGAATGGGGATGCCAGCCTCACCGGCAAGGGTAATTCAGTGGCAGATTTACTGGCGACCAGCAATGGGCAGCTAAAACTGCTGATGAATGATGGTTTGATTAGCCGCAACCTGATGGAGATTGCCGGTCTGAATGTCGGTAACTACGTGGTTGGTAAACTGTTTGGCGACGATCAAGTACAGATTAACTGCGCGGCTACCGACATTAAACTGCAAAACGGCTTAGCAACGCCCAATCTGTTTGTCTTTGATACCGAGAACGCGGTGATCAATATTAGCGGTAACGCTAATTTCGCCAGTGAACGCATGGATCTTTCTATTAATCCAGAAAGTAAGGGCGTCCGCATCATCACGCTGCGATCGCCGCTCTATGTGCGTGGCACGTTCAAAAATCCAGACGCTGGTGTGAAAAGCGGGCCGCTGATTGCACGCGGCGCTGCGGCGGTGGCGTTAGGTGCCGTTGTGGCGCCTGCTGCTGCGCTGCTGGCACTGATTTCACCGAGCGATAATGAAGATAATCAGTGCAGCAATATTTTGCAGCAGATGAAAAATAAGAAGTGATCAGGTGCGGTAAAGCACTTTAATGATGTGATAACCAAACGCGGTTTTCACCGGTCCATAAGGCGTTAACAGTGGGCAGGTGAAAACCGCTTTATCAAAAGCCGGGACCATCTGTCCCTGGCGGAACTCACCTAAATCACCGCCATTTCGCCCGGAGGGGCAGGTTGAGTGTTTCTTTGCCAGTTGTTGGAAATTGCCGCCTTTTTCCAGTTTCGCCAATAACGCTTTAGCCAGCGCTTCCTCTTTCACGAGGATGTGTAAAGCCGCTGCGGTTTTCGCCATGTCGGTGTCTCGTTGTGTATAATCGTCGCCCATTATAACCCTATCTTTCGACCTGTAGGGGCGTGGGTTGCCTCTCCCGTGACTTATTAACGTCAGTTGCCAGAGCCTGTCTGGCTGCCGTCGTTCGAAAGCAGGTGTGATACCTTTTTCTCTGCCAACTGAGTGAATTTCCGTTATGCGTCTAAACCCCGGCCAACAACGTGCTGTCGAATTTGTCACCGGCCCCTGCCTGGTGCTGGCGGGTGCGGGATCGGGAAAAACCCGCGTCATTACCAATAAAATTGCGCACCTGATCCGGGAATGTGGTTATCAGGCACGTCATATTGCGGCGGTGACCTTTACCAATAAAGCCTCGCGTGAAATGAAGGAGCGTGTGGCGCAAACGCTGGGCCGCAAAGAAGCTCGTGGCTTGATGATTTCCACTTTCCATACTCTGGGTCTGGAGATCATTAAACGCGAAACGGCCGCGCTGGGCATCAAATCGAACTTTTCGCTGTTTGACGATCAGGATCAACTTGCCTTGCTTAAAGAGTTGACCAAACAGTGGCTGGAGGAAGATAAGTCCCAGCTGCAGCTGCTGATCTCTACTATCTCAGGCTGGAAAAACGATCTTGTCGATCCGCCACGTTCTGCTGCGCTGGCGCGTTCCGAACGCGATAATATTTTTGCCCATTGCTATGCCCTGTATGATCAACATCTGAAAGCCTGCAACATCCTGGATTTTGATGATTTAATTTTGTTGCCGACGCTACTGCTGCAGCGCAATGCGGAAGTGCGCGAACGCTGGCAGCAGCGTATTCGTTATCTGCTGGTCGATGAGTATCAGGATACCAATACCAGCCAGTATGAACTGGTCAAGCTGTTGGTCGGCGCGCGTGCGCGCTTTACCGTGGTGGGCGATGACGATCAGTCAATCTATTCGTGGCGCGGCGCACGACCACAAAATTTGGTGCTGTTAAAAGACGATTTTCCGGCGCTGGAAGTTGTCAAACTTGAACAGAATTACCGTTCATCACAGCGCATTCTCAAAGCGGCCAACATTCTGATCGCCAATAACCCGCACGTGTTTGAAAAGCGCTTGTTTTCCGAACTGGGTCCAGGAAATCAGCTAAAGGTGCTGACTGCGAATAACGAAGAGCATGAAGCGGAGCGCGTTGCGGGTGAGTTGATCGCGCATCACTTTATCCACAAGACAGCTTACAAAGATTACGCCATTCTTTATCGCGGCAATCATCAGTCACGCGTATTTGAAAAGCAGCTGATGCAGAACCGCATTCCGTATCGTATTTCGGGTGGTACTTCATTTTTCTCGCGCCCGGAAATCAAAGATTTACTGGCCTATTTACGCGTATTAACTAACCCCGATGATGACAGCGCGTTTCTGCGCATTGTTAATACGCCACGTCGCGAGATTGGTCCGGCTACGCTGCAAAAACTGGGCGAATGGGCCAGTCTTCGTAACAAAAGTCTGTTTAACGCCAGCTTTGACGTTGGGCTGGGGCAAACGCTGAACGGACGTGGACTGGAGCATTTGCAACGCTTTACGCATTGGCTGAATGAGATCATTCAACTTACCGGGCGCGAACCCGTCAATGCGGTGCGTGACCTGATTCGCGGTATTGATTATGAAAGCTGGCTGTTTGAAACATCTGGCAGTCCAAAAGCCGCTGAAATGCGCATGAAAAATGTTAATACGCTGTTCCAGTGGATGACCGAAATGCTGGAAGGTACCGATCTGGATGAGCCGATGACGCTGGCTCAGGTGGTGACGCGTTTTACCCTGCGCGACATGATGGAACGTGGTGAGAACGATGAAGAACTGGATCAGGTTCAGCTGATGACGCTCCATGCCTCAAAAGGGCTGGAGTTTCCGTATGTTTACCTGGTCGGCATGGAAGAAGGTTTACTGCCGCATCAGAGCAGCATCGATGAGAATAATATCGAAGAAGAACGGCGTCTTGCCTATGTAGGCATCACGCGGGCGCAGAAAGAGCTGACCTTTACCCAGTGTCGCGAGCGGCGTCAATACGGTGAGCTGGTACGCCCGGAGGTAAGCCGCTTTTTACTTGAGCTGCCGCAGGACGATGTGGTGTGGGAAACCGAGCGCAAAGCAGTGAGCGCCGAGGAGCGCATGAAAACGGGTCAGAGCCGCGTAGCCGGATTACGGGCAATGCTGGAAAAAGCAAAGAAAGCGTAAGGTGAGTTTATCGGACGATGGGCGTTGGGCATAGGCAGCCATCAGTAGAAGCAGCGGGTTCGACTCAGGAAAGGGTGAGGAGCCAGTGAACATAGGATTGATAGTGGCTCTCTTGCTCAAGCAATTCAGCCCGCAACGGGTGTATATCCAGCCAGCCAGCCGGTAACGTCACATGCAGCGCATCATCATCCGCCTGCAATCGCACCGCGGGTAACGTATCGTCGCGTCGACGACTCGAAAAAATAATCGCTAACCGCAGTAAACGACACATACGCTCTGCTAAACGTGGCGGCACGGCGTTTTGCTGAGTCAGCAATGCCAGATCAATACTGCCGCTTTGATTTTGCAGCAGGCAGGCCAACAGTTTTTTCTGAGCGGGCGTAAAGCCGGGAAGGTCGAGATGACGAACGAGGTAAGCTGCGTGTTGAGGAGCCTGACGGAAATCGACGCTCAGGCCGATTTCATGAATGGCGCAGGCGCTAAGCAGTAAATCACGACAGCGCTGATTGAGTTTCCATGGCGTGCTGACCTGACGGAAAAAACTTTCCGCCAGCTGACGTACGCGCCCGGCCTGCTCAATGTCAATACTGAAGCGGCGTTGAACATTTTGCAGCGTACGAGTGCGAATATCGCGATCGATCGGCAAATGTAGCATACCGTAAACCAGCCCTTCCCGTAGCGCGCCGCCTGCCAACGTCATGCTTTCGATACGCAGTTCCTGGAAAATAGCGATCAAAATAGACAGGCCGCTGGGGAAAACCAATGCGCGTTCCAGCGTCAGGCCTTCAATCTCCAGCTCTTCTAACTTGCCACACTGAATGGCACGCTGTTTTAGCTGCTGAAGTTTACTCAGGGTGATGCGCTCATCCATCCCTTGTGCCACCATGATTTCCTGTAGCGCCTGAACGGTGCCCGACGCGCCTACGCAGGCTTGCCAGCCTTGTTCGCACAGTTGTGCCGCAACGGGCTGAATCATTTCGCGTGCCGCCTGTTCAGCCTGTGCAAAATTTTCTTTTGCCAGATGGCGATCGCTGAAAAAACGCTCCAGCCAGGTCACGCAACCCATCGGCAAGCTGAACAGCACTGTGGCGTGAGAGCCGTCGCCAGTCGCTAATTCGGTGCTGCCGCCACCAATATCCACAACTAAACGCCGATCGGAACCGCCAGTCGTATGCGCCACACCCTGATAAATCAGGCGCGCTTCTTCTTCGCCGCTGATGACGTTGATGTCACAACCGAGAATTTGCTGCGCAGTTTCAAGGAACTGTTGTGCGTTGGCCGCAAGACGCAGCGTGGCGGTTGCCACGACGCGAATTTGATCAAAGGGAATATCCTGCAGCTGTTCAGAAAACAGCTTGAGACACTGCCAGCCGCGCGTCATCGCTTCGGCTGACAACTGGTTACTCTTATCCAGACCTGCAGCAAGGCGCACCTTGCGCTTAATTTTCGCGACGGTCTGAATACTGCCAGACACTTCGCGCACCACCAACATATGAAAGCTGTTAGAACCTAAATCAATCGCAGCATAAAGTGACGATGCGCTTAGCATGGTGAGCTTAACTCGAACGTTTACGGTTGTTGTTACGTGGCGCGCCGCGACGGTTGCTATTGTTGCCGCCACGACGAGGTCCGTTGCCCGAACGGCTACGCGCCAGACGTTTTGGCGGTGGCAATTCGCTCAGCAGTGCATTGCTGTTGTATTTGCTGACCGGAATATTGTGACCAATATATTCTTCAATGCCGGGCAGGTTCAGCGCATATTCTTCGCACGCCAGGCTGATGGAATGACCACTGGCACCGGCACGTCCGGTTCGGCCAATGCGGTGAACGTAGTCTTCGCGATCGTCCGGCAGGTCGTAGTTAAAGACGTGGGTGACAGCAGGAATATGCAGGCCACGTGCGGCAACATCGGTAGCAACCAGAATATCGACATCACCTTTGGTGAAGTCATCAATGATACGCAATCGTTTTTTCTGTGCTACATCACCGGTTAATAAACCGACGCGATGACCATCGGCGGCCAAATGGCCCCAAATATCTTCACAGCGATGTTTGGTGTTAGCGAAAATGATTGCGCGATCGGGCCACTCTTCTTCCAGCAAGGTTTGCAGAAGACGCATTTTCTCTTCGTTAGACGGATAGAAAAGCTCTTCTTTGATGCGGTGTCCGGTTTTTTGCTCGGGTTCCACTTCGACATATTCGGCGTTGTTCATGTGCTCAAACGCCAGTTCACGCACGCGATAGGAAAGGGTGGCAGAAAACAGCATGCTCAGACGCTGGGTAGCAGCCGGCATACGGCGGAACAGCCAGCGAATATCTTTAATAAAGCCGAGATCGAACATGCGATCGGCCTCGTCCAGCACCATTACCTGAATAGCGCCGAGGTTAACGTGATTCTGTTTCGCGTAGTCGATTAAGCGACCGGTGGTGGCGATCAGAATATCAACGCCATTTTCCAGCACTTTAAGCTGTTTGTCATAGCCATCGCCGCCATAAGCCAGGCCGAGCTTCAGCCCGGTTGAGGAGGCCAGGGGTTCTGCGTCGGCATGGATTTGCACCGCGAGTTCACGCGTTGGTGCCAGAATTAATGCGCGTGGCTGATTGACCTGACGACCTTCCGCCGCAGGGTTTGAGAGAAGATGATGAAACGTTGACGTCAGAAACGCCATCGTTTTGCCGGTACCGGTTTGCGCCTGACCTGCGACATCACGCCCTGAAAGCGTAAAAGGCAGTGCTAACGCCTGAATCGGCGTACAGTTATGAAAGCCTTTCTTATCAAGGGCTTCCACCACCAGAGGGTGCAGGGCGAAGTCGGAAAACTTCTGGTCGGTTAAGTGTGTTTTGCTCATAGTGTGGTAGAATATCAGCTTATTATCGCTTTACGAAAGCGTATCCTATGAAATAAAGTCAACCTACATTGGTATATTTTACGCCAATTCGCCAGGCATAATCTTGTGGAGTAAAACATGAGCAGCGATAAAATCGTTCACCTGACCGATGACAGTTTCGACACCGACGTGCTAAAAGCTGACGGCGTTACACTGGTAGATTTCTGGGCTGAATGGTGTGGTCCTTGCAAAATGATCGCCCCGATTCTTGATGAAGTCGCAGAAGAGTACGATGGTAAACTGACCATTGCTAAGCTGAACATCGACGACAATCCAGGCACCGCGCCGAAATACGGTATTCGTGGTATTCCGACGCTGCTACTGTTTAAAAACGGTGAAGTCGCCGCGACCAAAGTGGGCGCTTTGTCCAAAGGTCAACTGAAAGAGTTCCTGAACGCCAACCTGGCCTAATCGGGGCCGAACGTTCAGCACGGGCGAATTTTTTTCCTGCCGCTGGACGTTCGCTTTCAGGTGTGCTAATTTACCAAAGCTGCATTACGCACTTACCTAGTAGTTAGCATCTAAAAGTTTTCCTTTGTTGAACCCTGTCGCACTGTACCTATAACAGCGGTTCTGCAATCTGACGGTTAGCTCCAACTTAGGCATCGCAATCGACCGTCTCCTCGCTTCCAGTCGCCATCCCTGACGATGATCGTCGAGAAGAGTCGAAAAGAGCCATTAACAGGCATGGATTATTTGCCATACTACTCACGACAAACATTCCGAGTATTACCCCGAGTTTAAGAACCCATCACTATGAATCTTACCGAATTAAAGAACACGCCGGTTTCTGAGCTGATTACCCTCGGCGAAAATATGGGGCTGGAAAACCAGGCTCGCATGCGCAAGCAGGACATTATTTTCTCAATCCTGAAGCAGCACGCGAAAAGCGGCGAAGACATCTTTGGTGATGGCGTGCTGGAGATATTGCAGGATGGATTTGGTTTCCTCCGCTCTGGAGACAGCTCCTACCTCGCCGGTCCCGATGATATTTACGTTTCTCCCAGCCAAATCCGCCGCTTTAACCTCCGCACTGGTGACACCATTTCTGGCAAGATCCGCCCGCCAAAAGAAGGTGAGCGTTACTTTGCCTTGCTGAAGGTTAACGAAGTCAACTATGACAAGCCGGAGAACGCGCGCAACAAGATTCTGTTCGAAAACCTCACGCCGCTGCATGCTAACAACCGTTTGCGTATGGAGCGGGGTAATGGCTCAACTGAAGACCTGACCGCGCGCGTCCTGGATCTGGCTTCGCCAATCGGTCGCGGTCAGCGTGGTCTGATTGTGGCGCCACCGAAAGCCGGTAAAACCATGCTGCTGCAGAATATTGCGCAGAGCTTGGCGTATAATTACCCGGATTGCGTACTGATGGTGCTGCTGATTGACGAGCGTCCTGAAGAAGTTACTGAGATGCAGCGTCTGGTTAAAGGTGAAGTGATTGCTTCCACCTTTGATGAACCGGCTTCCCGTCACGTTCAGGTTGCTGAAATGGTGATCGAGAAGGCTAAGCGCCTGGTCGAACACAAAAAAGATGTGATTATTCTGCTCGACTCCATTACGCGTCTGGCGCGTGCTTACAACACCGTAGTTCCTGCTTCCGGTAAGGTATTGACCGGTGGTGTGGATGCCAACGCCTTGCACCGTCCGAAGCGTTTCTTCGGTGCAGCCCGTAATGTGGAAGAAGGCGGCAGCCTGACTATCATCGCGACCGCGCTGGTTGATACCGGTTCGAAGATGGACGAGGTTATTTACGAAGAGTTTAAAGGCACCGGTAACATGGAGCTGCATCTCTCACGTAAAATTGCTGAAAAACGCGTCTTCCCGGCGATTGATTACAACCGTTCCGGTACGCGTAAAGAAGAGCTGCTGACCACGCAGGAAGAGCTGCAGAAGATGTGGATTCTGCGTAAGATTATTCACCCGATGGGCGAAATCGACGCAATGGAATTCCTCATCAACAAGCTGGCAATGACCAAAACCAATGATGAATTTTTCGACATGATGAAGCGTTCCTGATCTCGTCAAAAGTCATCTGACCGATTGTTTCAGCTTTTTTAGCTGAAATGAGCAGGAAATCGCACCTACGCCACGTCTTAACGTGGCGTTTTTCATTTCTGAGCTATAGGATTGAACTCTGACAGGAGTATTGATAATGACTGTGGTAGTGGTGGTGAATTATTGAACATTCACACACTTCTTGATGCAGAATTCGGATTCTGGCGCAGCGGTAGCAGGAGATTTTCGCGTATCGTTGTCCAAGATGTTAGCTGAGAGCGTTTAACGTGAATTTACTCACTATGAGTACTGAGCTTGGTTTAATTTTTCTCTTTTCTTTAATATTCCTCTTTTTTGCTCGTAAAGCAGCTAAAAAAATTGGTTTGGTTGACATGCCCAATTCGCGTAAACGCCATCACGGAGCGATTCCGTTGGTTGGTGGCATTTCTGTTTACGCCGGCATCTGTTTTACCTTCGCGATTACCAATTATTATTTGCCGCACGCGCTACTCTTTTTGGGCTGCGCGGGGGTTTTGGTGTTAGTGGGTGCACTGGACGATCGCTTTGATATTAGCGTCAAAATTCGCGCTGTCGTGCAGGCCATTGTTGCGGTGGTAATGATCGTTGGAGCCAAACTTTATCTGCTCAGCCTTGGCTTTATTATCGGTCCGGTGGAGTTGATTGTTGGGCCGTTTGGCTACGTCCTGACCCTGCTCGCCGTGTGGGCAGCGATTAACGCTTTTAATATGGTGGACGGCATTGACGGGCTGCTTGGCGGCCTTTCCTCCGTCACCTTTGCCGCGATGGGTATTATTCTCTATTTTGACGGCCAAACCAGTCTCGCCATGTGGTGCTTTGCGATGATTGCCGCCACGCTGCCTTATATCCTGCTCAATCTCGGTTTCCTCGGTCGTCGCTATAAAGTGTTTATGGGCGATGCAGGCAGTACGATGATCGGTTTCACCATCATCTGGATTTTGCTGGAGACGACCCAGGGATTGAGTCATCCAATCACGCCGGTTACCGCGCTGTGGCTAATCGCTATTCCTCTGATGGATATGGTCGCGATTATGTATCGCCGTTTGCGTAAAGGCATGAGTCCTTTTTCTGCCGATCGTCAGCATATTCATCATTTAATTATGCGTGCCGGGTTTAGCTCACGACAGGCATTTATGCTAATTACCATTGCTGCGGCGATTTTCGCTGGGATTGGTGTCTTGGGTGAATATCTTGCCTTTATCCCCGAATGGGTGATGCTGGTGCTGTTTCTGCTTGCTTTTATGGTTTACGGCTACTGCCTGAAACATGCGTGGCGTGTTGCGCGACGCATCCGGCGCATTAAACGTCGTATCCATAGCGCCCGAGACGCGAAGAAAAAATTACCCTGATAAGATCTTATAAAGGATACCCCTGTTATGCCCTCTGACGTTGTGGAGAACGAACTGGATATTCGCGGCCTGTGCTGCTGTTTATGGCGTGGAAAGCGTTGGATTGTCGGTTTTGCGCTGCTGTTTGCCGTGGTTGCCTGGCTGGCAACGCTATTGATGAAGCAGGTATGGAGCACCACAGCGATTACCGATCGCCCAACGGTAAACATGCTGGGTTCGTACTATGCCCAACAGCAGTTTCTTGGCAATCTCGATGTGCGCAATAACGCGCTTACGCTGAGCGCGCCTTCGCCCACCGTAATGGATGAGGTGTATCAGGAATTCACCATGCAGCTGTCATCGTGGGATACACGCCGCGAGTTTTGGCAGCAAACCAACTATTATAAAAGCCGCAAAACCGGTAATGCGCATAACGATGCGGCCCTGCTGGACGATCTGATCGGTAATATCCAGTTCACGCCTGGCGATACAGCGCGTAACACGTTTGATAACGTCAAACTGAAAGCCGAAACGGCCAGCGATGCCAATAACCTGCTGCGACAGTACATTGCTTACGCCAGCGAACGGGCAGCACGTCATTTAAACGCGGAGCTCAAAGGTGCCTGGCAGGCACGTGGCGCGCAGTTACAGGCACAGGTCAAACGTCAGGAAGATGTGGCAAACGCACAGTTCCAACGCCAGCAGCACCGTTTACAGCAGGCATTAAAGATCGCCAGCCAGCAAGGAATTCATGAAAAGCAGCCGCGTGAAGCCGGAGAAAATCTGGCAGACAGCGATCTGTTTTTGCTGGGTCAACCGATGCTGCAAGGCCAGTTAGAGACATTGCAGGCGACCGGTCCGACTTACGATATAAGTTATGATCAGAACAGAGCCATGCTCACAACATTGCAGGCCGGTCTGACGCTGAACAATAAATTCCAGACCTATCGCTATTTGCGCACGCCGGAAGAACCTGTCTCGCGTGACAGCCCGCGTCGTCTGTTCATGATGATCATGTGGGGCGCCGTTGGCGCGTTGGTGGGTGCTGGTGTGGCGTTAGCGCGCCGTCCGCGTCCGATGTTAGAACCGCGTCATTGAGAGAAACAGTGTGAAAGTTCTGACAGTATTTGGTACTCGCCCAGAGGCCATCAAAATGGCGCCACTGGTGAAAGCACTGGCGCAAGATCCGGCCTTTGAATCCCGCCTGTGCGTGACAGCGCAGCACCGTGAAATGCTCGATCAGGTGCTGCGCCTGTTTAAGCTGCAGCCTGATTACGATCTCAACATCATGCGTCCTGAACAGGGTTTAACCGAGATCACCTGTCGCATTTTGCAGGGCATGAAAACCGTTTTACTCGACTTCAAACCCGATGTCGTCCTGGTTCATGGCGATACCACCACCACGCTGGCGGCGAGCCTTGCCGCGTTTTATCAGCAAATTCCTGTGGGTCATGTTGAAGCCGGTCTACGCACTGGCGACCTGTCATCACCGTGGCCGGAAGAAGCTAACCGCAAGCTGACAGGGCATCTTGCCAGCCTGCACTTCACTCCCACTTTGCGTTCCCGCCAGAATTTGTTGCGGGAAAACCTGGCGGATGCACGTATCTTTGTTACCGGCAATACGGTCATCGACGCGCTGTTGTGGGTGCGCGATCGGATCCTGGATGACAGCGTTCTCAATGCCCAGCTGGCAGCGTCCTATCCGTTTCTCGAAAACAGCAAAAAGCTCATCCTGGTCACCGGCCATCGCCGCGAAAGCTTCGGTGATGGCTTTGAACGCATCTGTAGTGCGCTGGCGCAAATCGCCCGCCAGCACCCCGATGCGCAAATTGTCTATCCGGTACATCTCAACCCTAACGTCAGCGAACCGGTAAAGCGCATTCTCAGCGGCATCGAAAACATCGTCCTGATCGAGCCGCAAGAATATTTACCGTTCGTCTGGTTGATGAACCGTGCCTGGCTGATTCTTACCGATTCTGGTGGCATTCAGGAAGAGGCGCCGTCGCTGGGTAAACCGGTGTTGGTGATGCGCGATACGACTGAACGTCCGGAAGCAATAGAAGCAGGAACGGTGAGACTGGTCGGCACCGATACTGAAAAAATCGTCAATGAAGTAAGCCAGTTGCTAACGGATGAAGCCGCCTGGCAGGCAATGAGCCACGCTCACAATCCTTATGGTGATGGCGAAGCCTGCAGACGCATTTTGCAAGCCTTACAAGATAGCAGAGTTGATTTATGAGTTTTGAAACCATTTCCGTGATTGGGCTGGGTTATATTGGGCTGCCCACCGCTGCCGTTTTTGCTTCAAAAGGAAAAAAGGTGGTGGGCGTAGATGTCAACGCGCGCGCTGTCGAAACCATCAACCGTGGAGCGATTCACATTGTCGAACCCGATTTAGACAGTGTGGTGCATGACGCCGTGACGCGAGGCGATTTGCGTGCAACCACGCAGCCGGAGGCCGCGGATGCTTTTCTGATCGCAGTCCCAACGCCATTTATGGCCGACCATCAACCCGATTTACGCTTCGTCAAAGCGGCGGCCGAATCGATCGCCCCGGTGCTGAAAAAAGGCGATCTGGTGATTCTGGAATCCACTTCGCCGGTTGGCAGCACCGAGCAAATGGCTGAATGGCTGTCGGCGGTCCGCCCTGATTTGCGCTTTCCCCAGCAGGATGATGCGCCGGATGTTTTTATCGCGTATTGCCCAGAGCGGGTATTGCCCGGTCAGGTGATGGTGGAACTGATAAATAACGATCGGGTGATTGGTGGCATGACGCCCGCCTGTTCCGCGCGCGCCAGCGAGCTATACCGCCTATTCTTAAAAGGCGACTGCGTTGAAACCAATGCACGCACCGCAGAAATGTGCAAGCTCACCGAAAACAGTTTTCGTGACGTTAATATCGCTTTTGCTAATGAATTATCGCTGATTTGTGCAGATCAGGGAATTAACGTCTGGGAATTAATCGCCTTAGCGAATCGCCATCCACGCGTCAATATTCTCCAGCCTGGCCCTGGCGTAGGCGGGCACTGTATCGCCGTCGATCCCTGGTTCATTGTGGCGCAAAATCCTGAACTGGCACGCCTGATTCGTACCGCGCGTGAGGTTAATGATGCCAAGCCGCATTGGGTGCTGGATCAGGTTAAAAAAGCATTGGCGGAGTGCCTGACCCAAACTGGCAAGCGTGCCAGCGAGTTAACCATCGCCTGTTTTGGTCTGGCATTTAAACCCAATATTGATGATCTACGCGAAAGCCCGGCGATGGGTGTCGCCCAGCTGATTGCTGAATGGCATAGCGGTAAAACCTGGGTAGTAGAGCCAAATATCAGCCAGATCCCTTCCACGCTGAACAAACACGCCAGGCTGGTCCCCTGTGAGCAAGCCATTGCTGAGGCCGATCTGCTGGTGATGTTAGTCGATCACCGTGAATTCCGCGCCATCGATGCGGCGCAGGTTACACAAGGCTGGATTGTGGATGCCAAAGGCGTGTGGCGATGAAACAGTTTCTGATTACTGGCGGTGCCGGATTTATCGGCTCAGCACTGGTGCGTTATCTGATCAACGAAACCGATCATCGCGTATTGGTGGTAGATAAGCTCAGCTATGCGGGCAATCTTGCATCGCTGGCAAGCGTCTCTCAGAATACGCGTTTCGCTTATGAACAGGTGGATATTTGCGATCGTCCAGAGCTGGATCGGGTATTGAAGCACTATAAGCCCGACTGCATTATGCATCTGGCGGCAGAAAGTCATGTTGACCGCTCAATTGATGGGCCGATTGCTTTTATAGAAACCAATATTGTAGGCACTTATCAGCTGCTTGAAGCCGCGCGTTCTTACTGGAATGCGATGGCGGACGAACGGAAAAAATCCTTTATTTTCCATCATATTTCTACTGATGAGGTCTTTGGCGATCTTCATGACGAGGCGTCATTTTTTACCGAAACCACGCCTTATGCGCCAAGCAGCCCCTATTCCGCAACTAAAGCCAGCAGCGATCATTTGGTTCGCGCCTGGCTGCGTACTTACGGCTTGCCCGTGGTCGTCACCAATTGTTCAAACAATTACGGCCCCTGCCACTTTCCTGAAAAATTGATTCCGCTCACCATCATCAATGCGCTGGCAGGTAAAGCCTTACCGGTTTATGGCAACGGGCAACAAGTTCGCGACTGGCTGTATGTTGAAGATCATGCGCGCGCGCTTTACGCCGTGGTAAACAGTGGCAAAGTGGGCGAAAACTACAATATCGGTGGCCACAATGAGCGCAAGAATATTGAGGTAATAGAAACGATTTGCGCGTTGCTGGAAGAGCTGGCCGCAGATCGTAAACCCGCCGGCCTGACAAATTATCGCGACCTGATCACCTATGTTGCCGATCGCCCTGGTCACGACCAGCGCTATGCCATTGATGCCAGTAAAATTGCCCGTGAGCTAGGCTGGACGCCACAGGAAACGTTTGAAAGCGGCCTGCGCAAAACGGTTATCTGGTATCTCGATAATCCCAACTGGTGGCAGGCAATTCTTGATGACCGCTATCATGGTGAGCGCCTCGGCTTGTCGCAATAACCCGCGTAAGGAGCAGAGATGAAAGGCATCATTTTGGCAGGCGGATCGGGCACGCGTTTACATCCGATTACGCGGGCCGTTTCGAAACAACTGCTGCCGGTTTATGACAAGCCGATGATTTATTATCCGCTGTCTGTGCTGATGCTGGCGGGGATCCGCGACATTCTGTTAATTACCACGCCGGACGATCGCACTCAATTTGAGTGTTTACTGGGCGATGGCAGTGAATTTGGCCTTCAGCTGACTTATGCGGTACAGCCCAGCCCGGATGGCTTAGCGCAGGCGTTTATTATTGGCGAATCGTTTATTGGCAACGATAGCTGCTGCCTGGTTCTGGGCGATAATCTCTATTTTGGTCAGGGATTTAGCCCTAAACTGAAGAAAGTGGCGCAGCGCAATCAGGGCGCAACGGTATTTGGCTATCAGGTTATGGATCCCGAACGTTTTGGTGTGGTGGAGTTTGACGAAAACTTCAATGCACTGTCGATTGAAGAGAAGCCGAAGCAACCAAAATCACGCTGGGCGGTTACCGGCCTGTATTTTTATGATCGCCAGGTGGTTGAATTTGCGAAACAGGTTAAACCTTCTGAGCGCGGTGAGCTGGAAATCACCGCTATCAACCAAATGTACCTTGAGCGCGGAGCATTATCGGTTGAACTGCTAGGTCGCGGCTTTGCCTGGCTTGATACCGGAACTCATGACAGCCTGGTTGAAGCCAGCATGTTTGTACAGACGGTTGAGAAGCGTCAGGGTTTTAAAATCGCCTGTCTGGAAGAAATAGCCTGGCGCAATGGCTGGTTAAGTGACGATCAGCTTCGTGCCGCCGGTGAGACCTTAATCAAAACTGGCTATGGCCAGTATTTACTGGATTTGTTACATGCCCGTCCTCGTCAATATTAATCCGCAAGCCTGGGAAAGCCAGTTTTTCGGTGTTGACACCGTACGGCTGGATCTCAATGGCGAATTGCCGCTGGCAACGGCGGTGCAACATCCCTGCGCGCTGCTGCAAATGAAAGTACCTGCTGAGCAAACCGGGGTGCTGGACTCGCTCAGCCAGCATGGCTTCCAGCTGGTGGAAGGTGAGGCGGATTTAGCGCTCAATATCAAACGTACCGAACGCCAAACCGGTGTACGGATCGCGCGGGAATCACAAATCCCCGCTCTGCGCGACGCGGCTAGCCGGGCCTTTAGCCAAAGTCGTTTTCGTGCGCCCTGGTATGCTGCTAAAGACAGCGGCCGATTTTATGCGCAATGGATTGAAAATGCGGTACGCGGTACTTTCGATAATCAGTGCCTGATTGCCAGCGATGAAACCGGCGCATTGCAAGGATTTGTCTCGCTGCGTGAAGTTGAGGGCGCTGCGCGCATCGGCCTGCTGGCGGTGCTGCCAGATGCACAGGGTAACGGCATAGGCCAGCGTTTGATGCTTGCAGCGGCTGACTGGGGCCGGGTGCGACGGCTGGAGCAGCTGCGCGTCGCGACACAACTCAGCAATCTTACGGCGATGCGCCTCTATTTACGCAGCGGTGCGCGGCTGGAAAGTACCGCGTACTGGTTCTACAGGAAAGGTCATGATTCCATTTAATGCGCCCCCGATTGTGGGCACCGAAATCGACTATATGCAATCGGCAATGAGCAGCGGCAAACTGTGCGGCGATGGCGGTTTTACGCGTCGCTGTCAGCAATGGATGGAGCAACGTTTCGGGAGTAAAAAGGTCTTGCTGACGCCATCCTGCACTGCCTCGCTGGAAATGGCGGCGCTGTTGATCGATATTCAGCCTGGCGATGAAGTGATCATGCCAAGTTACACCTTCGTCTCTACCGCCAATGCGTTTGTGCTGCGTGGTGCAAAAATTGTATTTATTGACGTTCGCCACGATACGTTAAACATAGATGAAAGACTGATCGAAGCGGCCATTACTGATAAAACGCGCGCGATTGTGCCGGTGCATTATGCGGGCGTGGCCTGCGAAATGGACACGATTATGGCGCTGGCAGCGAAGTATGATCTGTTCGTGATAGAAGATGCGGCGCAGGGCGTGATGTCGGGTTATAAAGGCCGTGCGCTTGGCAGTATCGGGCATATTGGCTGTTTCAGTTTTCATGAAACTAAAAATTACACGGCAGGCGGTGAAGGCGGAGCAACGCTTATCAATGACGCCAGTTTGATCGATCGCGCAGAAATTATCCGTGAAAAAGGCACCAATCGCAGCCAGTTCTTCCGTGGACAGGTGGACAAATATACCTGGCGTGACATGGGATCCAGCTATTTAATGGCTGATTTACAGGCGGCGTATCTTTGGGCGCAGCTGGAAGCCGCCGACCGCATTAATCAGCAACGCTTGCGCTTGTGGCAACGTTATTACGACGCGTTACAACCGCTGGCAGCGAAAGGTCGTATCACGCTGCCAACCATCCCAGCCGACTGTAAACATAATGCGCATATGTTCTATTTAAAACTGCGCGATCAACACGATCGTCAGGCGCTGATCGACTGGATGAAAGAGGCAGAAATTCTTACCGTCTTTCACTATATTCCGCTGCACAGTTCACCCGCAGGGCAGCGTTTTTCACGCTTTTTCGGCGAGGACCGTTTTACCACGTCAGAGAGCGAATGCCTGCTGCGGCTCCCGCTGTTTTATAACCTGTCGGACAATAACCAAAGTACGGTTATCAGTTCCTTACTGAGCTTCTTTTCCTGATGTCCTTAGCCAAAGCCTCGGTGTGGACGGCATCGTCCACGCTGATAAAAATTATTGCGGGCTTGCTGGTGATTAAACTGCTGGCGGTGAGCTTTGGCCCGGAAGGCGTTGGACAGGCAGGAAACTTCCGTCAGTTAATTACCGTATTAGGCGTGCTCGCGGGCGCTGGCATTTTCAATGGTGTGACAACATATGTGGCACAGTCACAGCAGCATCCAGAATGGCTACGTGCGGTAGTCGGCACCGCGTCGGCGATGGTCACCGGGTTCTCTACGCTGCTGGCGCTGGTGTTTTTGCTGGCCGCAGCGCCAGTCAGCGAAGCGCTGTTTGGTCATGTTCGTTATCAGGCGGTGATCCGCGCTGTCGCGTTTTTACAGCTCGGCATTGCCTGGGCTAATCTGACGCTGGCGCTGCTTAAAGGTTACCGCGATGCTCGCGGCAATGCGCTGGCACTGATCTTTGGTAGCGTAATCGGCGTGGCTGGCTATGTGTTGTGCTGGTGGCTGGGCGGGTATCAAGGCGCGCTGACTGGACTGGCGCTGGTGCCCGCGCTCGTGTTGCTACCGGCGATAGTGGTGCTGAAGCAGCGTATACCGCTGCCGCTGAGCTGGCTACGTCCGCAATGGCAACCGGATATTGCACGTAATCTGGCAAAATACACCGTAATGGCACTGATTACCGCCATTACATTGCCCGTCGCCTGGGTGATGATGCGTAATTTACTGGCAACGCAGGAAGGCTGGTCGCAAGTTGGCTTGTGGCAAGGTGTTACCAGCATTTCTGACGCTTATCTACAGTTTATTACCGCGACCTTTAGCGTCTGGTTATTGCCTACGCTGGCACGTCTGGAGCATAAGCGCGACATTGCCCGGGAAATTGCTCGTGCATTGCGCTTTGTATTGCCTGCCGTAGCCGCCGCCAGTTTCTGTGTCTGGCTGTTACGTGATGTGGCCATTGATCTGCTATTTTCTGATGCCTTTCGCGGTATGCGCGATCTGTTTGTCTGGCAGCTGTGTGGTGACGTGTTTAAAGTGGGCGCGTACGTTTTTGGCTATCTGGTGATCGCCAAAGCCTCGCTGCGTTTATATGTTTTGACGGAAATCAGCCAGTTCATCTTGCTAACGCTCTTTTCCCGTTGGCTCATTCCACAACATGGCGTTACGGGGGCTGCGCAAGCTTATATGTTCACCTATGTGTGCTATTTCGCCCTTTGCTGTGGCGCTTTCATTATTTATTGTCGGAAAAAATGACTTTGATTCACGTTTTGGGATCCGATATTCCCCATCACAATATAACGGTGCTGCGCTTTTTCAACGACATAATGAGCGTTGAGCAGCCGTCCGCATTGCTGCGTCATTTTATGGTCGTCACGCAGCAGCCGGAAAATATGCAGATGTTTAGCGCGTTGTATATCGAAACGTTCAGCAGTAAGAAAGCGCTGGCACAAGCGCTTATCCAACGGGCGAAATGTCGTCAGCAACGTTTTTTCTGCCATGGTCAGTTTAATCCGTGGATCTGGCTGGCGCTGTTAAGTGGTAAAGTGCGTCGCTCGCAGATTTTCTGGCATGTCTGGGGGGCCGATCTGTATGAGGATTCGCGCAGCCTAAAGTTTCGTCTGTTTTATCTGTTGCGTCGCATCGCGCAGGGCAGAGTCGCGCGGGTGTTTGCCACGCGCGGCGATTTACACCAATACCAGCAACGCCACGGCAGCGTTCCGGCATCGCTACTCTATTTTCCAACTAAAATGCCGGCTGCGGTGTTAAAAGCCGAACCGGAAGAGAATTTTACGATTCTGCTCGGTAATTCAGGTGATGCCAGCAACCGCCACACAGAAGGTCTAAACGCTATCCGCCAGCAGTTTGGCACGCAGGTACAGGTTGTGGTGCCGCTGGGGTATCCGCCGAATAATGATGCCTATATTGAACGCGTTAAAACGGCGGCGGAGGCACTGTTTCCGGCCGGGCAAGTGCGGTTATTGCGCGATAATCTGGCGTTTAAGGATTATTTAGCACTGCTTACACGCTGCCATTTAGGCTATTTTATGTTCGAACGCCAGCAAGGCATCGGCACTCTGTGTCTGCTCATTCAGGCTGGCGTGCCGTTTGTTATCAGTCGCAAAAACCCTTTTTGGCGGGATGTCGCTGAACAGCAACTTCCGGTACTGTTCAGCGAAGATGCGCTCAACACAGCCGTGGTGGCGGAGGCGCGGCGCCAGCTTGCGGACTGTGATAAACAGACCATCGCTTTTTTTGCCCCAGGTTATCTGGCGGGTTGGCGGGCAGCGTTACGCCTTTGCGAAGAGGAACCGTCATGAACCTGACGCAGTTTAGCGGTCTGCTGGTGGTTTATCTGCTGTCACTCGGCTTTATTCTGACCTTAACCTGGCGGGAATTTAAGCGGGTGCGGTTTAACTTCCATCTGTTCTTTACCCTGTTATTTTTACTGACTTTTTATTTCGGTTTTCCGCTAACGTGTATATTGGTGTTTCGCTTTAATACCGAAGTGGTGCCGCCGGAATTTCTGTTGCAGGCGTTACTCTCAGCAGGCGCTTTCTACGCTATCTATTACATTGGCTATAAGGTGCGGCTCAGGCCGATCAACGCGCCACCTGCTAAACCCTGGTTACAGGTAAATCGGGTAGAAGCACATTTAACCTGCCTGATTCTGGCGTTAGTCGCATTGGGTACTGTCACGGTATTTTTCCTGCACAATGGATTTTTGCTGTTCAGGCTTACCGCGTATAACCAAATTTTTTCCAGTGAAGTATCCGGCGTAGCGCTCAAGCGCTTCTTTTATTTCTTTATTCCGGCGATGCTTATTCCCTATTTCCTGCGCCCTTCACAGCGCAACTGGCTGCTTTTCCTGGTAGTGACCGTCGCGTTTGGCTTGCTGACTTACGCGCTAGTGGGCGGGACGCGTGCTAACATCATCATCGCTTTTGCGCTGTTTTTATTTATCGGCATTACCCGCGGCTGGATTACTTTATGGATGCTGGCAGCGGCGGGCGTGATGGCAATTTGCGGTATGTTTTGGCTGGCATTGCGGCGTTATAACCTTGACGTCATGGGCAATGAGGCGTTCTACACTTTTCTTTATCTGACGCGCGATACCTTCTCTCCGTGGGAAAATCTGGCGTTGCTGCTGGATAACTATCACAAGATAGAATTTCAGTTTCTGGCGCCATTATGGCGCGATTTCTATGTATTTATCCCGAGTTGGCTATGGCCAGAACGCCCGGCCACAGTGCTGAACAGCGCCAATTACTTTACCTGGGACGTGCTTAATAACCATTCCGGGTTGGCAATTTCGCCAACGTTGATCGGCTCGCTGCTGGTGATGGGCGGCGTTTGGGCGATTCCGCTGGGTGCCATTGCGGTCGGTATGATTATTAAAGCCTTTGATGCGCTGTACACGCGAGGCTGCAACGAAACGAATCGCTACAGCGGCGCTATTTTGCAAAGCTTCTGCTTTGGTGCCGTGTTCAATATGATTGTACTGGCGCGCGAAGGACTGGATGCCTTTGGTTCGCGCGTGGTGTTTTTCTGCATTATTTTTGCTGCCTGTTTGGGCGTCGCAAAATTACTTTTTTGGTTACTGGATCGTGCTGGGTTAATTCGCAGCCGGGACGGGCGAGTATTACAACGTTCGTCCTGATTAGCCTTTGGGATTGAGGAAAAAAGATAAAACGACTATGACAAAGTTACCTGACACGCCGCAGTACTCTATTCGCGGCGTCGCGCTGTATGGTTTCGACAGCATGGCGTCGTTTGTTGATTTTCTCATGCCGGAAGAGGGCGTGCGTAGCGGCACATTAGTGGCGATTAATGCGGAAAAAATGCTCACTGCTGAGCATGATGAGCGGTTACGGACGCTATTGCAGCAAGCCGAATTTAACTATCCTGACGGCATCAGTATTGTGCGTTCAATCCACAAGAAATACCCAAACGCGGCGGTAGCGCGTATTGCCGGTGCGGATTTGTGGGAAGCATTAATGGAACGAGCCGGTCGCGAAGGCACACCCGTGTTCTTAATCGGCGGGCGACAAGCGGTACTGGATGAAACCTGCGACAAACTGCGTCGCCAGTGGAATGTGAATATTGTTGGCGCTCAGGATGGCTACTTTGCCCCTGCCGACCGTGAAGCGCTTTTTATGCGCGTTGCAGCCAGTGGCGCCCGGCTGGTGACGGTCGCGCTGGGATCGCCGCGTCAGGAATTGTTGATGCAGGATTGTCGGCAACACTGGCCGCATGCGCTCTATATGGGCGTAGGCGGCACCTATGACGTTTTTACCGGGCGTGTGAAGCGTGCACCAAAAATATGGCAAAAATTAGGGCTGGAGTGGCTGTATCGTCTAATGACACAGCCGAGCCGCTGGCGCAGGCAGTTAAAGCTAGTGAAATATCTTCGCTATCACTGGCGGGGGGATCTCTGATGTTGCTGATAAATGCTGCGTTTTTTTCAGCGCAAGTGAGATAAGCGCTGTATTTGTCGACGAAATGCACAAAGCGTAATCAAACGCGTTTTTTTATTTAAAAAGCACTAGACACGATGGGCGCTTATCTCTAGTATGCACATCCGCAACGGCGCTACGCGCCCGTAGCTCAGCTGGATAGAGCGCTGCCCTCCGGAGGCAGAGGTCTCAGGTTCGAATCCTGTCGGGCGCGCCATTGAGTTTGTGCGCAAGAGCTGCGGTGGTTTTATTACCGAGTTAGTAAGCAGTAAAGAATTAAATGCTGTAAGTTTTTTTACTTGCAACATTCAGTACAGTGGTGGCTATAGCTCAGTTGGTAGAGCCCTGGATTGTGATTCCAGTTGTCGTGGGTTCGAGTCCCATTAGCCACCCCAGATTTTGCTGGGATACGCGAAGGTGGCGGAATTGGTAGACGCGCTAGCTTCAGGTGTTAGTGTCTTAACGGACGTGAGGGTTCAAGTCCCTCTCTTCGCACCAGGCAAAACAAATTAAAAAAATCGGCGAGTAGCGCAGCTTGGTAGCGCATCTGGTTTGGGACCAGAGGGTCGGAGGTTCGAATCCTCTCTCGCCGACCAATTTTAGAAACCTGCCTGAAAAGGCAGGTTTTTTTCGCCTGAAGTCAATGAGGATGAGAACCTCCGAAGGAGGTTTGAGCCGAGCGAAGCGAGACAACGTTGCTTCAGCAACGGCCCGCAGGGCGCCTCTCAGCGAGAAGCGTCATCCTCTCTCGCCGACCAATTTTAGAAACCTGCCTGAAAAGGCAGGTTTTTTTTCGCCTGAAGTCAATGAGGATGAGAACCTCCGAAGGAGGTTTGAGCCGAGCGAAGCGAGACAACGTTGCTTCAGCAACGGCCCGCAGGGCGCCTCTCAGCGGGAAGCGTCATCCTCTCTCGCCGACTAGTTTTAGGAATTGTTCTGAAAAGGCAGTTTTTCGGTCAGGTAAAATCTTAACAGATACTGTTGTTGATGTGAGACGATTAACCTATTGATTAAAATAGGTTATTACAGGATTTATCAGGCTTGTCGTAAAATAGCGACAGTGATCTTCCTCTTCGTCGCTTAACACCGACACATGTCTGCGATGCGCGGTCTTATATATTAAGCAACTTACTGAAAATAAAATTTTTTTAAGTCTAGTGCTACAATGGCACGCTTTATGCAATAATCTAACCGTAGATGCTCATTCCATTTCTTATGTCTGCGAATGCTACATAAACCCAGGAATGATGCAGAGCCAATTTTGGGTACCTGTTGTCTGGCTGCCTGTATCGCGCAAGCTTTACAGGGTTAACTGACACCACGTTGAGTCGGGTACCTTCCAGTTGTCTTACCGACCTGATCTTACACCTGCTTCTGGCAGGTGTTTTTTTGCCTGCCGTTTAACAAGTGGCAGGCAAAAAAAAAGCCGGGCAAGCCCGGCGTGAAAAAAGTAATGATATTAAGCGTTAGGATTGTTCTTTAACGTCAGCAATAACCCCTCACGACGCATTTTCGCTGCTTCTTCCGGGCGACGCAGTCGATCATAGACATCCGCTAACAAAGCATAGTCAAAAGCATCCGGACGTTGTGCCAGCGCCTGATGTAGCGCGTCAGCAGCCTGTTGCCATTCCCCATGACGCATTAATAGCTGACCCAGTGTGCTGTGCAGCAGTGGTGTTGCACCGTGCTGTTTGATCTGCTGACGTAACGCTTTTTCCAGCGCTTCTGGATTATCACTTTTAATGCGTGGCATCAGCAGCACCAGACGATCGTCGTAATGCCGTTTCAGACCATCCAGTATAATTTCCTGCGCGGTAGCGTGGTCATTACACTCAATGAGATGATCCGCCATCGCTGCTTGCAGCGCCGTTTCCTGTCTGGTTTTACGGCTCAGGTTATGCCACCAACGCTTCAGGCCATCACTGCCTTGATCGGCCATCGCCTGATTCATCAAACCCAGCCAGGCTTGCTGTTGCAGCGCTGTCTGATGAGCTTCATCGCCTACCTGCGCTTTCTGCATGGCAGGCAGAATATCCAGCAACGCGCTCCATGCACCAGTGCGAACGTACGCCTTTTCGGCAAGACGCAGCACTTCAGGGTGACGGGGTGCAACTTCCAGCAGGCGATCAATGCCGTGACGGGCAGCATGGTCTTCATTACGGGCCAGCTGAATACGTGCGCGGGTAATTTCCACTGGGATCACATCGTTGTCAGACAGTTCAGACGCGCGTTCCAGATGCTGATTCGCTCGAATTTCATCGCCCCGCTGCTGCGCTGCTTCTGCCGCCAGCAGATAATTAGCGACCGGCACATCTGCATGGTCGGCATCTTTCGCTAACAGCTTTTCGGCCTGCTTGTGATCGCCTTCAGCTAACTTCATCATCGCTGACTGGGTATGGCGCTGGGCACGACGACGCTTGCGTCCGGTAAACCAGCCGCGTGTACGCGCGCCGGTGCGGAACAGACGACGCAGTAGCCATTCCACACCCAGAATCACCAACAGGCTGATAATTAAGATAATCACCAAACCGGTTACACTGGTTTCTACGTTCCAGTTATCGGTTTGAATAAGGACGTAGCCCTGATGACCGGCGATCATCGGGCCAAAAACCACGCCAGCAATTAACAGCACAAACAGGATAAATACCTTGAGCATATTTAGCCTCCCTGCTGATTAGCAGCGACGGAAGGCTGTGCTAATAGGTTTCGCACGCGAGTTTGCATCAACTGTTCCAGCAATGGCTGGCTTTCCAGGTTATCAGGCAGATCCATGTGGATATTTTGCTGGCTTAACTCGTCCAGCTGGGCAAGAAATGCTTTGGTCGCGGCGTCATTAGTGTCGTACCAGGCACGGACCCACGTCGAAACAGTATCAATTGATTGCCTGTAAATTTCGTCCTGATGACGTGGCACGGCTTGCGCGGCGATCAACAGACGCGACCGGATATTTTCACGCAGATAAACGTCCTGATTCGGTGCCAGTAGCGGCTGTGCCGTGTTGTCGCGGCGGCGGATGGTAATGAAATCATCCATAAAGTTGTGCCAGCTTTTCACCAGGTTTTGACGCCACTCGCGCACCGAACTGGAAAGCTCGCCATTATCACTATCCATCGGCGCATCATCGCTATCATTGTCGGCCAGACGCAGATTATCGACGCCGTTTGATAGCTGGTTCAGCTTGAGAATAATGCCATCATAATCGACCTGGCTTACGGCTGACAGTGTACTGATGTCCTGTGTGAGCGCACGACGAACATTCATTACGCTCGGGTCGTTCATATCTGCCAGGCTGGCATCTGCGCTTTTCAGCAGCGCAGCCGCGGTGGTCACATCCTGATCGCTCCACAATTTTCGGCCTGCCAGTTTAACCAGATAATCTGCCTGCGCCAGTAACCAGCTACGCACGTCATTACCAGAAATTACCGCCATTTTTTCACGTAGCGTTTCCAGCTCCTTTGCGGAACTGGCCTGCTGTGTCTGCGCGGCTTGTAGCGCGCTTTCGGCGCTGGTTAGCTGCTGCGTAAGCTGCTGTTTATCGTTATTCGCCTGTTGTTGCAGGGCGTTTAATTGTTCGCTCAGGCGTTGGTTGGTTTGTGCCTGTAAATCGGCCTGATGTTTCCCATTAAGGTATAAACCGGCACCCATCGCCAGCGCGATCGCTATCGCCACTGCGCCCAGCACCAGAGTACCGTTTTTATGATTACGCGGCGACTTGTTGCTGGAGGAAGGAGAGTGATCAACCGCTGGGGTGGTTTCTTCAACCATGGCGGAGGAGTCTTTTTGTTCCGTCATATGTGGCACATCCCATTGTTAAGTTCAGCGTAACGCACGCAGCAGCGCGTC
This sequence comes from Mixta mediterraneensis, assembly GCF_030283135.1. NCBI lineage: Bacteria > Pseudomonadati > Pseudomonadota > Gammaproteobacteria > Enterobacterales > Erwiniaceae > Mixta > Mixta mediterraneensis. The sequence continues at coordinate 69,199 of NZ_JASUAZ010000005.1, read as the reverse complement.
GTTATCGGCACCATCGGCTACCTGAATATCCTGCCAACCCAAATTTGCGGCCAGGGTAGCCAAACGTTCACTGACGACCAGTAGTCGACAGTTAAGCAACCATTCCTCACGATCAATTGCGGGGAACAGCGAAAAAAGCTGTTGCAGCATTTCACCGCTGGTCACGACTAAAGTTGTAATACCGCGCTCGCGCCAGCGTTTACCTTCAATCGCGCCGTCGTACTGTTTCTCACAGCGCTGATAACATTCGCTAAACGTGACTTCTGCCCCTCGGCTGCGTAGCGTCGAGGCCAGCAATTCGCGGCCAGGATTGCCACGTAAAATTAAGGCACGTTTGTGCTCGACCTGCTGTAACGCATTCAGCTGAATGAGTTCTTCACTGGTTTCTTGGGCATGAGGATAAGTCACATGCAAACTACTGATGGTATGAAACGCCAGCGCAGTGCTACGTCCAATTGCATAATAGACTACGTCAGCCGGCCATGCTGCGGCTGCATGCTGCATCGCCGGATGAGCAAAATGGATAACCTGTTGTGAAAGCATAAAAACCAGGTCACCAGGGCGTAAATCAGCTAACTGTTGGGGCAAGCGATCGAGATCGCCGCCTGGGGCGAACTCAATTAGCGGCAAGCTCCACGCCTGTTTTCCCAGCGCATGCAGACGCGTCACTAACTCTGCCGCTGCGGGTTCCGGGCGAGTCACCAGGATGGTCATGCGGAAGGCTGCCCTTGATAAACAGCCTGCAAAATTTCGCGCGCGCCGCCGTCAAGTAACTCTTCCGCCAGCGAAATGCCCATTTGTTCCGCTTGATCGCGTGAGCCACGACGCTCACCGCTAACCATTGCGCTGCCGTCTGGAGCGCCGACCATGCCGCGCAACCAAAGCTGGTCGCCTTCTAACAGCGCGAAACTGCCGATCGGCACCTGACAACCGCCTTCAAGGCGCGTATTCATCGCGCGTTCAGCTTTGACACACACAGCGGTATCTTCATGATTCAGCGCCTGTAGCAACCCGATCAGCGTGCTGTCATCAAGGCGACATTCAATGCCTACCGCGCCCTGGCCGACAGCAGGCAAAGAAATTTCTGCTGGCATTGGCTGGCGAATACGCTCTTCAAGCCCTAAACGTTTTAATCCCGCAGCGGCAAGGATAATCGCGTCATATTCACCGGCGTCCAGCTTGCCCAGACGCGTTCCCACATTACCGCGCAGCGATTTAATGACCAGATCAGGCCGACGTGCACTGATTTGGCATTGGCGGCGCAGGCTGGATGTACCCACAACCGCGCCCTGCGGCAGTTCGTCAATCGATTCGTAATGATGAGAAACAAACGCATCACGTGGATCGTCGCGTTCACAAATGGTCATCAGTCCTAAACCTGCGGGAAAATCTACCGGCACATCTTTCATAGAGTGTACCGCCAGATCGGCGCGATTTTCCAGCATAGCGAGTTCGAGTTCTTTAACAAACAGGCCCTTACCACCAACCTTAGCCAGTGGTGTATCGAGGATGATGTCACCTTTGGTGACCATTGGGACCAGCTCAACGCGCAAGCCGGGGTGAGCGCTCATAAGGCGCTGCTGTACATATTGTGCCTGCCACAAAGCGAGAGGGCTTTGTCTTGTAGCAATTCTGAAAATTTTGTCTAACATGCTGTTAACCATTTTGATCGTTCATCGAATATCCTATCATCGATAGGGGAATGCTGACAGTTTCAACGGATTGAAAACGGTTCGCTGCTGGATTTCCCCGTATTAACCGAGGGAAACCGAGGGTGAGAGTCCGAAAAGGCGGGACGCTAGCAGGAACGTGCTAAACTGTTAAGTAGCGCAACTTTCTTTACGGTCAACCTGTCGAGTGATAGATTGATCACGTTTCCAGCAATAATCTGCACGACATCTTTATTATTAAGCGGCAGAGTTTGGAAACAAGTTGCTTAAACACTGGGACTATCAGGCGAAACGTCTTGTACCTCTACATTGAGACACTGAAACAGAGACTGGATGCCATCAATCAGCTGCGAATTGATCGTGCGCTGGCTGCCATGGGACCCGCTTTCCAGCGCGTCTACAGTCTGCTGCCAACCTTATTACATTATCAACATCCGCTGATGCCGGGTTACCTTGAAGGTAACGTTCCACATGGCATCAGCTTCTTCACGCCTGAAGAAAATCAGCTTCGATTACTGGCTGATTTGACGGGCGATCGCGACTTCGCGCTGGCGGATGCGCCTAAAGGCGAAATGCCCATTACCGGCATCTATTCAATGGGCAGCACGTCGTCCGTGGGCCAAAACAGCGTATCAGATCTTGATATTTGGGTTTGCCATCAATCCTGGCTCGACAATGAAGAACGCCTCAATTTGCAACGCAAGTGTACTTTGTTGCAGAAATGGTGCGTGTCGATGGGTGTTGAAGTCAGCTTCTTTCTGATTGATGAAAACCGTTTCCGCCATAACGAAAGCGGTAACCTCGGCGGCGAAGATTGCGGATCTACCCAACATATTTTGTTGCTGGACGAGTTCTACCGCACGGCGGTACGCATGGCTGGCAAGCGTATTCTGTGGAATATGGTGCCGGGCGAAGAAGAGCACCATTACGACGAATACGTGATGTCGCTTTATGCTAAAGGGGTGTTAACGCCCAACGAATGGCTGGATATAGGCGGTCTCGGCACTCTGTCAGCGGAAGAGTATTTCGGGGCCAGCTTGTGGCAACTCTATAAAAGTATTGATTCGCCGTACAAAGCAGTGCTGAAAACCCTGCTGCTGGAAGCATACAGCTGGGAATATCCCAACACACAACTGCTGGCTATGGATATTAAACAGCGCCTGCATGATGGTGAAATTGTCTGCTTCGGTCTTGATCCCTATTGCATGATGCTGGAACGCGTCACGCATTATTTGACCAGCGTTGACGACCAGGCGCGACTCGACCTGGTTCGTCGCTGTTTCTACCTCAAAGTATGCGAAAAACTCACCAGTGAAGAGCATTCTCATCGCTCTGGCTGGCGGCGTGAAATTTTGTCGCAGCTGGTGAAAGAGTGGGGCTGGGATGAAGAAAAACTCGCGATTCTGGATAACCGCGCTGAGTGGAAAATTGAGCGTGTCCGCGAAGCCCATAATGAATTGCTGGATGCGATGATGCAAAGCTATCGCAATCTGATCCGCTTTGCCCGCCGCAACAATTTAAGTGTCAGCGCCAGCCCGCAGGATATTGGCGTGCTGACACGTAAACTGTATGCCGCATTTGAAGCTTTGCCGGGTAAAGTCACCCTGGTGAACCCGCAAATCTCGCCTGACCTGTCGGAAGAGAACCTGACCTTTATCCATGTGCCGCCGGGGCGTGCAAACCGTTCCGGCTGGTATCTGTATAATCAGTCACCGGATATGAGTTCGATTATTAGCCATCAGCCGCTGGAATATAACCGCTATCTGAACAAGCTGGTGGCATGGGCGTGGTTTAATGGTTTGTTAACCAGCAAAACGCGCCTGCATATTAAAGGGAATGAAATCTGTGATTTGGCGCGTTTGCAGGAGCTGGTAAACGATGTCTCCAGCCATTTCCCGCTGCGAGTGCCTTCACCGACGGCAAAAGCGTTGTATAGCCCCTGTGAAATTCGCCATTTGGCCATTATCGTTAACCTCGAATACGATCCGACCTCAGCGTTCCGTAATCAGGTGGTGCATTTTGATTTCCGTAAGCTGGATGTCTTCAGCTTTGGCCAACAGCAGCAATGCTTAATTGGCAGCATCGATCTGCTGTATCGCAACTCGTGGAATGAAGTCCGTACTCTGCATTTCAGCGGCGAACAGGCGATGATCGAAGGTCTGAAAACGATTCTGGGCAAAATGCATCAGGATGCGTCACCGCCAGATACAGTGGAAGTGTTCTGTTACAGTCAGCATCTGCGCGGTTTAATTCGTACCCGCGTACAACAGCTGGCGTCGGAATGCATTGAGCTGCGTCTTTCCAGTACGCGTCAGGAACCGGGGCGTTTTAAAGCGCTGCGCATGGCGGGCGAGACATGGGGTCTGTTCTTTGAACGCATGAGTGTTTCGGTGCAAAAATTAGAAAACGCCGTTGAATTTTATGGGGCGATTTCTAATAACAAACTGCATGGTTTATCGATCAAAGTGGAAACCAACCAAACGCCGCTGCCGCCGGTCGTTAACGCCTATGCAAGTGAAGGGATTATCCAGTTCTTCTTTGAAGATACGACCAACGATCGCGGCTTCAATATCTATATTCTGGATGAAACCAACCGGGTTGAGGTTTATCACCACTGTGAAGGCAGCAAAGAGGAGCTGGTACGCGACGTCAGCCGCTTCTACTCCTCTTCGCACGATCGCTTCACCTACGGTTCTAGTTTCATTAACTTTAACCTGCCGCAGTTTTATCAAATTGTGAACACGGGTGAGCGTTTTCAGGTGATCCCTTTCCGCAGTCAGACGCTGGCGCAGCTGTGCGCTTCTCAACCGGATAACGACCACGGCGACTATCAGCCGCGTTACCAGGTACACTAATCCCGGCAGGTTGCCCGTTCTGAACGGGCAACCGCCAACTTCACAGCTTGTCACAACGCTCACGCTATTTGCGGGCATTTCCTGTTGCTTTTCCAACTTCAACTGCGATGATAAGCATCCAGGTAAAGGACATGAAGAGCATAAAGAATGAAGAGAGTAATTAGCCTGTTGGGAATCGCCTTGGCGCTAACAAGCCTTGCAGGCTGTGGCTTGAAAGGACCGCTTTACTTCCCGCCGCAGACACAGCCGAAAACACAAAAAGCACCAACGGAGGCGCAAAAAGCAGCCGCGACTAAAGCGGATGTTGGCGGTTTAGTGAGCGGCGATTCGGGCGTTCAGGCGAACTAATTTCTATGGCGTATCCGGCGGAGCAAAAAATGCAGTTCTCCAAAATGCACGGCCTTGGCAACGATTTCATGGTTGTGGACGCAGTCACACAAAACGTCTTTTTTTCGCCTGAACTGATTCGCCGGTTGGCCGATCGTCATCTGGGGATCGGCTTTGATCAGCTACTCATTGTCGAGCCGCCTTACGATCCCGATCTCGATTTCCACTATCGTATCTTCAATGCCGATGGTAGCGAAGTCTCACAATGCGGCAATGGCGCGCGCTGTTTTGCCCGTTTTGTGCAGCTGAAAGGCTTGACCAATAAGAACGACATTCGCGTCAGCACCCAGGCCGGACGTATGGTACTGAGCGTCACGCCAGACGATCAGGTGTGCGTCAATATGGGCCAGCCGAATTTTGAACCGCAGCAGGTGCCGTTCCGTGCGAATAAGGCGGAAAATCTCTACCTGCTGCGTGTGGCCGAACAGACAGTGATGTTTGGTGCGGTATCGATGGGGAATCCGCATTGTGTGATTCAGGTCGAAAGCGTCAAAACAGCGCAAGTTGAAGTTTTAGGCCCGGTCCTGGAAAGCCACGAACGCTTCCCGGAACGCGTCAATGTTGGCTTTATGGAAGTGGTCAATCCTGAACACGTTCGCCTGCGCGTTTATGAACGCGGCGCGGGTGAAACTCAGGCGTGCGGCAGCGGTGCGTGTGCTGCGGTTGCCTGCGGCATTCAGCAGGGGATTTTGGCACCGAAAGTTCGGGTCGATTTGCCTGGCGGTACGCTGCATATCGCCTGGAAAGGCGCTGGACAACCGTTATATATGACGGGTCCAGCCACACATGTTTACGATGGGTTTATTCATCTATGAAAATTATCGAAGAGCAAGCCGACAATACGGTCTTGCTGGACGATCAGGCCGTAAGCGATTATCTGCGTCAGCATCCCGATTTTTTTATTCGCAACGCCCGCCAGGTCGAACAAATGGCGGTGCCGCATCCGGTGCGTGGCAGCGTATCGCTGGTGGAATGGCATATGGCGCGCCAGCGTAATCATATCCAGCAGCTGGAAGAAGAGATCACTTTACTGATGGAGCAGGCCACCAATAATCATCAGCTGTTTGATCGCCTGCTGTCATTGCAAGGGCATTTGGCGGCGGCCGACTCGTTACAGGAAATGTTGAATCGCCTGCATCGCTGGGCGCGCGAGCTGGGCCTGGCAGGCGCGAATGTTCGTCTGTTCAGCGATAAATGGCATGTTGGCGCACCTTCCGACTTTATCCAGCTGGGGCTGTCGCGTCAGGTGTTTGAGCCATTACGTATCCAGCGCTTTGGCAATGCGCATCATTATCTGGGCAGCCTTAATGGCCCGGAATTGCTGCTGCTGTTGCCGCAGGCTAAAGCAATTGGCTCGGTAGCGATGTCTTTAATGGGCGATAACGGCGATTTAGGCGTGCTGATTTTCAGCAGCCGCGACAGTCAGCACTATCAGTCTGGTATGGGCACCTTGCTGTTGCAGCATCTGGCACAAATGATGCCTGATTTGCTGATGCGCTGGATAGAACGCGCATGAGCAGCCCGCTGCAGAGTGCCATCGACGAGTTTCTGCGCTACCTGAAAGTGGAGCGCCAGCTTAGTCCGCTCACACAAAGTAACTATGCGCGACAGCTTGCGGCACTGGTGATTATTGCCGATGAGATGAAAATCAGTGCCTGGACGCAGCTGGAACCTACGCAAGTGCGAACTATGGCTGCGCGTAGTCGCCGCACCGGCCTGTCGGCCAGCAGCCTTGCGCTGCGCCTTTCCGCGTTACGCAGCTTTCTCGACTGGCAAGTCAGCCAGGGCATGTTATGTGCTAATCCAGCCAAAGGGATTGCGACTCCCCGCAAAACGCGTCACCTGCCAAAAAATATTGATGTCGATGAAGTAAATCAGCTGCTGGAAATTGATTTTGACGACCCGTTGTCGGTGCGCGATCGCGCCATGCTGGAAGTCATGTACGGCGGTGGATTACGTCTTTCTGAGTTGGTGAACCTGGATTGCCGCCATATTGATATGGCCTCGGGTGAGGTATGGGTAATGGGTAAAGGCAGCAAAGAGCGCCGCGTACCGATTGGCCGCACTGCCGTAACCTGGCTTGAACACTGGTTGCCATTACGCGTCAGTTTTGGCTGTGAGGATGATGCATTGTTCTTGTCCACGCGTGGTCATCGTATCTCGGCGCGTAATGTGCAAAAACGCTTCGCACAGTGGGGCATCAGACAGGGCGTCGCCAGCCATATCCATCCGCATAAGCTTCGCCACTCTTTTGCGACCCATTTACTGGAGTCGAGTGGCGATCTCCGGGCGGTGCAGGAGTTGCTGGGGCATGCCAACCTCGCCACCACGCAAATTTATACCCATCTCGATTTCCAGCATCTGGCTTCGGTGTATGATGCTGCGCATCCCCGCGCCAAACGAGGAAAGAAAACATGAAGTTTTATCGCCCCCTGGCAGCGATCAAAGCCATTACCTTTGACCTTGATGACACGCTTTACGACAATTATCCGGTGATCCGTAAAACCACAGCTGAATCCCATGCTGCGCTGCAGGGATTTCATCCCGCATTACAGGAATTCACCCAGGAAGCCTATCAGGCGCTGCGTGACGAGCTGCTACGACGTGAACCAGAAATTTATCACGATGTCTCAGAGTGGCGTCGCCGTTCGGTAGAGCTGGCAATGTTGAATGCCGGATTGCCTCCTGAGCAGGCTTTTTCCGGCGCAGCGCAGGTAATGGCGGTTTTCCATCAATGGCGCAGCGAAGTTGAGATGCCGGAAGAGACACACCAAACCTTAAAATTGCTGGCTGAAAAAGTGCCGCTGGTGGCGATCACCAATGGCAATGCGCAGCCAGAAAAAATGGGCATTGCCGATTACTTCCAGTTCGCGCTGCGTGCCGGTCCCGATGGACGCGCCAAGCCGTGGCAGGATATGTATCACCTGGCGGCTGAACGCCTCAACATCGCGCCGCAGCATATTCTTCACGTGGGCGACGATCTCACTACCGACGTGGCTGGATCGTTGCGCTGCGGCATGCAGGCCTGCTGGATTAATCTGCGTCAGGGCAATTTGATGCACATCAATGATGCACGCTTGCTGCCGCACGTTGAAATTTCACAGTTGGCATCCCTTACCTCGCTGCTATAATGGCTGTGAATTTATCCAGTATTTTGCTTTATCTTCTCTGACTTATTGGTGCTTATGGACGTTTCTGATCTGCTCGATGGCTTGAATGACAAACAGCGCGATGCCGTGGCGGCACCGCGCAGTAACCTGCTGGTGTTGGCAGGCGCGGGCAGCGGAAAAACGCGCGTTCTGGTGCATCGTATTGCCTGGCTACTGTCGGTAGAGAATTGCTCGCCTTACTCGATTATGGCGGTGACATTTACCAACAAAGCGGCGGCGGAGATGCGCCACCGTATCGATCAGCTGATTGGCACCAGTCAGGGGGGAATGTGGATCGGCACCTTCCACGGCTTAGCACACCGTTTGTTGCGTGCGCATCACCTTGATGCCGGTTTGCCGCAGGATTTCCAAATTCTCGACAGCGAAGACCAGCTGCGTCTGCTAAAACGCCTGATCAAAGCTATGAACCTTGATGATAAGCAATGGCCTGCACGCCAGGGCATGTGGTACATCAACGGTAAAAAAGACGAAGGGCTGCGACCCCAACACATTGAGAACTATGGCAATCCAGTTGAGCAAACCTGGCTGCGTATTTATCAGGCCTATCAGGAAGCCTGTGACCGCGCCGGGCTGGTGGATTTTGCCGAGCTGCTGTTGCGCGCCCACGAGCTTTGGCTCAACAAGCCGCATATTCTGAATCACTATCGCGAACGCTTTACCAACGTGCTGGTGGACGAATTTCAGGATACCAATAACATTCAGTACGCCTGGATACGCATGCTGGCAGGTGACAGCGGTCGCGTAATCATCGTTGGCGATGACGATCAGTCGATTTACGGCTGGCGTGGCGCCCAGGTCGAAAATATCCAGCGCTTTTTGCAGGATTTTCCTGGCGCAGAAACCATTCGTCTTGAGCAAAACTACCGCTCTACCAATAATATTCTGAAGTCGGCTAACGCCTTGATTGCCAATAATAATGGTCGCCTCGGTAAAGAGCTGTGGACCGATGGCAGCGACGGCGAGCCGATCTCCATTTACTGTGCCTTTAACGAACTGGATGAAGCGCGCTTTGTGGTGAATCGCATCAAGGCCTGGCATGAAAACGGCAACGCGCTGGCGGACTGTGCAATTCTGTATCGCAGCAATGCCCAGTCGCGTGTGCTGGAAGAAGCGCTGTTGCAGAGCAGCATGCCGTATCGCATTTATGGCGGCATGCGCTTTTTCGAACGTCAGGAAATTAAAGATGCGCTGGCTTATTTGCGCTTAATGGCCAATCGTAACGATGATGCTGCCTATGAACGCGTGGTGAATACGCCGGTGCGCGGCGTCGGCGATCGTACGCTGGACGTGGTGCGTCAAACCGCGCGTGAAAAACAGCTGACTCTGTGGCAGGCGACACGTGAGTTATTACAGACGCGAGCACTGGCAGGTCGTGCCGCCTCTGCGCTGCAACGCTTTTGCGAGTTGGTTGATTCACTGGCAACAGAAACTGCCGACATGCCGCTGCACGTACAAACCGATCGGGTGATCAAAGATTCAGGTTTGTGGCTGATGTATGAGCAGGAGAAAGGCGAAAAAGGCCAGGCACGTATTGAAAACCTTGAGGAACTGGTCACGGCAACGCGCCAGTTCAGCTATCAGGATGAAGACGAAGATCTTATGCCATTGCAGGCATTCTTATCGCACGCCGCGCTGGAAGCTGGCGAAGGCCAGGCGGATAAATGGCAGGATGCAGTACAGTTAATGACGCTGCATTCGGCAAAAGGGCTGGAGTTCAGCCAGGTATTTATCGTCGGTATGGAAGAAGGTATGTTCCCCAGCCAGATGTCGCTGGAAGAGGGGGGGCGCCTGGAAGAAGAACGTCGTCTGGCCTATGTGGGCGTGACGCGTGCGATGCAAAAACTGACGCTGACCTATGCGGAAACCCGTCGTTTATATGGTAAAGAGGTGTATCACCGTCCTTCGCGCTTTATTGGCGAACTGCCCGAAGCCTGCATAGAAGAAGTGCGCCTGCGCGCCAGCGTAAGCCGCCCGGTCAGTCATCAACGTATGGGTACACAGGTGACGAAAAACGACAGCGGCTTTGCCCTTGGTCAGCGGGTAAAGCATGCTAAATTTGGTGAAGGCACCGTCGTCAATCTGGAAGGCAGCGGTGAACACAGCCGACTTCAGGTCGCGTTTCATGGGCAGGGAATCAAATGGTTAGTGGTCGCCTACGCCAAACTGGAAACGCTTTAGCGCCTGTTGACGACATTTTCGTCTCAGCGTAACATGCGCCCACTATTATCATGAGAGGACAATGCCTTGGACACGCCCAGTCGATGCTGGCTCGATTACCTGGTTAACAGGAATAACATCTAAGGCTACCTCTTTACGCGGGTAGCCTTAGCGGTTATCAGCGACCTCCCTTTTTAATCCCGTCGCATGAGTCAGCTTTGATTTCTTCTTGAAACGCGCGTTTCCGTGTTCAGGTGTTAGCCGTGCCCGTTTTGAGTCGCAGAACGGCGTACAGCCTTGTCCCATTAAGTCTGCAATGGGGAGTATTGCTATGCTGAGCGCATTTAAACTTGATCAAAGCCGTCTGACGCGCCTGGAACTTGAAGACGAAACGCATAAACTGACGACGTCGGTCTGGGTTGATTTGATCGAACCGGAAGAGGGCGAACGTGAGCGTGTACAAACCGAGTTAGGCCAAAGCCTGGCAACGCGTCCGGAACTGGAAGACATCGAAGCATCCGCCCGTTTCTTCGAGGATGAAGATGGCCTGCACATTCACTCTTTTTTCTTTTATGAAGATGCTGAAGACCATGCCGGAAACGCCACCGTAGCCTTTACCATCCGTGAAGGTCGCCTGTATACCTTGCGTGAACGCGAACTCCCGGCGTTTCGCCTGTATCGCATGCGCGCCCGTAATCAAACCCTGATTGACGGCAACGCTTATGAACTGCTGCTGGACCTGTTTGAAACCAAAATCGAACAGCTTGCGGATGAAATCGAGAACATCTACAGCGCGCTGGAAAAACTCAGCCGGGTGATCATGGAAGGCCAACAGGGCGAAGAGTATGATCAGGCCCTTTCGCGTTTGGCCGAGCTGGAAGATATTGGCTGGAAGGTGCGTTTATGTTTGATGGATACCCAGCGAGCGCTGAATTTTCTGGTGCGTAAGGCGCGTTTGCCGGGCAACCAGTTAGAACAGGCGCGTGAAATCCTGCGCGATATTGAATCGCTGTTACCACACAACGAATCGTTATTTCAGAAGGTGAACTTTCTGATGCAGGCAGCAATGGGCTTTATCAACATTGAGCAGAACCGCATCATCAAAATCTTCTCGGTAGTTTCAGTGGTATTCTTGCCGCCGACACTGGTGGCATCAAGCTACGGCATGAACTTTGATTTTATGCCAGAGCTGAAATGGAGCTTTGGTTATCCGGCAGCCATTGGCCTGATGATCCTTGCCGGTCTGGCACCGTATCTCTATTTCAAGCGTAAAAACTGGTTATGATTTTTTGTTACGGGCCGTTTAACGCGGCCCGTTTTGCTGGCTCCCGCTGGCAAATCTGCGTAATCTGAAACCTCTTTTTCTCAATATATCCAACCTTTATGGACTCTCTCTCGTTGCGCACACAATGGATGTTGCTGCTGGTGGCATCGGTTTTGTTAGGTGTGTTGTTCCAGTCTTTTCACGTTCCTGCCGCGCTGTTACTGGGGCCGATGATTGTCGGTGTTGTGATGGGGCTGTCAGGTGCGTCGCTGCGCATTAATAAGCGTTTTTTTCTACTGGCGCAGGCGGTATTGGGCTGCATGATTGCACAAACCCTGTCGCCATCAATCCTGACGCCGCTGCTACAAGACTGGCCGGTAGTGGTAGCCGTGCTGATGCTCACGCTGGCTGCCAGCGGCTTATCCGGTTTTTTGCTGGTGCGCTTCAGCGATCTGCTTGGTCCGACTGGCGCATGGGGATCCTCGCCAGGCGGCGCATCGGCCATGGTCGCGATGGCTGGTGACTTTGGTGCCGACGTTCGTTTAGTGGCGTTCATGCAATATTTACGCGTTTTGTTTGTTGCGACAGCGGCAGCCATTGTGGCGCGCATCGGTCTGGGGGACTCGGCGCACAGCGTTTCTCAGGTGTGGTTTCCGCCGCTGAATCAGGGATTTCTGATAACGTTAGGCGTGATGTTTGCGGGCGCATGGCTCGGCACCAGGCTGCGGATACCTTCTGGCGCCTTGCTGTTGCCTGCACTGGTGGGCGCGGGATTACACTCTTCCGGCGTTGCGCTGTTGCAGGTGCCAGAGTGGCTACTGGCGCTGGCTTACGCGTTAATTGGCTGGAGTGTCGGCCTGCGCTTTACTCGCCCGGTATTTTTGTTAGCGCTGCGGACATTGCCACAAATGATCGTCTCAATCATTGGCCTGATGCTGTTATGTGGCGGTTCAGCGTGGTTACTGACGCGGGTATTGCACATTGATTTGATGACGGCTTATCTCGCCACTAGCCCAGGTGGTCTGGACACGGTGGCGATCATTGCGGCGGGCAGCCGGGTGGACATTGCATTTGTGATGGCGCTGCAAACGCTGCGCCTGTTCACCATTTTGCTGACGGACCCAGCCCTGGCGCGCTTTATTTCACGCTATGCTCACCCGCGAGCGGGCGCGAACTGAATGGTAGACGGTATCGAAAATAAACACGATTAACGCCAGCCAGATAAAGCCAAAGGTCACCATTTTATCTGAGGTAATGGTTTCGCCATAAAACAGCACCGCCAGCAGAAACATCAGCGTTGGGCCAAGATACTGAAAGAAGCCCACTGTTGAAAGACGCAGGCGTGTGCAGGCCGCCGCGAACAGCATCAGCGGAATGGTCGTGACAATACCGGCCGCGATCAGCTTGAAATTCAGGCTCATCGGGTTCGCACTTAAATGACTGGTGCTACTGTCGGCAAAGCCAAACAGATAGAGGGCAGCCAGCGGAAACAGCCACATTGTTTCAATTAACATGCCGCTCTGCGCATCGACCTGGATTTTTTTACGTATCAGGCCGTAAAAGGAGAAGCTCAATGCCAGGCCAAGGGCGATAACGGGCAGCGATCCAAACTGCCAAAGCTGCACCAGTACACCTAATGTCGCCAGCAGCACCGCCAGCCATTGCAGGCGGCGGAAGCGTTCCCGCAGAAACAGCATGCCGCACAACACATTAATGAGCGGATTGATAAAATAGCCGAGACTGGCTTCCAGCAAATGCTGATTATTCACCGCCCAGATAAACAGCAGCCAGTTGCCGCCGATGGTCAGTGCGGTTACTGCGAGAATCAGCACCTTTTTGGGCTGGCGCAGCACGCTGCGTACTTGTCCCCATCTGCGGCTCAGGGTAATTAAAATCAGCATAAACAGCGCGGACCAAATTACGCGATGCGTCATAATTTCGGTAGGCGGAACCTCTTTAACTAGCTTGAAATAGGCGGGCGCAATGCCCCAAATAAAGTAAGCGCCAAGAGCAAAGCCAATGCCCTGGCGCGTTTGTTGTGTATCCATATACCATCCAAAAAGCGGCGATTTTCGTATGCCGCGTAGGGTTATCCAATCAAATAGGTGGCAGTTGCCGTAGCGATATAGTCGCCTTGTTGGTTATGCAGTTCGACGCGCGCTACCGCGACTTTATTACCGGCACGCAGCAGGCTGCTAGTGGCAGTAAAGCGTTCGCCGCGCCCTGGGCGTAAATAATCGACGCGCATATCAATGGTTCCCATGCGCGACAGGCGCTGACGTAACTCTTCTTCGCTGATATTTTCCTGTCGTGTTAGCGCGTGGCTCACACAGACCATGCCTGCCGCGACATCCAATACTGAAGCGATCACGCCACCGTGAAGTATCTGCTGTGCGGCGTTGCCAACCAGCATGGTTTTATTGGCAAAGCTCAGTTCCGCATACTCAGGTTCAAGGCGATCCAGCTCCAGCCCTAATGCCTGATTAAACGGCATATGATAAACAAAAATTTCACCGATAAGGCGGCGCGCTTCCTGCTGAGTCAACAGCCCTGATGACATGGTTTATTGTCCCGAAAATGATCGCCAAATGGCGCGAAATTTTAATGAGATATGTATTCTATGCCCCTCGCGAGGGGCTTTCCAGTTTAGGAAATCTGCGCTCATCTTAAGGTTCATTTGCGTGTAGAATGACCTGCTTTTTTAAGATATTCACACCGCTATTTTAAGTACGCAGCGCTCATCGGAGAATTTTATGCGTAAGTACCGCGCCTTATTGGCGGCAATGCTGTTACTTTCTGCTTTGGCGCAGGCAGATGAAGCCACGATTCGAGAAATCCATGATACACCGCAAGTCCGCGGTAGTATTATTGCCAACATGCTGGAAAAGCATGATAACCCGTTCGTGCTTTATCCGTATGAAAGCAACTACGTACTCTACACCTATACCAGCAACATGAATAAAGAGGCGATTTCCTCTTATGGCTGGGGTAAGGATGCCCGTAAAGATGAAGTGAAATTTCAGCTCAGTCTGGCATTTCCTCTGTGGCGCGGTATTCTGGGCGATAATTCCGTATTAGGGGCGTCTTATACGCAACGTTCGTGGTGGCAGCTATCGAATCAAAGCCAGTCTGCGCCGTTTCGTGAAACTAACTACGAACCGCAAATTTTTCTGGGCTGGGCGACAGATTACTCCTTCGCGGGCTGGACGTTACGGGATGTTGAAGTGGGTCTGAACCATGAATCAAATGGCCGTAGTGACCCGACTTCACGCAGTTGGAACCGTGTCTACGCACGCCTGATGGCGCAACATGACAATTTTCTGGCTGAAATCAAACCGTGGTATCGCATCCCCGAGAATGAAAAAAATGATGATAACCCAGACATGACCAAATACATGGGTTATTACCGCCTGAAGCTCGGTTACATGATGGGTGACAATATCTTCAGTGTGGAAGGCCAATACAACTGGAATACCGGTTATGGCGGCGCGCAGTTGGGCTGGAGCTATCCTGTCACGCAACATGTTCGCTTTTATACCCAGCTGTACAGCGGTTATGGCGAATCGCTGATCGACTACAACCATCGTCAAACACGAATTGGTGTGGGCGTGACGCTGAACGACCTCTTCTGATCAACGACGTAAAACAGGAATACAGTGGCAACCTCGGCAGTTCTTAATCAAGAAGCGTTGGCGCAGCAGGTATTGCAAAATACCTTCGGCTATCAACAATTTCGCCCCGGACAGCAAACAATTATCAATGAAGCGCTGAATGGGCGGGATTGTCTGGTGGTGATGCCGACCGGCGGTGGTAAATCGCTGTGTTATCAGATCCCCGCGCTGGTGCGTGACGGGCTGACGCTGGTGGTATCACCGCTCATTTCGCTGATGAAAGATCAGGTTGATCAGTTGCTGGCCAACGGTGTGGCAGCGGCTTGCCTGAATTCTACGATGACGCGTGAGCAGCAGCAGGCGGTGATGGCAGATTGCCGTACCGGGCGCGTGAAGCTGCTGTATATCGCGCCAGAACGCTTGATGATGGACAACTTTCTTGAAAATCTGGCGCATTGGCAGCCGTCAATGCTAGCGGTTGATGAAGCACACTGTATTTCACAATGGGGCCATGATTTCCGCCCGGAATATGGCGCGCTGGGGAAAATGCGTCAGCGCTTCCCTGATCTCCCGGTCATGGCATTGACCGCCACCGCCGACGAAACTACCCGTAACGACATCGTTAACCTGCTGCACATGCATGATCCGCTGATCCAGATCAGCAGCTTCGATCGTCCTAATATTCGCTACACGCTGGTGGAGAAGTTTAAACCCACCGATCAGCTGTTGCGCTATGTACAGGATCAGCGCGGCAAGTGCGGCATTATTTACTGTAATAGCCGGGCAAAAGTAGAGGATACCGCTGCACGGCTGCAGAGCCGTGGCCTGAGCGTAGGGGCTTATCATGCCGGTATTGACAGCCAACAGCGTGCCCGGGTGCAGGAAGCATTTCAGCGGGATGACTTGCAAATCGTGGTGGCTACTGTGGCGTTTGGCATGGGCATCAACAAGCCCAACGTACGTTTTGTGGTGCACTTCGATATTCCACGCAACATCGAATCCTATTATCAGGAAACCGGTCGCGCTGGCCGTGACGGTTTACCCGCAGAAGCGATGATGTTGTATGATCCGGCCGATATGGCATGGCTACGTAAGTGCCTTGAAGAGAAAGCGCCGGGTCCGTTGCAGGATATAGAACGTCACAAACTGAACGCGATGAATGCCTTTGCCGAGGCGCAAACCTGTCGTCGTCTCGTGCTGCTGAACTACTTTGGTGAAGGTCGCCAGCAGGCTTGTAGCAATTGCGACATCTGCCTTGATCCACCCAAGCGTTATGACGGATTAGTCGAAGCGCAAAAAGCGCTTTCCGGTATTTATCGCGTTGGGCAACGTTTCGGCATGGGTTACATTGTTGAAGTTCTGCGCGGCGCAAATAATCAGCGTATCCGTGAACAGGGTCACGACAAACTGCCCGTTTATGGCCTGGGTAAAGATCACAGCCATGAACATTGGGTGAGCGTACTGCGTCAGTTAATCCATTTGGGTCTGGTGACGCAAAATATTGCTATGCATTCAGCTTTGCAGCTGACTGAAGCGGCACGTCCGGTATTGCGCGGCGAAGTGCCGCTGATGCTGGCGGTGCCGCGACTGATTACCGCCAAATCTAAGTACAACGGTTCGGCGAAGTTTCATGGCGGCAACTATGATCGCAAACTGTTTGCCAAACTGCGTAAGTTACGTAAAGCCATCGCTGATGAAGAAAATATCCCGCCTTATGTGGTATTCAACGATGCCACGTTAATTGAAATGGCGGAGCAGATACCGCTTAGCGCATCAGAGATGTTAAGCGTTAACGGCGTTGGACACCGCAAGCTGGAGCGCTTTGGTAAACCCTTTTTGGTGATGATCAAAGAGCATATTGATGAAGAATAAAGGATGCCAGTTATGTTGATGTTATTTGCTACGGTTGCGCTGGTACATTTGGTGGCGCTGATGAGTCCTGGCCCGGACTTCTTTTTTGTGTCGCAAACGGCGGCCAGCCGCTCCCGCAAAGAAGCGATGATGGGCGTGTTTGGCATCACGCTGGGCATTGTTATCTGGGCGGGTGTCGCCCTGATGGGCCTGCATCTGATTCTGCAGAAAATGGCGTGGCTGCACCAAATTATTATGGTTGGCGGCGGTATTTATCTGTTGTGGATGGGCTGGCAGTTAATGTGTTCGGCACGTCAGCGCCATAAGCAGCCCCATTCGCCAGAGCCAACAGTCGCGCTGCCTAATAAAGGCATGAGCTTCCTGAAAGGCTTTCTCACCAACCTGTCGAATCCAAAAGCGATTATTTACTTCGGTAGCGTTTTCTCACTGTTTGTGGGTAACGATGTGGGGGCGATGGAGCGTTGGGGGCTGTTTCTGTTAATTGTCGGCGAGACGTTCGCGTGGTTTACGCTGGTGGCGTCGATTTTTGCCATGCCGTGGGTGCGGGACAAATATCAGCGTTTAGCGAAGTGGGTAGATGGCATGGCGGGCGTATTATTCGCCGGATTCGGTATTCATTTGATCATCGCACGTTAAGCGCGGGTTTACCTGACCCGCCCGGCATCGGGCAAGGCTCGTCCTCCTCACGTAATATCATATGGGACGGCGCACTGACCGCTACCGAGCGGGCTGTGACCCAGCGGCCGGTATAAAGAAAAAAGGGGCCAGTCAGACAACTTTTCTTGCACAGGCCAGTAGCGCGCCGACTGCAATAAACATTCCGCCAAATGAGCGATTCAGCAGCTTCATTTGGTCTGGTCCTCTAATCCATATTGCGATGCGTGTTGCTAATGTGGCATAACCAATCATCACGAGAATATCCACCACTACCGTGGTTATGCCCAGCACCAGAAACTGCGCCAGTTGTGGTTGGTGCGGCAGGACAAATTGCGGAAACAGCGCGGCAAGAAACACGATACTTTTCGGGTTGGTGAGGTTTACCAGCAGCGCTCGTTTAAACAGGCGACGGCGTGGCATCGCTTTGGATACGGCCTTAAGATCGATAGCGCCTGCTGAACGCCATTGCTGAATGCCAAGCCAGACCAGATACGCTGCGCCTGCCCATTTAAGTATTTCAAACGCCAGCAGCGAGTGTGAAAACAGTGCGCCAAGGCCAACGCCGACCAGCACGATGTGCAGCGACAGACCAAGCTGCAGGCCAGCAATGGAGGCCACTGCCCCGCGATAGCCGTGGCTAATGCCGGTACTCATGGTATTAATCGCTCCAGAGCCGGGCGATAAACTGAGAATTGAGGTGGTAAAAAGATAGGTCAGCCACCATTCGATGGTCATGGGCCACGTTCCCTGTATGGTCGGAAGTGTGACACAATACGCCAGAAATAAACGCGGCGCTATGGGCGACACGCGGCAGATCAGACACTTTTCCAGCGTAAACAGGAGGGCGAATGAATCAACACAAAGCCAGCTGGCTTCGGCGTGAAAAAGCATTCGCCGCCTTTGCGACCGGTCCGCTGCTGGACTTTTGGCATCGCCGCGAAGAAGGGGAGTTTACCGGGGTAGAAAATCTTACCCTGCGCTATGTGCGCTTCACTTCACCGCAACATACGCGTGTCATTTTAATTGTGCCGGGCCGCATTGAGAGTTACGTAAAGTACCCTGAGCTGGCGTACGATCTGTTTCACTGTGGCTTTGACGTGATCATCCTTGATCATCGCGGGCAGGGTCGATCTGATCGATTACTGGGAGATTCGCATCGTGGTCATGTGGCTGAATTTACCCATTACGTTGATGATCTGGAAACGCTCTATTTAAAAGAGATCGTTGGCGGGCACTATCAACAGCGTTATGCCCTGGCGCATTCAATGGGTGGCGCGATTTTGACGTTGTTTCTGACGCGCCAGCCGCAGGCGTTTCACGGTGTGGCATTGGTGGCGCCGATGTTTGGCATTGCTCTGCCGTTACCAGAATGGATGGCGCACCGTATTCTCGACTGGGCTGAAAAACGTCCCGCCTTGCGTGATGGCTATGCATTAGGCACCGGACGTTGGCGGGCGCACCCGTTTGGCATTAACCGGTTAACACACAGCGCAGAGCGTTATCGTCGTAATTTGCGTTTTTATGCTGACGATCCGGCGATTCGCGTCGGTGGACCCACTTATCACTGGGTGCGGGAAGGCATTCACGCTGGCCGCAACATTATTAGCCAGGTGGACAAAATCACCACGCCAGTTTTGTTATTACAAGCCAGCGACGATCGTGTCGTGGACAACCGTTCGCAGGATCTCTTTTGTGCCGCGATGGCAGCGGCAGGTCATCCCTGCGAAGGTGGAACGCCGCGAATAATACAGGGCGCGCGACATGAGATCTTGTTTGAAAAAGACGAAATGCGCGCCGAAGCGCTGAATACGGTGATCGACTTCTTTTCGTCTCATCGTTAGATAGTTTCATTTACCTGAGTGGCTACGGCCTTCTGAACCAGATACCCGAGGTTTTCATGTATCACATCGTTGCATCCGACCTGGATGGCACGCTGCTTTCCCCCGAACATCGTATTACCCCTTTTGCCCGCGAAACGCTGCAAAAACTGATGGTGTATGACATTCACTTCGTTTTCGCGACTGGTCGCCATCATATTGATGTTGGTCAGATGCGTGACAAGCTTGGCATTCCGGCTTACATGATCACCTCAAACGGTACCCGTGTGCACAATGCTGATGGCGAACTGATCTTTAGCCTTAATTTGGATCAGGATATTGCGAGCGATCTTTATGGCTTGCAATACCATCATCCTGAAATTCTGACGCACGTTTATCGTGATGATGAGTGGCTTGTGAGTCGTTCACGTCCGGCTGAACAGGATTATTTCCGCGAGTCGGTATTCAATTATCAAGTCTATGAGCCAGGCCTGTTACCGACCGATGGCATCAGCAAAGTCTTTTTTACCTGCGAAGATCCTGAGCAGCTGATCCCGCTGGAACAGGCAATCGAAGCGCGCTGGGGCGATCGCGTGAACGTGAGTTTTTCGCTGCCAACCTGTCTGGAAGTGATGGCGGGCGGCGTGTCGAAAGGCCATGCGCTGGAAGCCGTCGCAAAGCGGCTAAACTACTCACTGAAAGAGTGCATTGCCTTTGGTGATGGTATGAATGATGTTGAAATGCTGAGCATGGCGGGTAAGGGTTACATTATGCGAAACGCACAGCAGCGGTTAAAAGATACCTTGCCTGACTTAGAGGTAATTGGCACGAATGCAGAAGATGCCGTGCCGCAGGCGTTGCGAGCCTTATTTATGTCATAACGGAATGGCCGGTTAGTACAACCGGCCTTTTTTAGCAGCTCAGCCCGCCGTTTTTTTGTGTTATGGCCGTTTCATGCTTAACAACAGCAGAATCACTGCCAGAACGCAGCCAACAATTATCGCTAAGTAACTCTCGTTCCATTCAATAATCCACAATAGCACCAGCGGCGCCAGGCTCGTCGAATAGCCCGGCTGCAGGTGATGACCGCGAAGATTTTATCCGGTATCCCGCCACACAGCAGCGAGCCGGGAATATCAGCGTATTCATAAAAGGAAATAGCATCCTTTGGCAGAGAACAGGAATGGTTTCAGCGTGTTGCTGTGACAAGTCGCGAAAGCGCTTCATTTCTGTAACGGGCGGTGGGTTGGTGAACAAAAATGGCACATTATGCGTCAGGACTTTTTTGTTTTAAGAAAGTGAACGTTCGCTTTTAGGGGACGGTTCGAAAAAAGAGGCGTGTCTGCCTATTTTTGATGCAGTTGTAAACCAGATAAAACAGCCTTCTTCTGGCACTTTGTTTAAACTGGCGCATTCGTCAAAATCGGGGCTGTTACCGTGCTGTTATTGATTGTTACCACCATTCTTTGGGCTTTTTCTTTTAGCCTGATCGGAGAATACCTTGCTGGCCAGGTTGATACCTGGTTCTCTGTTTTCATGCGGCTGTCGCTGGCGGCGTTGGTGTTTTTGCCATTCTTGCGCTGGCGTGGCTATCGCCCTTCAACGCTACTGCTTTATATGCTGGTGGGAATGCTGCAATTAGGCATTATGTATTTGATAAGTTTTGAAGCCTACCTTTACCTTAGCGTGTCCGAGTTCCTGCTGTTCACCGTAATGACGCCGCTGTATGTAACCCTGATTTATGATCTGATCAGCAAGCGGCCGCTGCGCATCGGCTATCTATTCAGCGCACTTTTGGCCGTCGCAGGGGCAGCAATCATTCGCTATGACAAAGTCAGCGATAACTTCTGGTTTGGATTGATGCTGGTACAGCTGTCGAATATCTGCTTTGCGGCGGGAATGGTGGGCTATAAGCGGCTACAGGAAACGCGCCCGATGCCGCAGCACACGGCGTTTTCCTGGTTTTACCTGGGCGCCGTCATGATCGCAGCTATCGCCTGGAGCATATGGGGAAATCCCAGCAAACTTCCGACTACATCGCTGCAATGGAGCATTTTGGTGTGGTTAGGCGTAGCGGCCTCTGGTCTGGGTTACTTCATGTGGAATTACGGCGCCACCCAGGTTGATGCAGGAACGCTGGGCATTATGAACAATATGCATGTGCCAGCCGGGTTGCTGGTTAACCTGGCCATCTGGCAGCAACAGCCACACTGGCCAGGTTTTATCGCGGGTGCGTTAGTGATTATCGCGTCGCTATGGGTGCATAAACGCTGGGTAATTGGGCATAGCCCGAAGTAAATTTAACAACATGATTGAATGACGATAAATCAGGAAGAGCGAGCCCGATCGCACAGCTTTATGGGTCGGGATCGCCTTTTTTGGCTGAACAGCGATGTAGCGGAACTCAGGCAGGTTTACCCGTTTTAGGCCGATGAATCATCGCCAGCCCTTTGAGAAAGTTACGCATAATCTGATCGCCGCATTCGCGATAGTTCTTATGATCGGGTTTACGGAAGATAGCGCCTATTTCTGCCTGAGAAACCGTAAAGTTGGCGCGTTTTAGCACGTCAGGAATATCAGAAGTTTTCAAATCGAAGGCAATACGCAACTTTTTCATGAAAATATTGTTATTCATTTTGCGCTCAATGGAAGGAGTCGGCATATCTTCACTTTTGCCGCGGCGATGGAAAATCAATCCATTCAGGAAGTAACCCATCAATACGTCTGGACACGGACGAAATGCCGCGTCGTCATCCTTCTTCAACCACGTTTGCACATCGGCTTGCGGCACATCGCAGCCTGCCAGCGCAAAAATTGCCACCATTTTGGCATCGCTCAAATCGAGCATGTAGCGCACGCTGCGCAGAATATCATTGTTAGTCATGGTGAAATCTTCTTATGGTCAGTCGACAGGCTGCGCATTATAGGGGATTTTGCCGGCATTCGCGCAGGTTTATGGGCTGGATTATCGCTGCAACAGCATTCCCGGATGTTGGGCATTGCGTACAAAAGGCAAATGATCACAGGCATGCTGGCGAGCAAAGCGGATAAAGGCTTCCAGCACGGGTTGGCGCTGCTCGCCGTCACGAACGGCTGCATAAAGCCGACTCCATAATCCGTCACCTAACGTTTTCGTCACCACTAATCCCTGTTTTTCAAAACTTTCCACGACCCAGTGCGGCAATGCGGCAATGCCCATGCGTGCCGACACCATCTGAATTAATAGCAAGGTGTTATCGACACTTTTCAACGCTGGGCTAACGCCAGCGGGTTGCAGGAAATGACGCCAAATATCAAGCCGTTGACGCTGCACCGGATAAATCATCAACACTTCATCGCCAAGATCTTCCGGGGAGATATGTTCAACCTGCGCCAGTGGGTGATCCGGCGCCAGAACTAATCGCACTTCAAAATCAAACATGGGTGAATAGAACAGGCCGGAGCGCGGCAGAATGTCAGAGGTCAGCACTACATCCAGCTCACCCTGCTGCAGCGCTGGCTGCGGATCAAAGGTGACACCGGATTTGAAATCCATCACCACCTGCGGCCAGCTCTGACGGAAGTTATCCAGTGCTGGCGTCAGCCATTGAATACAGCTGTGGCATTCAATGGCTATACGCAACGTGGTCTGATGTGGCTCGTGGCAGGCTTGCAGTGCCTGCTGAATTTGCGGCAGCACTTGTTCTGCCAGCTGTAACAAAATTTCTCCCTGCGGCGTAAATCGCAACGGCTGGCTTTTACGGACGAACAGGCGGAATCCCAGCCGCTGCTCCAGATCGCTGAACTGATGTGACAACGCTGATTGCGTCTGATGGAGCTGGGCAGCCGCAGCAGCCAGCGATCCCGTATTACGCAGAGCCTGAAGCGTCCGCAGGTGCTTGAGTTCGATCATGAGAGTCCTTCATATCGAATTGAACAAATTGCGCTTGAGGAACATACAGTACCCGCAGAATATAGCGGTGTAAACATCTGGACGGCTAAACATCTTTGGCTGCCAGTCCTAAGCCAAAGTGAAAGAATATCTGGAGAACAGCAAATGACCATTCTGAACCATACTCTCGGCTTTCCACGTGTTGGCCTGCATCGCGAACTAAAAAAGGCCCAGGAAAGCTACTGGGCCGGTCACAGCAGCCAGGAAGAATTACTGGCGGTAGGCCGCGAGCTGCGGGCACGTCACTGGCAACAACAGAAAGACGCGGGAGTAGATCTGCTGCCGGTGGGGGACTTCGCCTGGTATGATCATGTGCTGACCACCAGCCTGCTGCTGGGAAATGTACCCGCGCGCCACCAGAATAAAGAAGGTTCTGTCGATCTCGACACGCTGTTCCGCCTGGGTCGTGGCCGGGCGCCGACGGGCGAGCCTGCCGCTGCTGCTGAAATGACCAAATGGTTTAACACCAATTATCACTATATGGTGCCGGAATTTATCAAAGGCCAGCAGTTCAAACTGACCTGGACGCAGTTACTGGATGAAGTTGACGAAGCGCTGGCGCTGGGTCACAAAATCAAACCGGTTTTGCTTGGCCCGCTAACCTATCTGTGGCTGGGTAAAGTAAAGGGCGAACAATTTGATCGCCTGTCGTTACTGAACGCTATTTTGCCGGTGTATCAGCAAGTATTAGCTGAACTGGCTAAACGAGATATTGAGTGGGTACAGATTGATGAGCCTGCCCTGGCGCTGGAATTGCCACAAGCCTGGCGCGACGCCTTTAAACCGGCTTACGCTGCACTGCAAGGCCAGAGCAAACTGCTGCTGACGACTTACTTCGACAGTATCGGTCAGAACATTGATGTGATTCGTGAACTGCCAGTGCAGGGACTGCATGTTGACCTGGTGCACGGACGTGATGACATTCAGGCGCTGAACCAGCAACTTCCGGCTTCCTGGCTGCTTTCGCTTGGCGTGATTAATGGCCGTAACGTGTGGCGTGCCGATCTGAGCAGCTGGTTCGAGCGCCTGCAACCGCTGACAGGTCAACGTGAACAACTGTGGATTGGCACCTCCTGCTCGCTGCTGCACAGCCCAATTGATCTGAGCGTGGAAACGCGTCTGGACGAAGAAGTGAAAAGCTGGTTTGCTTTTGCCCTTCAGAAGTGCGCAGAGCTTTCTTTGCTAAGTAACGCGCTGAATAACCACGATGCGGCATCGCTGGAAGCGTGGAGTGCGCCAGTTCGTGCACGCGCTCACTCAAGCCGTGTGCACAATGCCGCCGTTGGCAAACGTCTGCAAGCCATTACTGCCCAGGACAGTGAGCGTCAGAGCGCCTATGGCGAACGTGCGAAAGCGCAGCGCCAACGGTTTAACCTGCCGGCCTGGCCGACCACCACTATCGGTTCTTTCCCGCAGACCACCGAAATTCGCGGGCTGCGTCTTGACTTCAAACAGGGTCGTCTGGACAGCAATCACTACCGCACTGGTATTGCCGGACACATCAGGCAGGCGATTGTTGAGCAGGAGCGTTTAGGGCTGGACGTGCTGGTGCATGGAGAGGCCGAACGTAACGATATGGTCGAATATTTCGGCGAGCATCTGGATGGTTTCGTGTTTACGCAAAATGGTTGGGTGCAGAGCTATGGTTCGCGCTGCGTGAAGCCGCCCGTAATCATCGGTGATGTCAGCCGTCCTGAAGCTATCGCCGTAGAATGGGCGAAATATGCGCAATCGCTGACTGACAAGCCGGTAAAAGGCATGTTGACCGGTCCGGTAACGATTCTTTGCTGGTCGTTTCCGCGTGAAGACGTGACCCGTGAAACCATTGCCAGACAAATTGCGCTGGCGCTGCGTGATGAAGTGGAAGATTTGGAAAAAGCCGGTATCGGCATTATTCAGATTGATGAGCCGGCGTTACGCGAGGGTCTGCCGCTTCATCAGTCAGACTGGGCTGCCTATCTGGCCTGGGCGGTTGACGCTTTCCGTCTGAATGCAGCCGTAGCGCAAGATGACACGCAAATTCATACACATATGTGTTATTGCGAGTTCAACGACATCATGGATTCTATTGCGGCGCTGGATGCGGATGTGATCACCATTGAAACCTCACGTTCAGATATGGATCTGCTGGAAGCTTTTGAAACTTTTGAATATCCGAACGAAATTGGCCCAGGCGTGTATGACATTCATTCGCCAAACGTGCCGAGCGTGGAGTGGATGGAGGCGCTGTTACTAAAAGCGGCGCAGCGTATTCCAGAAGAGCGTTTATGGGTAAACCCAGACTGCGGCCTGAAAACACGTGGCTGGACCGAAACGCGTCAGGCGCTGGCTAACATGGTAAAAGCGGCGAAAAAATTGCGTGGTGAAACTGTTTAAACGGTTTGGTATTGAAGTGTTGGGGCGCTGAGGCGCCCCTTTTTTACTAAGCGGATGGCGCAACGCCATATTGCCTGAACCAGGCAAGCATACGCGCCCAGCCATCTCTGGCAGACTCGGCATGATAGCCTGGACGATAATCAGCATTAAATGCATGTCCGGCTTCGGGGTAGACGATGATTTCAGCTTTGGCATTGGCGGCATGCAGCGCCTGGCGCATCTGTTCAACGCTTTCCAGCGGAATGCCGTCATCCTGACCGCCATATAAGCCCAGAACGGGTGCGGATAAATCAACGGCAATATCAATCGGATGTTTTTGCTGTTTCATGGATTTATCGCCTGTCAGGCGACCATACCATGCTACGGCGGCACGAAGCTGCGGATTATGCGCTGCGTAAAGCCAGCTGATGCGACCACCCCAACAGAAACCGGTAATGCCCATTCTGCGAATATCGCCGCCGTGGCGAGACGCCCAGTTTGCGGCGTGGTCAAGATCAGATAACACTTGCGTATCCGGTACTTTACTTACCAGCTCTTTAAACAACGTCGGAATATCATCGTATTCGCTCGGATCTCCTTCGCGGAAATACAGTTCGGGCGCAATGGCCAGATAACCTTCCAGCGCCAGACGGCGGCAAATATCACGAATGTGTTCGTGTACGCCGAAAATTTCCTGCACCACCAGGACCATCGGTAACGGCCCTTCAACATCTTTTGGCCTGGCATAAAACGCGGGCATATTCTCGCCCTGACTTGGAACCGAGGTTTCGCCGGATTGAATAGCAGGGCTTTCAGTAATAATGGTTGTAGAAGCAGTGGGTTGTACCGCAGGTGCAAAGCCGCCTCCAGCAGATTTTTGTGCCATATTATCTTCGGTTTTCATTGTTCTCTCCGTGCAAGCAAATAGCGCGATCACGTAACTATAGCCTGGCCAGATCTCACATGGACCAGACAAGGGGTAGCAGAGTTAGCAACAGATAAAATCACCTATCTCTTTAACATTGCGATGACGGGTTACACAGCACCGCTTGTAGCAGTGAAGGATGACTTGATCTTAATGCGTGATATTCATCACATTTATTTTGATATGAAATGTAATTTTCATTTTTTATATTGATTGCTATCACATATTTATCGCGCAGGCTGACGTAGAGTGGCGCGTTACTTTCCTTCAATCAGGAGTCTGATATGTCACAATCTGACGTTTTCCACCTTGGCCTTACCAAAGCCGATTTGCAGGGAGCGACTTTAGCCATTGTGCCTGGCGATCCAGAGCGCGTTAAAAAAATCGCCGGGTTAATGGAGAATGCACAGCATCTGGCGTCGCACCGCGAATTTACGACGTGGCTGGCAAAACTGGACGGCAAGCCGGTTGTCGTGTGTTCGACCGGTATCGGTGGCCCGTCAACGTCAATTGCGGTTGAAGAGCTGGCTCAACTTGGTGTGCGCACCTTTCTGCGCGTTGGCACGACCGGCGCGATTCAGCCGCATATAAATGTGGGTGATGTCTTAGTGACCACCGCATCCGTGCGTTTAGACGGTGCCAGCCTGCATTTTGCCCCTATGGCGTTTCCAGCGGTGGCCGATTTTACCTGCACGACCGCATTGGTTGCGGCCGCAGAAGCGTGCGGAGCCACCACCCATATCGGTGTTACCGCGTCGTCCGACACGTTTTACCCAGGCCAGGAACGCTATGACACCTTCTCGGGCCGTGTGGTAAACCGCTTTCAGGGATCGATGAAAGAGTGGCAGCAAATGGGGGTGCTGAATTATGAGATGGAATCCGCGACGTTATTAACCATGTGCGCCAGTCAGGGACTGCGTGCTGGTATGGTGGCGGGTGTTATCGTCAATCGCACGCAGAAAGAGATCCCGGATGCGGTAACCATGAAACAGACCGAAAGCGATGCGGTGAAGATTGTCGTAGAAGCGGCGCGTCGCTTGCTATAACGCGCACGGCAGCAGGTTTCAGGAGTGAGAGAGCCGCCTGCTGCCTGGTTTAAATCCGCCTGCTTCAGCTGAGCCTGCGAATGCTTATATGCAATACGATGTTTCCCGATCGCGCTTCCTTTTTCCCGATCCCGCTATGGAAAAACGCTACTTTGTTGCGCGGGTTGCCAGCGCCGTGCTTCCTGGCGGGCATTGCAAACCGACAAGGGGCTTTTAAGGCGGCGTAAGGCCTGCCTGTCGGGCAAAATTGTCTGGACATTCATACAGTGCGACTCTACCTTTTCTCTCAGCAACGTATGTGGCGGGGGAATCATGGATCAGCACATCATCATCAGTGCCTGTCTGGCGCTGGCCGGCCTGGGCATTGGCTGGATGCTGGCGCAATTACGCGCCAGCCAACAATTAGCCAGTTTTGCTACCGAGCGTCGTCTGTTAGAAGCGGCACAGCAGCGTCAGCAACAGCATATCGAACAACTTCAGCAACAATCGCAACAGCGTGAGCAGGAATTGCATCACCTGCATGGTGCGCTGAGCGGGGCCAATGAGCGCCTGCAGCAGCTTGATTACTGGCGCGGTGAAAGCGAACAGCTGAATCGCGAGTTGCGTAATCAGCTGGAAGTGAACAGCGCCCAGGAAGCTGAACTTCGCGAAGTTACCATTCGTCTTGAAGAAACGCGCTTTGCCGCTGAAGAGAAACAGCGCTTGCTGACCAACAGTGAACAGCGCCTCAGCGCCCAGTTTGAAAATCTTGCCAATCGTATTTTTGAAAACAGCGGGCGGCGCGTCGATGAGCAAAACCGTCAAAGCCTGAACAGCCTGATCGGTCCACTACGTGAACAGCTGGACGGTTTTCGTCGTCAGGTGCATGAAAGTTTTGGAGTAGAAGCGCGCGAACGCCATACGCTAACCCATGAAATCCGCCAGCTTCAGCAGTTAAATGCGCAGATGGCGCAAGAAGCGATCAATCTGACAAAGGCGCTAAAAGGCGACAATAAAATTCAAGGCAACTGGGGAGAAGTGGTCCTGAGCCGCGTACTGGAAGCATCCGGGCTACGCGAAGGTTATGAATACGAAACTCAGGTCAGCATTCAGGCAGAACAGCAGGGCAGGATGCAACCCGATGTCATCGTCCGTTTACCGCAAGACAAAGATGTGGTGATTGACGCCAAAATGACGCTGGTGGCGTATGAACGCTACTTTAATGCGGAAAGTGAAGCCGATCGCGAACAGGCAATTCAGGCACATATCAGCGCAATGCGCGGACACATCCGCTTGCTGGGACGCAAAGATTATCAACAATTGCCCGGTTTACGATCGCTGGATTATGTGTTGATGTTTATCCCGGTAGAACCGGCCTTTTTGCTGGCAATCGATCGTCAGCCTGAATTAATCAGCGAAGCGTTGCAGCAAAATATTATGCTGGTCAGCCCAACCACACTGTTAGTTGCGCTGCGTACAATCAATAACCTTTGGCGCTATGAGCACCAAAGTCGCAATGCGCAGCGTATCGCTGATCGCGCGGCAAGGTTATACGATAAAATGCGGCTGTTTGTTGACGACATGAGCGGCATTGGCGTCAATCTGGATAAAGCGCAAAACAGCTATCGTGAAGCGATGAAAAAACTGGCAGAGGGGCGCGGCAATTTGATCGCGCAAACTGAAGTATTTCGCGATCTTGGCGTTGAGGTGAAGCGTTCCATTAATCCGTTGCTGGTGGAACGTGCCAGGCCAGAAAGTGAACCTGCTGACGAGCAGCAAGAGGAAAACGAAGCGGATGACAGCGGCTTACGTGTGAGACGTCTCCACGAATAGCACGGGCGCAACGTGCCTGACCTCCGTGACTCTGATACACTTCGGGAAGAATTATTTGTGGAGCAGGTAAACCGATGGCAGATGAATCACAGCAGGAAACCACCCATTTTGGCTTTCAGACGGTCGCTAAAAGTGAGAAGGCCGATAAAGTCGCGGACGTGTTTCATTCCGTAGCGGCAAAATACGACGTGATGAACGACCTGATGTCGTTTGGCATCCATCGTGTCTGGAAGCGTTTTACCATCGACAGCAGCGGCGTTCGCCGTGGACAGCGTGTCCTGGATCTGGCGGGTGGAACCGGCGATTTGACCGCAAAATTCTCCCGTTTGGTGGGCGAAACGGGTCAGGTGGTACTGGCCGACATCAATAGCTCAATGTTGAAAATGGGCCGCGAGAAGCTGCGTAATCGTGGTGTGGTTGGCAACGTCAACTATGTTCAGGCAAATGCCGAAGCGCTGCCGTTCCCGGATAATTATTTTGACTGCATTACCATCTCCTTCGGCCTGCGTAACGTGACTGAAAAAGAGAAAGCGCTGGCTTCCATGTTTCGCGTGCTAAAGCCGGGCGGTCGTTTGCTGGTACTGGAATTTTCCAAACCCGTCATTGAGCCGTTGAGCAAAGCTTATGATGCGTATTCATTCCACATCCTGCCACGCATCGGACAACTGGTGGCGCAAGACGCAGAAAGCTATCGCTATCTGGCTGAATCAATCCGCATGCACCCCGATCAGGAAACCCTAAAGGCGATGATGAATGATGTTGGTTTTGAAAATACCACCTACTTCAACATGACCGGCGGCATCGTCGCGCTACACCGCGGATTTAAGTTTTAAACGGTATGGTGATGACTTTTACGCCCTTAATCACTGCCGGTATTGAGACCGTGCTAAACCGCGTGTTGTATCGTGACTGCGGACTAAAAGCGGCGCGTCAACGTCTGGCCGGTAAAGTACTGACGCTGCGCCTGAATGAATTTTCCCATCCGCTGGTGCTGGTGTTCAGCGAACAACAGCTGGATGTATTGGGTGACTGGCGGGGCAGCAGTGATTGCACGGTAATTACCCAGTTGAAAACGCTGCCGAAATTGCGAGACCGTCAACAGCTTACCCGCCTGATCCGTAGCGGCGAGCTGGAAGTTGAAGGAGACTTACAGGTTGTCCAGCAGTTTTCTGCGCTAATGGATCTGGCCGAGCTGGATCCTGCCGAATATCTGGCACCGTGGACGGGTGATATTGCCGCCCAGGGTATTAGCCAGGGCGTGCAGCGTGCATTGCGCTTTATCAAAAGTGAAGTGCAACGGCGACAGGATTATTTAGGTCAGGCGATTACCGAAGAGTGGCGCGTTGCACCCGGCGCGTTAGAACTCGCCTGGTTTTCTGAGGAGATAGACGCGATGGAACGTTCGCTTGATGCGCTCAGTACGCGTTTAGCGCAGCTGGAGGCGAAATGAGTTTTGGTGAAATCCGCCGCTTGTACTTCATCGTTAAGGTTTTTTTGACGTATGGCCTTGATGAATTAATTCCCCGAATGCGCATTACTCTTCCGCTTCGCCTTTGGCGTCGCTGCATTTTTTGGATCCCTAACAAACATTCTGAAGCAGCGACAGGTGCGCGTCTGCGCATGGCACTGGAACAGCTCGGCCCGGTATGGATTAAGTTTGGTCAGATGCTCTCAACGCGTCGCGATCTGTTTCCGCCGGTGATTGCCGATCAGCTGGCGATTTTGCAGGACCGCGTTGCGCCTTTTGACGGCGTTAAAGCTAAAGCACAAATTGAACGTTCGATGGGCGCTCCGATTGAAAGCTGGTTTGATGATTTTGACATCAAGCCGCTGGCTTCAGCCTCGATAGCACAGGTACACACTGCAACACTCAAATCGAACGGTAAAAAAATTGTCATCAAAGTGATTCGCCCGGACATCCTGCCAGTAATCAAAGCGGACATGAAACTGATCTACCGTCTGGCTCGCTGGGTGCCGCGTTTGTTGCCGGATGGACGCCGCTTACGTCCACTGGAAGTGGTGCGGGATTATGAAAAAACCTTGATTGATGAGCTGAATTTACTGCGCGAAGCAGCGAATGCCATTCAGTTACGCCGCAACTTCGAAGACAGCCGCATGCTTTATGTGCCTGAAATATATTCAGATTATTGCAGCGAGTCGATGTTAGTCATGGAGCGGATCTACGGTATTCCGATTTCAGACGTGGCGACGCTTGAGCAACACGGCGTAAATATGAAACTGCTGGCCGAGCGTGGCGTGCAGGTCTTCTTTACCCAGGTGTTCCGCGACAGCTTTTTCCATGCCGATATGCATCCGGGCAATATTTTTGTCAGTTATGACCATCCTGAAGATCCGCAATATATCGGTATCGACTGCGGCATCGTTGGCTCGCTCAATAAAGAAGATAAACGTTATTTAGCCGAAAATTTCATCGCTTTCTTTAATCGTGACTACCGGAAAGTCGCGGAATTACATGTTGATTCAGGCTGGGTCCCGCCAGATACGAACGTTGAAGACTTTGAATTTGCGATTCGTACTGTCTGCGAACCCATTTTTGAAAAGCCGCTGGCCGAGATTTCCTTTGGTCATGTACTGCTGAACCTCTTTAATACCGCGCGCCGCTTCAATATGGAAGTGCAGCCGCAGCTGGTGCTGTTACAAAAGACGCTACTCTATATAGAAGGGATCGGACGACAGCTCTATCCACAACTGGATTTGTGGAAGACGGCAAAACCTTTTCTTGAGGATTGGATTAAAGATCAGGTTGGTATTCCAGCCATCATTCGGGCGGTGAAAGATAAAGCACCGTTCTGGGCAGAAAAATTGCCGGAACTGCCGGAGCTGTTCTATGACAGCATGCGTCAGCATAAGCTTTTACGGCATAGTGTCGATAAGTTAGTGGGCGATCTCAATGCGCAGCGTACCCGTCATCATCAGGCGCGGTATTTGTTTGGCGTCGGCGCCACGCTGCTATTAAGTGGTACGGTGGCCTTATTGAGTCGACCGGACTGGGACTTCTTTCCTGCTGTATTAATGGCGGCGGGTTTCGTCTCTTGGTTAATTGGCTGGCGTAAGACAAACTGATTGTCAGTTCAACCGAAAAAGCGGTAATGTCGCTCGCTCTGGCCCGAATTTATAAGGGTTCTCCGCGACACATTACGCAATAATTTTCACAGAATATTAGAGGCTATCTCATGGGCGGTATCAGTATTTGGCAATTAATCATCATTGCCGTAATCGTTGTACTTCTGTTTGGTACGAATAAATTACGCAATCTGGGTTCGGATTTAGGTTCCTCTATTCGTGGTTTCAAAAAAGCCATGGGCGATGAGGACGATAAAAAGGATCAACCGAAAGAGCAGGATGCTGACTTCAACGCCAAAACGCTGGCGGATAAACAGCAAACCTCGGCTAACAAAGAAGAAGCCAAGAACGACAAGCAGGTATAAACCGTGTTCGATATTG
Organism: Mixta mediterraneensis; assembly: GCF_030283135.1. NCBI lineage: Bacteria > Pseudomonadati > Pseudomonadota > Gammaproteobacteria > Enterobacterales > Erwiniaceae > Mixta > Mixta mediterraneensis. Next base: position 36,205 of record NZ_JASUAZ010000005.1, on the reverse strand, counting down.
GTTTTAGTGAACTGGTATTGGTGTTCGTTATTGGGTTGATCGTACTTGGCCCACAACGTTTACCGGTTGCGGTGAAAACCGTAGTCGGCTGGATCAGGGCGATACGTTCGCTGGCAGCCAATGTGCAAAATGAGCTGGCGCAGGAGCTGAAGCTGCAGGAATTGCAGGACAGCCTGAAAAAGGTCGAAGAGGCGGGTCGCGGCACGCTGTCGCCTGAGCTAAAAGAGTCAATGGAAGAGCTCCGTAAAACCGCAGATTCAATGAAACGCTCTTATCAACAGAGCGTTGATATTGAAAAAGAGGAAGATGAAGCGAATACCATTCACGCTCCGCAGCAGCAACCTGCCGAGACTTCCTATCCTGTGACGCCCGCAGCCGCCGGAGGCCAGGCCAGCGCACCTGCACAGGTTCCCGGCAGCCATGAAGCCACGTCGGTGGCGAAACCTGACGAGGCTTCAGGCACCGCGCGCAGCACAGCAACCCCCTCTTCTGCAAGTGATGAACGATAATGGCCGTTGAAGATACTCAACCGCTCATCAGCCATCTGATTGAGCTGCGTAAGCGCCTGCTGAACTGCATTATCGCCGTGTTGGTGATTTTCCTGGCGCTGATTTATTTTGCTAATGACATCTACCATCTGGTGGCTTCACCGCTGATCAGTCAGATGCCGGTTGGTGCCAGCATGATTGCAACGGATGTGGCATCACCCTTTTTCACCCCGATAAAGCTCACCATTATTGTGTCGGTATTTCTCGCCGTGCCGGTGATCCTGTATCAGGTTTGGGCATTTATCGCACCGGCGTTGTATCGGCATGAGCGCAAGCTGGTCATGCCGCTACTGTTCTCTAGCACCTTCCTGTTTTATATCGGCGTGGCGTTTGCCTACTTTATCGTGTTCCCGCTGGCGTTTGGTTTTTTTGCTAAAACGGCCCCGCAGGGTGTGACTATCGCAACCGACATCACCAGTTACCTTGATTTCGTTATGACGCTGTTTATGGCGTTTGGCGTAGCGTTTGAGGTTCCGGTAGCCATCGTATTGCTGTGCTGGACCGGTATTACCAGTCCAGAGGATCTGAAAAAGAAGCGGCCTTACATTCTGGTGGGAGCTTTCGTCGTTGGCATGCTGCTGACACCGCCAGACGTTTTTTCCCAAACTTTGCTCGCTATTCCGATGTACTGCCTGTTTGAAGTCGGCGTATTCTTTTCTCGTTACTATGTGGGGAAAGGCCGCCGACAGCAGGATGAGGAACATAACACCGAATCCTGACGTTTGTGTTCTGAGTGCCCCGCCCTGGCGGGCTAAAGTTGAATCCAAACCGCCTATGTGGGCGGTTTTTGTTTATGACTTTTTTATAAATAACGGGAAGAGTTATGTTTGATATCGGTGTAAACCTGACCAGCACGCAATTCGCCTCCGATCGGGAAAAGGTGGTTAAACGCGCACGTGAAGCGGGCGTCACCGGCATGTTAATTACCGGCACCAATGCGCTGGAAAGCCAGCAGGCGCAGCGTTTGGCTGCCGGACAGCCAAACTATTGCTGGTCTACGGCGGGCGTGCATCCGCATCATGCCAGCGAATGGTCAACGGAAATCGCCAGCACATTGCGCCGCCTGGCAGAAAAGCCAGAAGTCGTCGCAATTGGTGAATGCGGCCTGGATTTCAATCGCAATTTATCTGCACATCAGCAACAGGAATATGCCTTTGATGCGCAATTAGCCCTGGCGGCGGAACTGAATATGCCGGTATTCCTGCACTGTCGCGAAGCGCATGAGCGCTTTGTTGCGGTACTGGAGCCGTGGTTACCGAAACTGCCTGGCGCAGTGATACATTGCTTTACGGGCACGCGTAATGAGCTGGAAGCCTGTCTGGCATTAGGTTTGTCGGTTGGGATTACCGGGTGGGTATGTGACGAGCGCCGTGGGCTGGAACTACGTGAGATGTTGCCGCTGATTCCAGCTGATCGCCTGCTGCTGGAAACGGATGCGCCCTATCTGTTGCCACGCGATATGCGTCCACGTCCACCTTCTCGTCGCAATGAGCCATGCTTTCTGCCGCATCTTGTTCAGCAGGTCGCTAACTGGCGCGCAGAGGATGCTGAAGATCTGGCTACCTGTGTGGATCAGAATGCCCGGACGCTGTTCAAACTGGCTTAAAGCTTGCGAAATTGTTTGTTATCGACGCTGCGCATTACCTGTTTATTAAGCAAATTGAGTAGCAGTATGGAACGTGTTTCGCCATCGGGTTCAGCAAAAATAGCGCGTAACCCTTCAAAAGTCCCCTCGGTGATGATCACTTCGTCACCGATTTGTGGGGTGTCTGGATCGAACAGGATTTGCGGCGCATCGGTTTGCAGCGCTTCGATAACAGCGGATGGCACCGTCGCGGGCGTTGCGCCGAAGCGTACAAAATGGCTGACGCCGCGTGTACTGCTAATCGTGGTAGTGTGAATCGATTCTGGATCAAATTCGATGAACAGATAATTAGGAAACAACGGTTCACTTACCGTGGTGCGTTTGCCGCGCACAATCTTTTCCAGCGCAATCATCGGACTGAGGCAATTCACTTCTTGCCGTTCCAGATGCTCCTTAGCGCGCAAGAGCTGCCCACGTTTGCAATAGAGTAAGTACCAGGATTCCATAACCGCTCCCATCGAATGGACGCTAAGAATACCAAACCTGCTGCCAGAGTTATAGCGCATCGAAACCCGGAAAGGGGCGTCTGATAAAAATAAACCGAGACTTTTCTTAACTTGCGAGATGCTTTCAGAAAAGCAGATTGAAAATTGACGTCCCGCTACCCTCTGTATCAGACTCAATGTCCATTACCGGAGTGAAAAGGATCACCTGATGGAGTTGTTTCTGTTAAGCAATGGCAAGCTGGCGGATGATGCACCGTTGTTAGATTACGCACAGCCGCAGCTGCATACGATGATTGCCCAGCGCAGGATCACGTCTGCGCTCTTTATTCCCTATGCGATTATTCGTGGCGATCAGCAACAGCGTGCCGCCGATCTCAGTGCGTCGCTGGGCATTACTGTACGCTGCATTCAGGAATTTTCATCGCCTCCTGAAGCTGTTGATCAGGCAGAATTAATTCTAGTCAGCGGTGGTAATACGTGGCTTTTAAACCAGATGCTGCATGAAAAAGGTTTAATTATGCCGATCCAGCGTGCGGTTCGTGAACGCAATGTACCCTATGTTGGCTGGAGCGCAGGCTGTAACGTGGCGACGCCGACTATCCGCACAACCAATGATATGCCGGTTCGCAGTAGCGTGGTGTTACCTGCGCTGGGTCTTTTTCCGGTACAAATCAATCCACACTATAGTGATGCGGACGTCAGCGGGCATAGGGGTGAAACCCGTGATGTGCGGCTGGCGGAGTTTTGCGCCATTAATCCTGCAGAATCGGTGATTGCACTGCGTGAAGGCAGTTTTCTGCATGTGAGCGATAATCGCCTTAGTTACTTCAGCGTGTGGGACGACGACTTCAAAGTGTTCCGTCATAACCAGCCGATTCAGGCGTATCACGATGTCAGTGCACTGCAACCGCTGGTTCCTTTTCGCTGTAAATAAGGATGCCGCATAAACCTCAACACACCGAGATGTTCGGCCCTATAATGGCCGCTTCACTCTGGCCGGAAAGCTAAAGCTGCATGAAATATCAGGATTTAAGAGACTTCCTCGCGCTACTTGAGCAGCGTGGTGAGTTAAAGCGCATTACTCAGGCGATCGACCCCGAACTGGAAATGACTGAAATAGCCGACCGTACCTTGCGTGCTGGTGGACCAGCATTGCTGTTCGAAAACCCGAAAGGATACGACATGCCGGTGCTGTGTAATCTGTTTGGCACGCCGAAACGTGTGGCAATGGGCATGGGACAAGAAGAAGTCAGCGCACTGCGTGAAGTGGGTAAATTGCTGGCGTTTTTAAAGGAGCCTGAACCGCCAAAAGGCTTCCGTGATTTGTTCGATAAAATGCCGCAGTTCAAACAGGTATTAAACATGCCGACCAGGCGTCTGCGTAATGCGCCTTGTCAGGAGGTAGTGTTTAGCGGTGACGAAGTGGACTTATCGCGTATTCCAGTGATGAAATGCTGGCCTGGCGACGCGGCACCGCTTATTACCTGGGGACTGACCGTTACGCGCGGGCCGCATAAAGAGCGTCAGAATCTGGGTATTTATCGCCAGCAGGTGATTGGGAAAAATCGTTTAATCATGCGCTGGCTTTCGCATCGTGGTGGCGCGCTTGATTATCAGGAATGGATCAAAGTGCATCCTGGCAAACGCTTTCCCGTTTCGGTCGCTCTGGGTGCCGATCCAGCCACCATCCTTGGTGCGGTCACGCCGGTGCCGGATACGCTATCAGAATATGCATTTGCCGGTTTGCTGCGCGGCAATAAAACCGAAGTAGTGAAATGCCTTTCCAGCGATCTGGAAGTGCCAGCCAGTGCGGAAATCGTCCTGGAAGGGTACATTGAGCCCGGCGATATGGCGCCGGAAGGACCTTACGGCGATCACACCGGCTACTACAATGAAGTAGATAGTTTTCCGGTGTTTACCGTGACGCATATCACGCAGCGCCATCAGGCGATCTATCATTCAACGTATACCGGACGCCCGCCCGATGAACCGGCGGTATTAGGCGTGGCATTGAATGAAGTGCTTGTACCGATTCTTATCAAGCAGTTCCCGGAGATCGTTGACTTTTATTTGCCGCCGGAAGGCTGTTCGTATCGCCTGGCGGTAGTGACGATTAAAAAGCAGTACGCGGGCCATGCTAAACGGGTAATGTTTGGCGTCTGGTCATTCCTGCGGCAGTTCATGTACACCAAATTTGTTATTGTGTGTGACGACGACGTAAATGCGCGCGACTGGAACGATGTGATTTGGGCAATTACCACGCGCATGGATCCAGCACGTGATACGGTGTTGGTCGAGAATACACCCATTGACTATCTCGATTTCGCTTCGCCGGTTTCCGGCCTGGGATCGAAAATGGGACTGGATGCGACTAACAAATGGCCAGGTGAAACGCAGCGTGAATGGGGAACGCCCATTGTCAAAGATCCTGTTGTCACCGCGCGTATTGATGCCATCTGGGATGAGTTAGGTATTTTGGATCAGCCGCCACAACGCTGACGGTGAACACAATCATAAAGACGACCCGACAGAGGGAACGCATGACAACGTTAAGCTGTAAAGTAACTTCAGTTGAAGCGATTACCGACACGGTGTATCGCGTTCGCCTGATCCCAGAAGCGGATTTTAACTTTCGCGCGGGACAGTATTTGATGGTAGTGATGGACGAACGTGATAAGCGCCCGTTTTCGCTGGCATCCACGCCGATGGAAAAAGACATTATTGAGCTGCATATTGGGGCTTCTGATCTAAATCTGTATGCGATGGCGGTGATGGATCGTATCCGTGATGATCGCCAGATTACCGTCGATATTCCACATGGTGATGCCTGGCTGCGTGAAGACAGTACGAAACCGCTGATTCTGATCGCTGGTGGAACCGGCTTCTCTTATGCGCGTTCTATTCTGCTCACTGCGCTGGCACAGCAGCCGGATCGCGATATTGCCATTTACTGGGGTGGCCGTGAACTGAAGCATTTATATGATCTGGAAGAGCTGAACGCGTTGGCGGTTAAGCATCCTAATCTAACGGTAATCCCGGTAGTTGAGCAGCCAGAAGAGGGTTGGCAAGGCCGTTCGGGGACGGTATTAACGGCAGTGATGCAGGATTACAGCTCGCTGAGTGAGCATGAGATCTACATTGCTGGTCGCTTTGAGATGGCGAAGATTGCCCGTGACCGGTTCTGTGCCGAGCGTGGTGCGATTGAAGCGCAAATGTATGGCGATGCTTTCGCTTTTATTTGATGGGCGAATCGCAGGCAGAAAAAGCCCGCCCCTGACAGGCGGGAAAGAACAGCCATATTAATACCCAACGTATTACAGACGTTCGAATACGGTAGCGATGCCCTGGCCCAGACCGATACACATTGTCGCAAGGCCGAACTGGGCATCGCGTCGTTCCATAATATTCAGCAGCGTAGTGCTGATACGCGCACCGGAGCAGCCCAGCGGATGCCCAAGCGCAATTGCACCGCCGTTCAAATTAACCTTGTTATCTAACTGATCCAATAAGCCCAGGTCCTTGATACAGGGCAGCGTTTGGGCGGCAAAAGCTTCGTTCAGTTCAAAGATGTCAATATCACTGATGCTGAGCCCGGCGCGTTTCAGCGCCAGCTTGCTGGCGGGAACCGGGCCATAACCCATAATGGAAGGATCGCAGCCTGTCACGGCCATGCTTTTAATGTGTGCGCGTGGTGCCAGACCGAGCTCACGGGCGCGACTTTCACTCATTACTAACATGGCGGCGGCACCATCTGATAAAGCAGAGGATGTGCCAGCAGTGACGGTTCCATTCACCGGATCGAACGCCGGTTTAAGCGCGGCTAATCCTTCAGGACTGGTATCTTCACGAATCACTTCGTCAAAATCATAGCGCTTCAGCACGCCATCGGCGTCATGTCCATAGGTTGGCACAATCTCACGCTGAAAATCACCACGCTGGGTAGCGTGTAAGGCGCGCTGATGCGAACGCAGGGCAAAGGCATCTTGCTGCTCACGGCTGATATGATGCATACGTGCCAGCATTTCGGCGGTTAATCCCATCATACCCGCCGCTTTAGCCACGGTGCGGCCTAAGCCTGGATGAAAATCAACGCCGTGATTCATCGGAACATGTCCCATGTGTTCAACGCCGCCGACCAGACAACTGTGCGCATCGCCGACCATAATGGCGCGCGCGGCATCGTGTAATGCCTGCATTGAGGAACCGCACAGACGGTTGACGGTGGTTGCCGGGACGCAATGTGGGATCTCTGCCAGTAGCGCCGCATTGCGTGCAATATTGAAACCCTGTTCCAGCGTCTGCTGCACGCAGCCCCAGACAATATCATCCAGCGCGGCGGCATTTACCGCCGGGTTACGGCTCAGCAATTCACGCATCAGGTGCGCGGAAAGATCTTCAGCGCGTACGTGACGGAATGCGCCGCCTTTTGAACGGCCCATTGGCGTGCGCACGGCATCAATAATTACTACATTTTCCATGTTCATCACCTCAGACACCTTGAAGAACGGCTTCGTCAATTGGTTTGGCGGCGGGATACCAGCTTTCATGCTGATGTGCTTTCTGCACTAACAGCGCGGGAAGTTCATACAGCGTGCCAAGGGCGGTGTAGCGTTTCGCCTGATCGACGACATTACTATTGCCAAGCGTGTCGAGATAGCGCAGCGCCCCGCCACGGAACGGTGGGAAGCCAAGTCCGTAAACCAGCGCCATGTCTGCTTCGGCAGGCGAGGCGACAATATTCTCTTCCAGGCAGCGTACTACTTCGCTCAGCATCGGCAGCATCATGCGGTTAACAATCTCTTCATCACTGAATACACGTTTCGGCTGGCAAACCTGTTGCAGCAGCGCATCCACTTCTGAATCAGGCGCTTTTCTCGCTTTGCCTTTCTTATCCTTTTCCCAGCACCAGAACCCTTTACCGTTTTTTTGGCCGTAACGTCCGGCAGCAAATAGCATGTCGATGGCGTCACGATAATCTTTTTTCATACGCTGAGGGAAACCTTCAGCCATGACGCTTTGCGCATGGTGGGCGGTATCAAGGCCAACCACATCTAATAGCCAGGCCGGGCCCATCGGCCAGCCAAACTGTTTCTCCATCACGTTATCTATCTGACGGAAGTCAGCACCATCGCGTAATAACAGGCTGAAGGCGGCAAAATAGGGGAACAGCACACGATTGACAAAGAAACCGGGGCAGTCATTGACCACAATCGGTGTTTTACCCATTTTGCTGGCCCATGCCACGACTTTGCTAATCGTCGCTTCGCTGGTTTTCTCACCACGCACCACTTCAACCAGGGGCATACGCGGCACCGGATTGAAAAAATGCATCCCGCAGAAATTTTCGGGGCGTTGCAGCGCCTGCGACAGTTGGCTAATGGGGATCGTGGACGTGTTCGACGCTAAGACAGCGTCTTTACGCAGATGCAATTCGGTTTCGGCCAGCACTTTCGCTTTCACCTGCGGATTTTCAACCACCGCTTCCACCACGACGTCGGCTCGTTCAAAACCGGTATAATCCAGCGTTGGCTGGATAGCCGCGATCACGCTGGCCAGTTTAGTACCGTCGATTTTTCCGCGTTCCAGCTGTTTATTCAGCAGGTTGCTGGCTTCATTCATACCGAGCGCCAGCGCCTGTGAATTGATGTCCTTCATGATGACCGGCACGCCTTTCCACGCGGACTGGTAGCTAATACCTCCGCCCATAATCCCCGCGCCCAGTACTGCAGCCTGCGCTGGCGCACTGCTTTCATTGCCGCGTTTTTTTGCCAGTCCTTTTACATATTGATCGTTAAGGAAAATGCCGACCAGCGCACGGGCTTCATCGGATTGTGCCAGCGGCACAAACGCTGCGGTTTCCAGTTTTAGAGCTTCATTGCGATCCAACGCAGCGGCGGCTTCAATAGTTTTAACCGCAGTAATCGGTGCGGGATAATGTTTGCCGGCGGCTTGCATCACCATGCTTTTGGCGAGGGTAAAACTCATTGCCGCTTCAATCGGGCTAAGCTTCAGGGGAAGCAATTTTGGCGCACGACGCTTGCGCCAGCTGCCTTCAACCGCGGCGTCTTTTAGCATGGTGATGGCAGCCTGCCGCAACTTATCGCTTTCCACTACCGCATCCACTAAACCCAGCTGCAGAGCCTTGCATCCATCTATCTCTTTTCCCGCCGCGATAATTTCCAACGCGCTGTCAGCTCCGAGCAGGCGCGGCAAGCGCACGCTACCGCCAAAACCAGGCATAATGCCTAATTTAGTTTCTGGTAAGCCAATACGCGCGGCGGGTGTCGCGACACGCAGATCGGTTGCCAGAATACATTCGCATCCTCCACCTAATGCATAGCCATCAATCGCGGCAATGGTCGGTACGGGTAAGTCTTCTAACCGATTAAAGATGCCGTTCACAAAACGCAGCCAGTGGCTGAGTTTCTCGGCTGGGGCATCAAATAAAGACAAAAATTCAGTGATGTCCGCGCCGACAATAAAGGTTGGTTTCGCCGAACTCAGCAATACGCCGTGTAAGGCGGCCTGCTGTTCCAGCACGGAAATAGCTTCGCCCAGGCTCGCCACCGTTTGTGTATCAAGCTTGTTTACGGAACCGGCTGCATCAAAAACCAGCTCGGCAATACCATCGTCCAGCCAGCGAAGTGAAAGATTTGCGCCTTGGTAGAGCATGTGCGTCTCCTGAAACCGCGAAAGGTAATCTGGTCCAACCAGATGATCGAGAGTGTGGGAGTGATGTTATTTTTTTGCAAACAGCTCTTTGTGGATTTGCTAACAAGATCACAGCCGTCCGGAACGCGGCATCCGTTTTACGGCTGTGCTAAACTGCGGCGATTTCGCGACTCTGGAGAAACAGCAATGGATTCACTGAAGAACCTGTATCACGCACATATCGCTACGTTACAACAACGAGCGCAGCAGGTACTGGCGCGCAACAAGCTTGATGCCATGCTGATCCATTCCGGCGAATTGCTGACGGTATTTCTGGATGATCATCACTATCCCTTCAAGGTGAATCCGCAGTTCAAAGCCTGGGTTCCTGTGACGCAGGTTCCCAATTGCTGGCTCTGGATCGATGGTGTGAATAAACCTAAATTATGGTTCTATTCGCCGGTCGATTGCTGGCACAACGTTGAACCGCTGCCGAATGGTTTTTGGACTGAAGCAGTTGACGTGGTTGGTTTGAAGCAAGCTGATGAGATTGCACAACAGTTGCCTGCCCGACGCGATAATGTGGCCTATATCGGTCCGGTGATTGAACGAGCCGCTCAGCTAGGTATCTCTTCGGGCAACATGAACCCGAAAGCGGTGATCGATTTCTTACATTATCATCGCAGTATTAAAACTGAATATGAACTGGCCTGCATGCGACAGGCGCAGAAACTGGCCGTCGCCGGTCATCATGCGGCAAAAGAGGCATTTTTTGCCGGTCTGAGCGAGTTCGATATTAATCAGGCCTATTTGACGGCGACAGGTCATCGCGACACGGATGTCCCTTACGGCAACATCATCGCCTTGAACGAACATGCTGCGGTGCTGCATTACACCAGGTTAGATCATCAGTCGCCAGCGAAACGCCATAGCTTCCTGATTGATGCTGGTGCTGAATATCTTGGTTATGCTGCCGATTTAACCCGTAGCTATGCCGCGCAGAACGGATCGCTGTATGCCAGTTTAGTTGACGCGATGAATACGGAAGAGCTGGCACTGATTGCAACGTTGAAAGCGGGCATACGTTACACCGATTATCATCTGCAAATGCACCAGCGCATTGCCAGGCTGTTGCTGAAATTTGACCTGGTTCAAGGGCTGAGTGAAGAAGCGCTGGTGGCTGAAGATATTACCGGTCCTTTTATGCCGCACGGTTTAGGCCATCCGCTGGGATTGCAGGTACATGATGTAGCTGGATTTATGCAGGATGATAACGGTACGCATCTTGCTGCCCCGTCACAATATCCTTATCTGCGTTGTACCCGCGTGCTGGAGCCGGGCATGGTAATGACCATTGAACCTGGGTTCTATATTATCGAATCCCTGCTTGCGCCGTTGCGTACCGGGAAATTGAGTCAGCACATTAACTGGCAAGCCGTTGATGCGTTAAAGCCGTTTGGTGGTATTCGTATTGAGGACAATGTAGTAATACACGCCAATCGCATTGAAAACATGACGCGCGATTTGCATCTTGCCTGATGGATGCCTTCGACATTCCCGCTGACGCGCTGAGCGTCAGCGAGGAGACGATTAAGAAAAGCCGCTTCATTACCGTGTTGGCGCATACCGACGGGGTTGAAGCGGCGCGCGCATTTGTTCAGCAGATAAAGAATGAACATCCCGGCGCGCGACATCACTGCTACGCCTGGATTGCCGGTGCGCCAAATGATTCACAGCAGTTGGGTTTTTCCGATGATGGCGAACCTTCCGGTACTGCGGGCAAACCGATGCTGGCGCAATTGTCGGGTGCGAATATTGGTGAGATAACCGCAGTGGTGGTGCGCTATTACGGCGGCATCATGCTAGGAACCGGCGGGTTGGTCAAAGCCTACGGTGGTGGCGTTCAGCAGGGATTAAAACAGCTAACGCGCACGCGAAAAGTGCCGATGAAACTGTTTTCATTACAATGCGATTATGCACAGCTCAGCGAAATCGAACGGTTATTGCAACGCTTTGAGGGCAGAGTCGAGGAAAGCCAGTATCTTGAACGCATCTCTCTGACGCTTGCTTTACCTTATGGAAAAATCGACGGATTCAGACAAAATTTGTCTGACTTTAGTCGGGGCGCATTAGCGCTTATCCCACTTATACCTTAGTGTTCTCAACATCTTTTTAAAGGAACGGCTGAATGCATTTTCGCGCCATTACCCGCATTGTCGGTCTGCTGGTGATTCTCTTTTCGGTCACGATGATCTTGCCAGGCCTGGTTGCGCTGATCTATCGCGATGGTGCCGGTCGCGCCTTTAGCCAGACGTTTATGATGGCGCTGGTGATTGGTTCGTTATTGTGGTGGCCGAACCGCAAGCAGAAGTCCGAATTGAAACCGCGCGAAGGCTTTCTGATTGTCGTGCTATTCTGGACGGTGCTGGGCAGCGTAGGGGCGATGCCCTTTATCTTCGCCGAGCAACCACACCTTTCGGTTACCGATGCCTTTTTCGAATCGTTTTCTGGCTTAACAACAACCGGCGCAACCACGCTGGTGGGACTGGATTCGTTGCCTAAAGCGATCTTGTTTTATCGCCAGATGCTGCAATGGCTCGGCGGAATGGGGATCATCGTCCTGGCGGTGGCGATTCTGCCGATTCTGGGCGTAGGCGGAATGCAGCTCTATCGTGCTGAAATGCCTGGTCCGTTGAAAGACAATAAAATGCGTCCACGTATCGCCGAGACCGCTAAAACTTTATGGCTCATCTATGTGTTACTGACGGTGGCCTGTGCGCTGGCGCTGTGGCTGGCTGGTATGCCGATGTTCGATGCTATCGGTCATAGTTTCTCGACCATTGCTATTGGGGGTTTTTCTACTCATGACGCCAGCCTGGGTTACTTTAACAGTGGCGCCATTAATACCATTGTGGCGGTGTTTCTGCTGATTTCCGGCTGTAATTATGGCTTGCACTTCTCATTGCTCAGTGGACGCAATCTTCGCGTTTACTGGCGTGATCCAGAATTCCGCATGTTTATTGGCGTGCAGATGACGTTAATACTGATCTGTACGCTGGTGTTATGGTTCCATAATGTCTATAGCAGTGGCTGGCAAACCCTGAATCAGGCGTTCTTCCAGGTTGTTTCCATGGCGACCACCGCCGGCTTCACCACCGACAGCATTGCGCACTGGCCTCTCTTCCTGCCGGTATTACTGCTTTGTTCTGCTTTTATTGGCGGATGTGCGGGTTCAACCGGGGGCGGACTGAAGGTCATTCGTATTCTGCTGCTCTGTAAACAAGGCAATCGTGAACTGAAGCGCTTAGTTCATCCGAATGCGGTTTATACCATCAAGCTGGGCAATCGCGCATTGCCGGAACGTATCCTTGAAGCGGTTTGGGGGTTCTTTTCTGCTTATGCCCTGGTGTTTCTTGTTAGCATGCTGGCCATTATCGCTACAGGTGTGGACGACTTCTCAGCATTTGCCGCCGTTGCAGCAACGCTAAATAATCTTGGCCCAGGGTTGGGCGTGGTGGCTGATAATTTTACTTCAATGAATGACGTGGCTAAATGGATTCTGATCTCCACTATGCTGTTTGGTCGCCTTGAGGTGTTTACCCTGCTAGTACTGTTTACGCCGACTTTCTGGCGTGAGTAATGAAATAAGGTTGCTAATCATGAAGGCGCTGATTCTTTTTTCCAGCCGCGATGGACAAACACAACAGATTGCCTTTTCTATTGCAGCGGAAATAGAAGGGAAGCAGAGATGTGATGTGCTGAATATTTTAGACGCCAAAAACATTAACTGGTCTGCGTATGACCGCGTGCTGATTGGTGCCTCAATTCGCTATGGTCATTTCCATCCTGCGGTCATGGAATTTATAAAATATCATCTGCGTGAGCTGCAACAGCGTGTTAGCGGCTTTTTCTCGGTTAATCTGACAGCACGTAAACCTGAGAAGCGTACGCCTGAGACAAATGCTTATACCGCTAAGTTTCTTCAGCAGTCGCCGTGGCAACCGGATTGTTGTGCAGTGTTTGCTGGCGCATTGCGTTATCCGCGTTATCGCTGGTTCGATCGCATCATGATCCAGCTTATTATGCGTATGACTGGCGGTGAAACTGATCCAGGTAAAGAAGTGGAGTATACCGACTGGAAACAAGTAGCGCGCTTTGCGCAAGATTTCGCACATTTACCAGGCAAATCGGCTTGAAAAAAAGCGATTTGTTGAAAATTAAATCGAACGATAATTTTTTTGCAATAAAGCCTTGTCAGCCCGTAAGAATTCCCTATAATGCGCCTCCACTGACACGGCACACCGGCTTACGGTATGACGTGCTGGCAGGTTCGGGAGACTGAGCCGCCGGAGAAAAATTTCTCAGAAAGAAGTTGACTCTGCAGGAGGAAAGCGTAATATACGCCACCTCGCGACAGCCGGTTAAGTCGCTGTACGCACTGCTCTTTAACAATTTATCAGACAATCTGTGTGGACACTCGCAGGATTGATATCAGCGTCTCCGGACGTAAAAAATATCAAGTCTCTGCTGAGTGAACACGTAATTCATTACGACGTTAAATTCACAGAGCATCGCTGCGCCGTTCTTTAATGAACGGAGTCAGCAAATCAGACTTTTAATTGAAGAGTTTGATCATGGCTCAGATTGAACGCTGGCGGCAGGCCTAACACATGCAAGTCGGACGGTAACGGGAAGAATTTTCCTTCTTTGCCGACGAGTGGCGGACCAGTGAATTTTCAGTCGGCGTCATTATTGGCGGCATTGTCGGGAGCAGCTTCCGCTCAGCCGTCAGCGGTACCCGACGCGCCCTTGATTCCCTGGGCGATACATCGCGCCGCCTGCAGGAACGCCAAAACGCCTTAACCCGTGCAACAGAACGCTATGGTCAGTTGGGTTCTTCCCGGATGCAGCGCCTCAACAGCGACCTGCTGCGGGTAAGCCGCACAATGGAGCAAATTGAGCGCCAGCAGCGCCGTTTGTCAGCAGTATCAACCACCAGTGACGCGCTGAAAGCTAACCGCATGGCGCTCTATGGCCAGGGAGCAGAAACCTATGCCATCGTCAGAACACTGGGTGCACCGGTCATGGCCTCAGTCAAACAATATGCCTCGTTTGAATCGCAGTTGCGGGATATCAGTGTCACTGGTGATCTGGATTCAAGGCAGGAACAGGCCATCGGTACTGCCATTCGTCGGGCATCCCTTCAGGTCAATCAGCTCCAGGAGTCGCTGCTAGAGGGTGTTGGTCAGTTAGTTGCCGATGGTATGAACCCGGAGCAGGCAGCTAAATTTGCCGGGATGCTCGGTAAAGCGGCCACGGCCACCAAAGCGGATATGACTGACCTCGCAAAAATGACCTACGCCTTTAGCGATGCGCTGAAAATTACCGATGCGAAAGAGCTGGAGCAGGCGTTTGGGATTGCGGCAACCGGGGCTAAGCTAGGCTCGTTTGAACTGAAGGATATGGCGAAAGCGTTACCTGGTATGGCCAAAGCCTTCGCTGCACGTGGTATTTACGGCAAAGATGCCATAACCCAGATCGTCGCCAGTCTGGAAGTTGGTAAAGGCAGCGGCTCAGCGGAAGAGGCCGTCACCAATATGTCAAACTGGCTGGCGGCGATGGGGCGCGGAGATACCATCCAGAAATATGCTAAAGCCGGGGTGGATTACCAGGGGTCAATGCAGAATTACGTCGCTCAGGGCTTCTCACAGTATGAAGCCTCACTGATGATTGCCAACCGTTTTATCGACGGTAAAGGTAAGGCGTTTTTACAGCAATGGAAAGCAGCAGGCTCAAGAGGCGATCAGGAAGGCCAGCAGAAGCTAATGGAGTCATTTGGTCTGGCAGAAGTCTTCACTGATATTCAGACCGTTAACCATTTACTGTCAATGCGTCAGGGCTGGGATAAATACCTTTCCAGCAAGCAGGAAATGAATACCCCGTCAGCAATGTCTACGCTGGATAAGGATGCTGCAAAACAAAATAATACGCTCGAAGGTCGTTGGCGCAGAACTCAGATTGGTTTTAACGAGGCAGCCATCAGCATTGGTGAGTCACTACGCCCGGCCTTGATCCAACTGGGTGAGACTTTTATTCCTTTAATGGACAGTGTCGGCAAATGGATAGCGGCAAACCCGCAAATCGTCAGCGGCACCATAAAGGTTGTAGGAGCATTACTCGCTTTCAAGATGGCCACTATCGGTCTCAAGCTGGGGCTGAATCTCCTTATTTCCCCCTTTGTTAACGTCTGGAAAAATGCCGTTTTACTGCGGGCCAACTGGCTTCGACTGTCGCTTGCACTCGGTGAAGGCGGTAAGCTCCGCTGGCTGGTGACCGGCTTCAGCGCCGTCGCCAGAGGAGCCAGAACACTGGGTGGTGTGCTGTCAGGTGGGCTGGTTCGCGGCATTATGATCGCCGGACGGGCCGTTCTCTGGATTGGCCGGGCGCTGCTGATGAATCCCATTGGTCTTGCCATCACCGCCGTCGCGGCAGCAGCTTACCTTATTTATCGCAACTGGGGCGCAGTCAGTAGCTGGTTTAAACAGCGCTGGGCTGACATTAAAGAGGCGTTTAATGGCGGTGTCGTGGGGATTGGTAAGCTGCTGATTAACTGGTCGCCGGTTGGTCTGCTCTATAAAGCCTTTGCGGCTGCGCTGAAATACCTCGGTGTTGATCTGCCAGCGAAGTTCACCGACTTCGGTGGCCATCTTATCGACGGGTTAATAAACGGCATCAAAAACAAATGGGAGTCGCTCAAAACTACCGTCACAGACATGGGCGACAGTGTTGGCGGCTGGTTTAAGGAAAAGCTGGGCATTCATTCGCCGAGCCGTGTGTTTATAGGCTTTGGTGACAACATTGCGCAGGGGGCCGCTATCGGCCTGCAGCGCACCACACCACTTGCTGCACTGGCCGGGCAGCGTCTGGCCACTGAAATGACACCGGATGTTCCCCGTATCCCGTCGCCGGAAATCATGGCGGCGGGATATTCAGGTCGTGGCGCAGCTGCAACTGGCAGCGGAACATCTGGCGGTATCCAGGTCAGCTTTAATCCTCAGTTTTTCCTCAATGGCAAAGAAACCGCAGCGCCTGACGGGTTGACCGGCGCACTGAATATGAGCCTGCATGAGCTGGAGAAAATGCTGGAGCGTCTGCTGGCTCAGCAACAACGCAGGAGGTACAGCTGATGTTTGCAGTATTGGGTGATATTGAGTTTGAACTGATTACCTACTGGGACGGCTTCGAGGTCACGTTCGGCGTCGATTATGCGGAGCATCCCCGTATCGAGGGTAAGCCCGGCCTGCAGTTCGTTGGCGATAAGCTGGACGAAATCCAGATAAGCCTGGTCTTCCATCAGCACTATTGTGTGCCCGACGTGGAGCTGGCGAGACTGCGAACGGCCATGAAGGCCCATCAAGCGCTGGCGCTGGTCTTCGGCAACGGTGACTATCGCGGCTGGTTCGTGATTACCGATGTTACTGCGACCAGCGAGCAGACCGACAGCACCGGCAACGTGCTGGCCGTCAATGCCACCGCGTCTCTCCGGGAGTACATCGGCGACCCGAAAAACCCGCTACAGCCACCCGCAATACGCACGCAGGTTCCCGGCGTCGGGGCGGTCTCCGGTGCCGTTCCTTCACCTTCCGGGGTAGCGCAGTACGTCCGCGACGGCGTCAACTACGCCAAACAGGCGCAGTCTGTTCTCCAGACCACCATCAGTGCCGTTCGGGTGGCGCAGAAAATGAAGGATAACCCCGCCGTTGCACTGACCCGCGTACCGGGGTTGATGAGCGGGCTGGGCAACGTGTCCGGGGCGTTGGGTCAAAGCGTTCCGGCATTTAATGCGCTTTCTGAATCCATGCCTGATGCCATCAGTCTGGCCAGAGCCACCAGTGATGCGGCCACGTATGTACAACAGGCACAGTCTTCACTGAGCGGCGTGGACGGCAGCAATATCGCAGCGGCGCTGGATGCCGTTTCCGGGCAGCTTAACTCCGCCAGCACCACCTTCACCCGTATGTCGCCGGGGTTAAGCACCATGGCAGCCAAAATTCTGGCGAGGAGTGTGTGATGTTTCTTGAACATGTCACCCGTGACGGAGAGCGCTGGGACTCTCTCGCATGGCAGTACTACGGCGACCCGCTGGGCTATCCCCGGATAATTGCCGCCAATCCACACGTGGCCATCACGCCGGTGCTGCCCTCCGGGCTGTTGTTACTGATTCCGGTTATCGAGGCTGAAGAAGCCAGTACAGAAGAGGATATTGCCCCATGGCTGAGATAAACAGCCCTGCACAAGCCGCATCAGCGTTAACCGGCGTCAGCGATGTTCTGAGTCCGGTGTTCACGCTATGGTATCTGCAGAAGAACATCACCACCGATATCGCCCCCTATGTCACCCGCGTAACCTACAGCGATAACATCAAAAGCGAGTCCGATACCATTGAGGTGGAACTGGACGACACCGATGGCCGCTGGCTGGATAAGTGGTATCCGGGCAAGGGTGACACGCTGACGCTGAAAATGGGTTATCAGGGCGAGAAGCTGCTGTCCTGCGGTACGTTCTCTATAGACGAGATCGAGGTGAGTTCGCCCGCGTCCGTTGTCGCTATCCGGGGCGTGGCCACGTCGGTCAACAACGCCCTGCGGACAAAATCCAGTCGTGGTTTCGAGAGCACCACGCTGGCGGCCATCGCCGGACGGATTGCCAAAAAGCATCAGCTGAAGCTGGTTGGCAGTATTGAGTCCATCAAAATTGACCGGGTGACCCAGTATGCTGAAACGGACGTGGGCTTCCTGCGCCGACTGGCCAGCGAGTATGGTTATGCCGTGAAAGTGGTCAGCGACCAGCTGGTTTTTTCTCATCTTGCCACGTTACGCGGTCAGGAGCCGATCAGGCAGTTAAAGCCGCAGGATGTGGCCAGCTTTTCCCTGCGTGACACCATCAACCGCGTCTACAAATCCGCGAAGGTAAAACACCAGAAGAGCAGCGATAAAAAGCTGATCGTTTATGAAGCTGATGGCGGTACCAGCGAAAGCGACAAACAAACCAAAGGCGGTAAGGTCACCAGTGCCGACTCACTGAAGGTCAACAGCCGCGTCAGTGATCCGGACAGCGCCCGGATTAAAGCAGATTCGGCGCTGGCCAGGCATAACGAATACCAGCAGAACGGCTCGCTGACGCTGATGGGGATGCCTCAGTTGACTGCAGGCAACAAAATTGAACTGGTGGGTTTTGGTCAGTTATCCGGGCCATGGCTGATAACTACTGCCCGCCATGCGTTTGACCGTAACAGCGGCTACATCACCGAACTGGAAGTGGCACGAGGGCCGGTTACGCAGGGCAAAGCGAAGAAAGGTAAAAAGACCGGAAAAACCCAGACGCTGACCGTCTATAAACCGGACGGCAGCACGTCCACGGTAATAAAGGAGAAAAAATAATGACAGGCGTCACTCGTCAGGTCGGTACGGTCAGCGCCGTCGATGCCGACAAGGTTCAGGCCCGCGTTCGTCTGCCGGAATGCGATAACCTGCGCACTAACTGGCTTAACGTGCTGCAGCGCAATACCCAGGATAACAAGGATTACTGGCTCCCTGACGTGGGGGAGCAGGTTGAAGTGCTGCTCGATGTCAACGGCGAGGATGGTGTCATTCTGGGCGCGGTGTACTCAGAAGTCGATAAACCGCCGTTCAGCGACAAAAATGTCCGGGGCACGAAATACGCGGATGGCGCAGAGTTCAGCTATAACCGTGCGACCCATACGCTGACGGTCAAAGGTGGTATCGAGCATGTGGTGATCGAGGTTGCAGTGGGTATCAGCCTGAAGGGGAAAACCATTGATTTGACCGCTGACACCACCACGGTGAACGGCAACCTTGAAATCAACGGCAATGCCCACTCGACAGGCAGCATGCTCTCTGACGGCCCGAACTCTAATCACCATTCCCACTGACCTTCTTAAACGCCTTTAATATCGGCGTTCCCGCACAGGGGCAATACTGCCCCCATGAAAACAACCTCAGTATTCTGGCAACCGGCTCTGCAGGCCCCTGGCGAAATCGTCCGGGGGCTGGATGATATCTGGCAGGCCATTCAAATCATCCTGCGTACTCCTCGCGGCAGCGACCCGCATCGCCCGGAGTTCGGCAGCAATCTGCACCTTTATATCGACTGGCCTATTGACCGGGCTATTCCGCATGTGGTGCGCGAATCCGTCGATGCCATTCGCCGCTGGGAGCCTCGCTGCCAGCTTATGTCGGTTAAACCCGCCGTCGACGGCGAACATCTTACGCTCCGGGTGAGCTGGAAAGGCTCTGACGGACAACCCCGGACTCAGGAGTTGCTATGGCGCTGACAGAACCCGATTTTATTGAACGTGATGCTGACAAAATCACGGCTGAAATGATTGCACAGTACGAAGCCGCAACTGGCAAGACGCTATACCCCGCTCAGGCTGAGCGCCTGTTGATTGACCTGTGGGCATACCGCGAAATGCTGGTCAGGGTGGCGGCGCAGGAAGCGGCCAAACAGAATCTGGTCGCCTTTGCCCGTGAGCCGATGATTGATTACCTCGGTGAACTGGTTGGTGTATACCGACTGGCCGCGCAGCCTGCCACCACCACGCTCCAGTTCTCCGTGGATGAGGAACTGGCCATTGATGTGCTGATTCCGGCAGGTACCCGCGTCAGCGCTTCCGACAGCATTATTTTTGCAACCGATACGGACGTAGTGCTGAAAGCCGGATTGCTGCTTGTCAATGCCACGGCCACCTGTACCGAGCCGGGAGCCGCAGGCAACGGCTGGCAGCCTGCGCAGGTCAGTCAGTTGCTCGATGAGATTGATAACGTCGACCTGCAGGTGACCAATCTGGCGGCCAGTTCTGGCGGTTCTGAGCAGGAAGACAATGACAGGCTCCGCGAGCGTATCAAACTGGCCCCGGAGTCATTCACCAACGCCGGAAGCCGTATGGCATACCGCTTTCATGCCATGCAGGCCCATCCCAACATTGTCGATGTTGCCGTGCTTTCCCCGGTCCCCGGTACCGTAGAGCTGTATCCGCTGCTCAGTACCGGCCTGCCGGACGACAGCATCCTCACGCTGGTAGAGAGTTTCTGTTCTGACGAAAAAGTCAGGCCACTTACTGATACCGTGCGGGCTAAAACACCTCTGCAGGTGGATTACACCATTGAAGCCAATATCACGATCTACCGCGACCAGGATGCCAACTCGGTAAAGGACAACGCCAACAGCGCCATACAGAACTGGGTGGCATCACGTACCGCCACGCTGGGGCGCGATATTGTTCCCAGCCAGATTATCAGTGTGTTGTCCGTCTCCGGGGTGTACCAGGTTGAACTGGTGACACCGCCACTGCGGGTGGTGGCAGAAAACGAATGGGCAAACTGCACGGCGATCACTCTTAACATGACCGGGGTGTCCGATGGCTGAGCCGCTACAACTCCCGCCGCCGCTTGAGGGTGATATCAGCCTCAGAACGCTGGGAAAACTGGCCGGGCGGCTGGATAACATCGACCTGAGCGTACTGATGGTCTATCTCGTCGATATCGTCGACAGTTCCGCGCTGCCATGGCTGGGCGAGCAGTTCTCGCTGTTTGGCGATGGCTGGGAGCTGGCGGAATCGGACGATGTACGCCGCATGCTTATCAAATCTGCTATCGAGCTGCACCACTATAAAGGGACGCCGTGGTCAATCCGGGAAATTATCCGCCGTTTCGGCTTCGGCGAAGTGGATCTGATTGAAGGCACTAGCCAGATTGGCTACGACGGCAAACACACGTACAACGGGCTTTTCGTCCATGGCGATGCGGAAGCCTGGGCGGTCTATCGCTTCATCCTTCAGCAGCCCATTACTAACGATCAGGCGGCGCTGTTACGCCAGACGCTCGCTGCCTTTGCTCCGGCCCGCTGCCATCTGGCGAGCCTTGAGTATCAGTCTGTCGCCATTCGCTACAACAACACCATCAACTATGACGGTAGCTATAACCACGGGAGCAGTTAATTATGGCAAACCTACCTGAAACCCCGCAGTGGGAAGAAGGCATCTACCAGATTGAGGTCTCTGACCCCGTTCTGGGCGGGCCTGACGGAATTTCTAACCGTCAGGGTAAACAACTGGCCAGCCGCACGCTGTACCTGAAGTAACAGGTTGAAAAAGGCGGTTCTGACCTTGCGAAACATATCGCGGCAGCAGACCCGCATACCCAGTACGCACCGAAAGCCAGCCCGACATTCACCGGCACACCAACAGCGCCTACGCCTGCAAATAGCGATAACAGCAAGAAGCTGGCGACGACGGAGTTTGTGGCCAAAGCACTTGCGGCGCTTGCAGGCAGCGCCCCTGAGACGCTGGATACGCTCAAAGAGCTGGCTGATGCCCTCGGCAACGATCCGAATTTTGCGACCACTGTGTTGAACAAGCTGGCGGAGAAGCTGGCCAAAGACCAGAACGGCGCTGATATTCCTGACCCGGCGCTCTTTGTCAAAAACCTTGGTTTGAAAGAAGCGGCGAAGCGGGATGTGGGCAACGGTGCGAATCAGATCCCAGACATGTCATTTTTCGCCGCAGGAGCAACTGCTAACGGAATATGGTTCAGGCAACCAGGGGGAATATATGTGCAGTCGGTTGAGTGCGTTTGTCCTGGAACAGACCCAGCAGGGTACAGGTTTCAGCTTCCTACTTCATTTCCAACACAGTTTGTTGGTGCAGTCCTGACGCCGAAAGATGGCATAGGCGACATAACTGTTAGCCCGACTTACCTGCCTGCGGGATTAAATGCGATACAGATTTATAACTTTTCAGGCGGAGATAACAGCATCACCGCACTTTGCTTTGGGTACTAACTATGAAAAACGTGATTTATTTTTCAGCCAGCACATGTGGGTTTTATGATTCACGTGCCATGAGCGATTATATTTTGCGAGGTACATTTCCTGATGATGCTGTAGAGATGACAGAGGAAGAAATGTTGCTTTTCTATATGGTTGCACCTCCCGTGGGAAAACGCCTGGGAGCAATAAACAACCGTCCTGCATGGGTTGATATTCCTCCGCCTACACGAGAAGAACTGATTGCTGCTGCTGATGCGGAGAAGCAAAAAAGAATAGATTCAGCCAATGATTACATGAACAGTAAGCAGTGGCCCGGCAAGGCGGCGATTGGTAGGCTGAAAGGGGACGAACTGGCGCAATACAATTTGTGGCTTGATTATCTGGATGCGCTTGAGGCGGTAGACACGAACAGCGCACCAGATATCAAGTGGCCTACACCTCCGGCTTCGGTGGAAGAGTAATGTCAGGCGCGGTACTGGTATCGACTTTAGTCAGCTTGTATCGGTACCGCTGCCATTCGGCCAGGCGCGGCACGTCAGCATCGTCGATGTAGCCTCCAGCCTGAGCATCTGCCATCGGAGCGATTATCGCCGTTGCTGAGGTCAGCAATGCGTTTTTCTGCCGCTCTGCCTCTGCCACATCAGCAGCATGCTGCGCCTTTACATCAGGCACCCACTCGCTACCGCTCCACTTATCGTACGGCGTTGCAGGGGCTTGTGTAGTCGTATCTTTCGGATAATCACCCGGCTGGGAAATCGTGACTCGCTCACCTGTCTTCGTGCTGTATACGGTTTCTCCGCGATGATCGGCGAGATACTCCCATGCGATTAAGTCCGCAGTCCGGCAAATTGCAAAACCCTCTTTGCTTTCACCCGGCGCATCGGTGCAGGAGTTGGCTGGCAGGCCAACGCCAACAGCCAAATATTCAACGGTTGAAGAAAGATATTCTCGCGTTTCGCCATCATAATTAAATACGGTGATATCACCGGCCACTATGGCAATAAGGTTTTTGTCTAACTCTGCTTTTGCCATTATGCGGCCCTCACGATGTAATTAAATGCGATATTACGCGGACGGTTTTCCGATGCGGTAGGAACAACCCTTGAAGCATCAAAACTAACTGCTTTGGCAAATCCTCCGGCTAGTGAATCAGCAGAGGCTGGCCCGATATCAGCCACTGAAAAAACCCCATTCCCTGTGGGGTACGAGTTAAACCGCACATCATTCATTTGGCCGATAATATTTCTAATAGCGTCACCCTCGGGACTTAACAAAACTCGACCTGAATCAACCCCGCGCCCATCATCCCAGCCACGGATAAACTCCCCGCGCAAATCAGGCAGTCTGAGCGCAGGATATGCCTGGGCCAGCTTAGGGTACTGGGAGGACGTAAACGATGCTCCGTTGCATTTTAGCCACCCTGTCGGTGGCGTTGCTGACGGCCATGGAACAGGCACACCGACAGGTAATGCAGAACCTTCCCCTAAACCAAGGTTTTTGGAAAAGCAGTTACGCATAGCGAAATCTGTAAAAATCCTCCCTCCGCGACATAGAGGAGGAGAATTGATGGCCGTCATTGGTTATATCCGCGTATCAACAATCGACCAGAACAGCGATTTACAGCGTAACGCCCTCATAAGCGCAAACTGTGACCGCATTTTTGAAGACCGTATGAGCGGAAAAGTTGCCAGCCGCCCTGGTTTGAAACGCGCTTTAAAGTGCATTAATAGCGGGGATACCCTAGTCGTGTGGAAACTGGACAGACTGGGGCGCAGCGTTAAGAACCTGATCGCACTGATAACGGAGTTACATGAACGTGGTGCCCACTTCCGCTCTTTAACAGACAGTATTGATACCAGCACCGCCATGGGGCGTTTCTTTTTCCATGTGATGTCAGCACTGGCGGAGATGGAACGTGAGCTGATCGTCGAACGTACACTGGCTGGGTTGGAAGCAGCCAGAGCACATGGACGCATAGGTGGAAGGCCCAACGCATTAAAGCCTCATGAGCGGGAACAGATTGGACGTCTATTGGCTAAGGGGCATACCCGCCAGCAACTGGCCATTATCTACGGGGTGGGGTTATCGACGCTCTACCGTTATTTTCCGGTTGATGGTCAGAGGAACGATGACGCGGTAGGATTGTAATTCTTTTGCAAATGTTGAAACGCCGCAGCGATGCCATTTATCTCACGGAAATGGGCGCATTTATCGCGCGGCGCATCAGATGGTGCCAAACGCCTGCAACAGCCACAGCAAACTCAGCGCCCAGACGCGCCCGATTTTCAGCGCCACGCACCAGTTGTGATGGTGAATTGCCGAATGTTGCTCATCGGCAGCAATCGTTTGTTGCAGCCAGTTTCGCTGCCCGGTCGTTAGCCAGCGCGCTTTCGCCGGAGAATCGTCGAGATAAAACCAGGTCACGATACCGAGGAAAAACGCGGGAATACCTTCCAGCAGGAACAGCCAGCGCCAGCCTTCTACGCCCAGTATGCCATGCATATTCAGCAGACTGCCTGAAAGCGGCAGGCCAATCACCGAGGCCAGCGCAGCGCCAATATAGAACATCGACATGGCCTGGGCGCGATCGCTACGCGGATACCAGCAGGAGAGATAAAAAATAATGCCGGGAGTAAAACCGGCTTCCGCTGCGCCGAGCAGAAAGCGCATCACGTAAAGCTGGGTTGGGGTCTGCACCAGGCTTATACCGGCGGCAATAATCCCCCAGCTCACCATGATGCGGGCAATCCAGCGCCGGGCGCCAACGCGCGTCAACAACACGTTGCCTGGCACTTCGAAGATAATGTAGGTGACATAAAAAATCCCGGCGGCAATACCATACATTTCGGCTGACATTGCTAAATCGGCATTCATCTGTAGCGCTGCCACCGAGATATTAGCGCGATCAATGTAGGCAACAAGGTAGAGCAGCATGATGAACGGCATGATGCGCAAATTCATTTTTTTAACGGTACTGAGGTGCAGATGTTCTGTCATCGGAATGTCCTCACGTAGGGTAAAACGGGT
Organism: Mixta mediterraneensis; assembly: GCF_030283135.1. NCBI lineage: Bacteria > Pseudomonadati > Pseudomonadota > Gammaproteobacteria > Enterobacterales > Erwiniaceae > Mixta > Mixta mediterraneensis. Next base: position 11,039 of record NZ_JASUAZ010000005.1, on the reverse strand, counting down.
TCGGATCCCGCAATATTGCGGAATCAGAAAAGTATTTTTTTATAGGATTTCCTCAATAAATCTGCGTTGCAGAAAGCAGGCCTGAGCGCGCGCTGAAAGCTTATGCTGATAAATATCCAGCACGAGCACACCTCTTTCCGGGCTACAAAACAGCGGCCTCTATGGTGCGCGATCCAGACGAAGGCTAAATAATGCTGCCACCGCGTCTGCAACGTGAAGTATGACGAAACTTACCATTCGGCGACCGAGCCGTCGGCGTGTCGCCACAATGGGTTGCGCCAGTCCGGTGCATTACGGCTGCGCTCGATCACCAGCGCTTCGTTGATGTCGACGCCTAAGCCTGGTTTCATCAGCGGTGAGAAAGCTCCGCCGTTCATGGCGAAGTCATCTTTATTCAGCACGTAATCCAGCAGTTCAGCGCCCTGATTATAGTGAATGCCCATGCTCTGTTCCTGGAACATCGCATTATGTGAAATAAAATCGACGTGCAGACAAGCGGCCAGCGCCAGCGGGCCAAGCGGGCAGTGGGGGGCAAGGCCAACGTCATAGGCTTCTGCCATCGCGGCAATTTTTACGCATTCGGTTATGCCGCCTGCATGCGATAAATCAGGTTGTAGGATAGCCAGCCCGCCCGCTTCAAGAACGCGTTTAAACTCGAAGCGTGAGTACATGCGTTCGCCGGCCGCGATGGGAATATAAGTTTGCGCTGCCAGGCGAGGGTAATATTCCGCCTGCTCAGCCAGCACCGGTTCCTCAATAAATAGCGGACGATAAGGCTCCAGTTCATGGATCAGTAGCTTTGCCATCGGTGCGCTGACGCGTCCATGAAAATCCAGGCCAAATTCAATCTGATTGCCAAAGACTTCGCGGATCTGCGCTACGGTATTCACTGCGGCATCAACTTTGCTGCTGCTGTCGATCAGGCTCATCTCTTCACAGCCATTGAGCTTGAAAGTATCAATCCCCATAGCACGCAGCTTTTCGATACCGGCTATCACATCGGCGGGACGATCGCCGCCCACCCAGTTGTAGGCTTTGATCTTGTCGCGAACCAGGCCGCCAAGTAACTGCCATACCGGCACGCCAAGCGTTTTACCTTTAATATCCCATAATGCCTGGTCGATGCCGGCGATGGCGCTCATTAAAACCGGTCCACCGCGATAGAAGCCGCCGCGGTACATCACCTGCCACAAATCGTTGATACGCGCCGGGTCCTGACCGATCAAGGCTTCGCCCAGTTCATGTACCGCCGCTTCAACGCTGCGGGTGCGGCCCTCAATAACCGGCTCTCCCCAGCCGCATACGCCTTCATCGGTTTCAATTTTCAGGAACATCCAGCGTGGCGGCAAACGGTAAGTGGTGAATTGAGTTATTTTCATCGGATTGCCTCCTGATAAGCCTGTACAAAGGCGTGTGCTTTCTCAATCGTGCGCGCCAGCGGCTGGCCGGCCCGATACAGATCGCTACCTAATCCGGCTCCCACGCAGCCGACCGCCAGATATTCCGCTAGGTTCTGCGGCGTAACACCACCCACAGCAAAAACCGGCACATCTGACGGCAACACGGCTTTTATCGCTTTGATATAGGCGGGACCAAATGCAGAGGCCGGGAAGATTTTCAGCGCCTGAGCGCCAGCATTTAAGGCGGTGAAGGCCTCTGTCGCAGTGGCGCAACCGGCGGCCACCCACATGTTGTGCTTCACCGCCCGCTGAATCACCGCTGCATCGGTATTGGGGGTCACCATTAAACGACTGCCGCCAGCCGCCAGCTCATCAACCTGTGCCGTTTTTAGCACTGTTCCCGCACCAATCAATGCGCGATCGCCAAACAGTTTGACCATCTGCGGAATGGTCTGCTGCCAGTCAGGGGAGTTGAGGGGGATCTCAATAGCATCAAAACCGCATTCAATCAACGCACCGATATGCGCTTCGGCTTCTTCTGCTTTAATGCCGCGTAAGATGGCTATCAGCGGTAATTTAATGGGTAAGTGCATCGGCAATTCTCCTGATTCCTTGCTGGAAGGCACGATCGCCATCCAGCCATTGCGTCGGGGTGTCAATCATGGTGAAGGCTTGTTGATAGCGCTGGGCCAGTTGAGGACTGGCAACCAGCGTCACCGGTCCGGCCAGCGCTAACTGACGCTGCTGGCTGGAAACTTCATGTCCAATGAGCAGCCCAGAAAGGAAATCACTGACAGATTCACGTGATAGCGCGCCCAGCAGATGCTGCGCACGAACTTCAAACAGCCGTGGCAGAATTGACGTGTCGTTGATGCCGGTTTCCAGCCCGCGCTGAAAGGCCTGCGCGTCCTGATGCTGTTCGGGCAAACCGTTGCCAATAAGCGATTGCTTAAGTAATAAGTGATGCAGCTCGCCGGTCATAACGGTACGAAAATCAACAATATAATCGCCTTCGCTGACGACCCATTTAGCATGGGTTCCGGGCATGACGGTAACCGCTGCGGGGGCTAATGTTTGGGCGCCCAGCAGCTGAGTTTCCTCGCCGCGTATTACGTTGTGGTTGTCGCTGCGATTAATACTTAACCCCGGCACAATCCAGCGTTTTTCACCAACATGGGTGAGTTGCGTAGCGATAGATTCAAGCATCAGCGGGCAGGAAAGGTAGGGCGCGGGTATCCAACCGGCATTGCTGCCGACCATGCCTGCCATCACCACCGGTAATTCACCAACGGGCCAGCCTTGTGTAATGTCGTCAAAGATCTGTTGATGGCTGCGCCCGTTTAATCGCGTGACGCCTGCTTCTGAGCGGCGCGTTTGCTGGCATTCTCCGTCGCGGTAAAACCACGCACGCAGGTTGGTGGAACCCCAGTCGATAGCGATATAGCTGCTCACGATATCTCCTTCAAACGTTGGGTCGAGCTGGCAATCATGGTTCGGGCCGCCGCTTCGGCTGCATCCGCATCCTGATGGCGAATAGCCTCAAACAGCGTCTGATGTTCGCGCAGCGTTTGCGGCATGTCGCCACGATCGAGTCGATAAGTGCGTTCAAAAACCGCTTTCTGTAGCTGAACGATAGCGGTGCTAAGCTGCTGTAAGACCGGATTATGAACCGAGCTTAATAACGCCTCGTGGTAGCGCATATCCGCATCGTTAAAGGCCTGCCGATCATGATGATGCGCGATCATGTCGTTAAGAGCGTTCTCGATATTGGCTAAATCTTGCGAGGTTGCGCGTTCCGCCGACCAGCGAGCCAGTTGCGGTTCCACCAGTACGCGCACGTCATTCATCGCTGCAATTAATTGCGGATCGTGGTTATGTTTTAACGACCATTGCAGTATGTCGCTGTCGAGAAAATTCCACTGTTGATGAGGCGTAACGAACGCGCCGCGATAGCGTTTAATCTCAATTAACCGTTTAGCGGTTAACGAGCGATACACCTCGCGGATAATGTTGCGGGAAGTGGTAAAGCGTTCGCATAACTCGCTTTCAGCAGGCAAGGCCTGGCCAGGCGCAAACTGGCCAGAGACAATTTCTTCGCCTAGCGTGAAAAGAATGCGATCGGTTTTGCTTACGTCCAGCTGTTCCATGTTCGTCTGTCCTTTGCCCGGCAAATGCACAGGAAAATTGTAGTACTACCAAACGGCTTTGTACTACAATCCTGATCACAAAACAGACAATCGACAGCTTGCGACGCGTTTAAGAAGAGTGAGAGCGGCGGCGAGCCGCCGAAAAGTTAAAGCACTAGTTCTTCAATAGCGTGGGCCACGCCATCTTCCATATTTGTTTTCGTCACGAACTGCGCGATGTTTTTAACCGACTCAATGGCGTTACCCATTGCCACGCCAGTGCTCGCATATTCGATCATGGCCAGATCATTTTCCTGATCGCCAATTGCCATCACTTCGTCCGGCCTCAGGCCAAGTTTTTCCGCCAGCATTTTTACGCCCTGGCCTTTATTAACGCGGCGATCGAGAATTTCGAGATAGTACGGTGCGCTTTTCAGGACGGTATAGGTCTCTTTCGCGTAGGCGGGTAAGCGTTTTACAGCAGCATCCAGCAGATCTGCTTTATCAACCATCATCAACTTAGGAAAACGCATTTCGCGATCCATTTCTTCCACCGAGCGATAACGCACCGGAATGCCGGTCAGGCTGGCTTCATGGATGGTATATTCGCTGATATTTTTATTTGGCGTGTAGAGATGCGATTTATCGAACGCCTGGAAATGCACGCCCAGCTTGCGTGCCAGCTGCTCAATGTAGAGATAATCCTCAAAGGCTAACGTCACTTCTGCCACGCATTCGCCATCTTCTGCACGCTGCACGAGCGCACCGTTATTGCTGATGCAATATTGACCCGCCTGAAGATCCAGCTCCATCAAATAACGCTGCACGCCAACAAAGGGTCGACCGGTTGCGAGCACAATCGACACGCCTTTTTGACGCGCACGATCAATCGCAGATTTTACGCCCGGTGTAATCAAATGCTGCGGGTTGAGCAGCGTGCCATCCATATCAATCGCTATCAGTTTAATTGCCATAACGTCCTCGCAGGGCTCAGGGTTGGTTCCATTTGTTCCAATGCTAGCGCGATTCAGCTCACATTGACCAGTTTATCGACACCTTTATCAATCGGTTTTCAGATCAGACAAGGCTCAGCCTCATTGCTGTCTGACCTGAAAAAGCCGTTATAGCTATCCCAGCCTGTTGGGCGTTAACGGTTATGGCGGACATAAAAAAACCCTTCTGATGAAAGAAGGGTTTTGTGATTTCACTGAATATCAGCGATTAAATATCAATGTTCGCCGCTTTCAGCGCGTTCTCTTCAATGAAGGCGCGGCGTGGTTCAACCGCATCGCCCATCAACGTCGTGAACAGCTGATCGGCAGCAATCGCATCCTTGATGGTCACGCGCAGCATACGGCGGCTGTCTGGATCCATGGTGGTTTCCCACAGCTGTTCTGGGTTCATTTCGCCCAGACCTTTATAGCGCTGCACGGATAAGCCGCGACGCGACTCTTTCACCAGCCACTCAATCGCCTGTTCGAAGCTGGCAACCGGTTGACGACGTTCGCCACGTTCAATAAACGCATCTTCTTCCAGCAACCCACGCAATTTATCGCCCAGGTTGCAGATTTTATGGTATTCCGGCCCCTGAATGAATTCAGCATCCAGCGGATAATCAGTATCAACGCCGTGAGTACGGACGCGTAAAATCGGCTCAAACAGGTTAAGCTCACGGTTTTCGCGAACCTTCGCAAAGTACGTGCTCCCGTGCGCTTCACGTTCGGTCAGATAAGAAACCAGACTATTCAACCAGTCTGTGACGTCAGCTTCGTTATTCAAATCGCTCAGCGTTGGGTGATAAATCAGCGCACGCAAGAGCGCGATCGGATAACGGCGCTCCATACGTTTGATCATCTTCTGCGTGCTGTTGAAATCAGCCACCAGCGTTTCCAGCTGTTCGCCGCCTAATGCCGGCGCGCTGGCATTGGTGTGCAGCGTTGCGCCATCAAGAGCAATCGCAATTTGATATTGATCCATTGCTTCGTCATCTTTGATGTATTGCTCTTGCTTGCCTTTTTTCACTTTGTACAAAGGCGGCTGCGCAATATAGACGTGACCCCGTTCGACAATTTCCGGCATCTGACGATAGAAGAAGGTCAACAGCAGGGTACGGATGTGTGAGCCGTCCACGTCAGCATCGGTCATGATGATAATGCTGTGATAGCGCAGTTTATCCGGGTTGTATTCATCACGACCAATGCCGCAACCCAGCGCGGTGATCAGCGTTGCGACTTCCTGTGAGGAGAGCATTTTATCAAAGCGCGCTTTCTCAACATTAAGGATTTTTCCCTTCAGCGGCAGGATGGCCTGGTTTTTACGATTACGACCCTGTTTAGCCGAGCCGCCTGCGGAGTCCCCCTCCACCAGGTAAATTTCTGATAACGCCGGGTCGCGCTCCTGACAATCTGCCAGTTTGCCTGGCAGACCCGCCAGATCCAGCGCGCCTTTACGGCGAGTCATCTCACGCGCACGACGCGCTGCTTCGCGAGCCCGTGCGGCATCGATGATTTTGCCTACCACAATTTTCGCGTCGCCTGGGTTTTCCAGCAGGTATTCCGCCAGCAGTTCGTTCATCTGCTGCTCAACGGCTGATTTCACTTCGGACGAAACCAGTTTGTCTTTGGTCTGCGAGGAGAACTTTGGATCCGGTACTTTAACCGAAACTACAGCAATCAGGCCTTCACGCGCATCATCACCAGTAGCGCTGACTTTGGCTTTTTTGCTGTAGCCCTCTTTATCCATATAGGCATTCAGAGTACGTGTCATCGCTGCGCGGAAGCCCGCCAGGTGCGTACCGCCGTCACGCTGTGGAATGTTGTTAGTAAAGCAGTAAATGTTTTCCTGGAAACCATCGTTCCACTGCAACGCCACTTCAACACCGATGCCGTCTTTTTCGGTGGAGAAGTAGAACACCGTGGGGTGAATCGGGGTTTTGTTTTTATTCAGGTATTCAACAAACGCCTTGATGCCACCTTCATAGTGGAAATGGTCGCTTTTCGCATCGCGTTTGTCTTCCAGACGAATCGACACCCCTGAGTTGAGGAATGACAGTTCCCGCAGGCGCTTCGCCAGAATCTCGTATTCAAAATCGGTGACGTTCGTAAAGGTTTGATGGCTCGGCCAGAAGCGCACGCGCGTACCGGTTGCTTCAGTATCACCAGTAACCGTCAGCGGAGCCTGCGGCACACCATGCTGATAAATCTGCTGATGCACTTTGCCTTCGCGGCGAATGGTCAGCTCCAGCTTTTCTGACAGGGCGTTAACGACGGAAACGCCCACGCCGTGCAGGCCGCCAGAAACTTTATAAGAGTTATCGTCGAACTTACCGCCCGCATGCAGCACCGTCATGATAACTTCAGCGGCAGAGACACCTTCTTCTTCGTGAATGCCGGTTGGAATACCGCGTCCATCATCTTGTACGGATACGGAATTATCCGCATGAATGGTCACGATAATGTCACTACAGTGACCGGCGAGCGCTTCGTCGATTGCGTTATCCACGACCTCGAATACCATGTGATGCAGACCGGTGCCGTCATCCGTATCGCCGATATACATACCCGGGCGCTTGCGTACCGCATCAAGCCCTTTCAGGACTTTAATACTTGAGGAGTCATAAGAATTCGACATCAACGTTTCTCGCTCATTTAATCTTCAGGTTGAACCGCTATTTTACCTTGTTCCACGCGGAACATCTTGCCCTTTTCGTCAGTCATGTCGATTACATGATCGGCAGAAATGGCGCTGACAAATACTTGCGCCTGTGTGGCTTTTAACCGCTCCGCTAACAGGCGGCGGCGGCTGTCATCCAGCTCAGAAGCAAAGTCGTCAATCAGGTAAAGACAGCGGCGTCCGCTCTGGCACGTCAGGAACTCGCCCTGCGCCAGACGTAATGCACACATCAGCAGTTTTAACTGGCCGCGTGAGAGTAAATCTTCTACCGGCGTCCCTTCAGCACGAATGCGAAAATCTGCTTTGTGCGGGCCGCTGGCGGTGTAAGTTAAGGCGCGATCGCGCTCGAAATTGCGTTCCAGCAGCTCGCCGTAATCGCTCTCTTTGTCCCAGCCGCGCTGGAATGAGAAGGCTAATTCAAATTCCGGTAAAAACTGACCGCAGGTGGCGGTAATCTCAGCGGAAATCGCCGCGCTGTAATCTGCTCGCCACTGGCTGATTTGTTCGGCCAGTGGCACCAGTTCCTGGTCCCAGGGTCGGATCTGGCTGTAACGCGATACCTGACGCAATGCGGCATTGCGCTGCTTTAACAATCGCCGCAGATTACTCCAGGCAGTAAAAAAGCCGGGTGTGTTATGGAAGCAGCCCCAGTCAATGTAGGCTCTACGGTATTTGGGGCCGCCGTTGAGTAAAGTAAAGCCCTCGGGCGTAATAAGTTGCATCGGCAGCAGCTGCGCGAGTTCAGCGGCTTTATGCCCGTCGCTGCCATCAATGCGCACCTTACTTTCCCCGGCGCGGTTTTTGGTCAATCCCACCGATAACTCACGCTCTTTACCTTCCAGGCGACCATGCAGAATAAACGCAGCCTGGTCGTGGCGAATGACGCGCCCGGCTTGCAGACTGCGAAAGGCGCGGCCATGTCCGAGGGTATAAATCGCTTCCAGCACGCTGGTTTTCCCGCTGCCGTTGGCACCGACCAGAAAGTTAAATCCCGGCGCGAGCGCTAAATCAACCTGTTCAATGTTGCGAAAATCTTTAATCAGGAGGCGGGTTAAAGCCATATTGAATCCAGCTTGAAGGGGATTTTACCTAACATTTGCAATCTAGGCCCGGCGGCGCAGCCAGTCTGGTTACGGCCAGCGCGCAGAACCTGGGAGCATACTGAAGTATGTGACCAGGGACGAGCACTGCCCGGGGCCAGACTGGCAAGTAAGCCAGGCCGATATTTTCTACAACCGCATTGGCATCACGACATAGGCCGCTGCCGGGCTGGCGACGTCTTCGATCTGCACGCTGGATACGGAATCAGTCAGCAGCAAACGGACATTTTCGCACTTCAGCGCGTTGAGCACATCCAGCACATAACTGACGTTAAAGCCAATTTCCAGTTCGCTACCATTGTAGGAGACGTCCAGCATCTCTTCGGCTTCTTCCTGTTCAGGATTGTTCGCCGTAATTTTCAACTGGTTTTCAGTGATATACAGACGCACACCGCGGAACTTCTCATTAGAGAGAATGGCCGCACGGGCAAAGGCTTGCTTTAACACGTCACAACCCGCTTCCAGTATTTTGTCGGGGTTCTTTGGCAATACGCGGCGATAATCAGGGAAACGACCATCAACCAGTTTTGAGGTGAAAATAAATTCACCAACGTGGGCGCGAATATTGCTGCTCCCAATCTGCACCTGTAGCGGCGTTTCTCCCCCGTCCAGCAGACGGAGCAATTCAATAACGCCTTTACGTGGCACAATCACCGAATGGCTCGGTAAAGCCTGTCCAACAGGCATAGAGCAAACGGCTAAACGGTGACCATCAGTTGCAACGGTGCGCAGCTCTTCACCTTCGGTTTCAAACATCATGCCGTTGAGGTAATAACGCACATCCTGATGCGCCATTGAGAACTGCGTCGCTTCGATCAGGCGTTTCAGCGTGGCCTGTGGCAGCGTAAACTCCACTTCGCTTTGCCAGTCATCCAGATTCGGGAAATCGCTGGCTGGCAGAGTCGATAGCGAAAAGCGGCTACGGCCCGAACGCACTAACATGCGATCGCCTTCCAGCGTGACGTTAATTTCCGCGCCTTCCGGTAAACCACGACAGATGTCGAGGAATTTCCGCGCCGGAACGGTGGTGGCACCCGGCTCATGCGCTTGCGTCAATGCTACGCGCGCCACCATTTCCATTTCTAAATCGGTGCCGGTCAGCAATAACGATCCTTCATTAACCTGCATCAGCAGATTTCCAAGGATCGGCAGCGTCGGGCGACCTCCTAGCGGGCCGCTGACTTGTTGCAGCGGCTTTAGTAAATGCTCACGTTCAACAATAAATTTCATAGCGTCAGGAAGATAATGTTCTGATGAGATTAGAGAAATCTTCTTTAATATCGTGGCTCTCTTCACGCAGTTGCTCAATCTTGCGGCAGGCATGAAGCACCGTGGTATGGTCGCGACCACCAAACGCATCGCCGATTTCCGGTAAGCTGTGGTTAGTCAGCTCTTTCGCCATCGCCATTGCCATCTGGCGTGGGCGCGCGACTGAGCGTGAACGGCGTTTAGACAGCAGGTCCGCAACCTTGATTTTGTAGTACTCAGCAACCGTCTTTTGAATATTATCGATGGTGACCAGCTTTTCCTGCAACGCCAGCAAATCACGCAAAGCTTCGCGCACGAAATCGATAGTAATGGCGCGGCCGGTAAAATTGGCGTTGGCAATGACCCGATTCAGCGCGCCCTCCAGCTCACGGACGTTTGAGCGCAAACGTTTAGCGATAAAAAAGGCCACTTCACCCGGCAGGCGAATATCGTTTTCGTCGGCTTTTTTCATCAGGATCGCCACCCGCGTTTCCAGCTCCGGTGGCTCGATCGCGACCGTTAATCCCCAGCCAAAGCGCGATTTCAGGCGATCCTCAACCCCGTTGATCTCTTTAGGATAACGATCTGACGTCAGGATGATCTGCTGATTGCCTTCTAATAATGCATTAAAGGTATGGAAAAACTCTTCCTGGGAACGTTCTTTATTGGCAAAGAACTGGATGTCATCAATAAGCAATGCGTCAACCGAGCGGTAGTAGCGCTTAAACTCTTCAATGGCGTTGTTTTGCAACGCTTTTACCATGTCCTGCACAAAACGTTCGGAATGCATGTAAACCACTTTCGCATTTGGCTTACGCGCGATGATGCCGTTGCCGACAGCATGCAGCAGGTGCGTTTTACCTAAACCGGTTCCGCCATAAAGGAACAGGGGGTTATAGGCCCCGCCTGGGTTATCTGCCACCTGGCGTGCCGCCGCGCGCGCCAGCTGGTTAGATTTACCTTCGACAAAGTTGTCGAAGTTATGGCGGTTATTCACATTAGACCGATAAGTAACGTCGGCAGGAGCAGGGACGTTATCCCAGCTTGGACGCAGAATTTGTGTCGGTGCCGGACGACTCTGCACAGGCGCAGCAGGTGTGCTCACGCTGGCCATAACAGGCTGGCTGATGGCTGCGGGGTGTTGAACCGGACGTGTGCCCACTTCAAAACGCAGTAAAGGCACATCTGGCCCACAAAATTCGTTTAGTAAGGCATTGATGCTGTTAAGGTATTTATCCCGAACCCAGTCGAGTACGAAGCGATTTGGAGCATACAAGGCAAGCGTATTGTCGTTTAACTCAGCCTGCAGCGGACGAATCCACATGCTGAATTCGGTGGCGGGAAGCTCATCCTGCAAACGGGCAAGACACTGTTGCCAAAGCGTAAGTGACACGGCGGACTCCACTCGTACAAATTCGATAAGAATAGTAGGCGCTAGACTAAGAAACGTTCATATTTGACACAGACGAAAGAAAGCGTCTGCGACCGCTATC
>NZ_JASUAZ010000004.1:0-190496 GCF_030283135.1 Mixta mediterraneensis | reverse complement strand
ACGCCAATGGCCACGTTACTTGATGGAAAACGGGTCTGGGCAGAAAAGAATCTGAACCAGATTTAATCTGACAGACACCTGTATAAATAACCGGTAACTGTCAGATCAGGTCTGAGCTAGTACAGCTAAGTACGGCATGCGTTTTCACGCATGCCGATCAAAAAGATTCAGCTACCTTTCAGCAGACGATACATATCTTCTTCAGCCTGCTCATCTTCGTCGTCATCCATGGCGATACCTAACTGCTCCATCAGCTCGTCAATACGATCCAGCGCCGCATCTAACCAGCCTTGATCTTCGGCGGACAACGTTTCGCCACTTTCAAGACGATCAAGCAGATTATCCAGGCGAGGATCATTTTCCAGCTTCGCCAGCTCTTCTTCGGGAGTCAGACGGGCTTTCTCAACCGCAGATTTGGCTACGGCTTTTTTAACTTTAGCCGGTGCGGTTTGGTCTTCAGCAACTAAAGCAATCGGCTTTTTGCTGCCGATACGCGGATCTTTGACGGTATCGTTCTGGCGTCCGCCTTTACTGGTCCTGGTTTCGGGATTGGCACGACTGCCTGACGCATGGCCGCGATGCTTTTTATCGCGTTTGCGGTCACGTGCTTCCATGTTTATTTCTTCACGCGATTTGCGTTTGGCCCTGGCGGCAGGTTTGCCGTTCGCAGCTCGTGCAGGTTGCTTCATAGTGTTTTATCTCAGCGTTTTTTATTCAGTATAGAATTGCGGCGAAATCTAGCAGAAAGCAGGCAAAGAAAAAAGGCGACAGCTCAAGCTGTCGCCTTATTTCACACCTTCATGTGAAGGAATCGTGTTTTAAATCCTTTTTGGCTGGTAACGTCCCGGTTAATCCTGCGCCTGCTCAACGCCTGAGCCTCTCCTTTTCCTTGTCTGGCCCGCAATCCCTGGCCATTTCCCCTCCTTCGCTCTTCATCATCCTGAGTTCCCTGAGCGCATCATCCTGATGGGTGCTGCCATGCACTGCTCAATAATGTAGTCCAATTAGTAAAACCCTCAAGCCAGACTTATTTACTATTTTTGCGAAAAGTTCAATTTTTTTATTTAATGCATTGAATAGTAAGTTAATTTTATTTTTAAAAATAAAATAAAAGACGACATAACTACCATTATTTATGGCAAATATCTTACAAAAGCGTGAGAAAAGACATCATTGAGTACTTTAGCGCCATAACGCGTATAATCAGCGCTATTGCCTGAATACGTATTTTTGGAGTGTTACCTTGTCTGAACTGAATTATCACGTTACCCGCTTTGTACTTAGCGCGCCTGACATCCGCCACTTGCCGTCTGATACCGGCATTGAAGTCGCGTTTGCCGGACGCTCAAATGCCGGTAAATCAAGCGCACTCAATACGTTGACCAACCAAAAAAGCCTGGCACGTACCAGTAAAACGCCAGGTCGTACTCAACTGATCAATCTGTTTGAAGTGAGCGAAGGCAAACGCCTGGTTGACTTGCCAGGTTACGGCTACGCCGAAGTGCCGGAAGCGATGAAGCTGAAATGGCAGCGTGCACTGGGTGAATACCTGCAAAAACGTCAGGCGCTAAAAGGCCTGGTGGTTCTGATGGATATTCGTCATCCGCTAAAAGATCTCGATCAGCAGATGATTCAGTGGTCAGTTGAAAGCGGTATTCCAGTGCTGCTGTTATTAACGAAAGCCGACAAACTGGCGTCAGGCGCGCGCAAGACGCAGCTAAATAGGGTTCGGGAAGCATCAATGGCATTCATGGGCGATGTGCAGGTTGAAGTATTCTCATCGCTGAAAAAGTTAGGTGTGGATAAAGTGCGCCACAAGCTGGATAGCTGGTTCAATAAACCAGACGTTGCGTCTACAGACGAAGATAGCGATGTTGCAGAATAAATAAAAATGGCTTCGCGATCGCTGTATCGCAGATCAAAAAACCCAATAAAAAACGCCCCAGTCACATGATGACTGGGGCGGCTAATATTCAGCCAAATCCGATTACGTGAAGTAAAAGGTCTGAAATGTATTAGTCGCGACTTGATCTGACACTGGACCTTGAAAGGTTGAGAGTTACCGGTTTTGATATGGGTGTCTAATCCTTATACAAAACACGAGGTAACTCTCATGCTTCATACTAACAATCCCATCATCAAACACAAAGCCGGCCTGCTCAATCTGGCCGAAGAACTCGGTAACGTATCAAAAGCCTGTAAAATCATGGGGGTGTCACGCGACACATTCTACCGCTACCAGGAGCTAGCTGAAGAAGGCGGCATTGACGCGCTGGTTAATCAAAACCGTCGGGTACCCAACCTGAAGAATCGGGCCGATGAAGCCACTGAACGGGCGGTTGTTGAGTACGCCGTTGAGTTCCCGGCCCACGGTCAGCACCGGACCAGTAATGAGCTGCGTAAAAAAGGCGTGTTTATCTCCGGCAGCGGCGTGCGCTCCATCTGGCAACGACATGACCTGGAGAACTTCCGTAAGCGGCTGAAGGCGCTTACGGAAAAGGTCGCCAGAGAAGGCATTGTGCTTACCGATGCTCAAATCGCCGCACTGGAGAAGAAGGTGCACGATGACGAAGCCTGCGGTGAAATCGAAACGGCTCACCCGGGTTATCTGGGGTCGCAGGACACCTTCTACGTTGGGAATCTGAAAGGCGTTGGCCGCATCTACCAGCAGACGTTCGTGGATACGTACTCGAAAATGGCTCACTGCAAGCTGTATACGAGTAAAACGCCGATCACTGCAGCCGACCTGCTTAATGATCGGGTACTGCCGTTCTATGAGGCTCAGGGGCTGCCGATGCTGAGAATACTGACCGACAGGGGCACAGAGTACTGCGGTAAAGTAGAGCAACATGATTATCAGCTGTATCTGGCCATCAACGATATCGACCATACGAAAACGAAAGCGATGTCCCCGCAGACGAACGGTATCTGCGAGCGCTTCCATAAAACCATTTTGCAGGAGTTTTATCAGGTTACGTTCCGCAAGAAGCTATATGCAGACCTGGAGAGCCTGCAAATGGATCTGGACAACTGGTTGTGGCATTACAATAATGAGCGAACTCATCAGGGGAAAATGTGCTGCGGGCGTACGCCAATGGCCACGTTACTTGATGGAAAACGGGTCTGGGCAGAAAAGAATCTGAACCAGATTTAATCTGACAGACACCTGTATAAATAACCGGTAACTGTCAGCTCAGGTCTGAGCTAGTACATCTGAAAGATAGAACATCTTACCTCTGTACCCTACGCCTTGAACTTTACCTGATTTTTGCTGAGCAACAAAGGTTTTTTTGTTGCTGCCTTACATTAAATGGTATTTTTTTTACAAGACTCGTCACAAAAACAAGCATCTGATGTAGTTTAATTATTAAAAAAATGCTTAGGCGTGAGACAGTTAGTCCGCACGCTTTTCACCGAAGCAATAACTTCATGGCTGAAACGTTTAAGTAAACAATTTACTTATGATGCTGACATGACCGATGAAAATGTCTTCATCGGCCAACGTCTATGTCAGATTAATGAGCCTGATCCCAGTTATCTCCAACGCCAACCTCTACCCGTAACGGCACGTCCAGCTTCATGCTCCCTTCCATCAATGTGCGGATCTGCTGATTTGCAGACTCAACCGCATCGACCTTAACTTCAAATACCAGTTCATCATGTACCTGCATGATCATCTTCACCGAATCGTTATTTTGTTGCTCAAGCCAGCCGTCAACAGCAATCATCGCTCGCTTAATGATGTCTGCCGCAGTCCCTTGCATGGGGGCGTTGATCGCAGCACGTTCAGCCGCTTTGCGCCGCATTGCGTTACTGGACTTAATATCAGGCAGCCACAGGCGGCGTCCATCCAGAGTTTCGACGTAACCTTTTTCGGCTGCCAGTTGACGCGTATTCTCCATATAACGCAGTACGCCTGGATAACGCTCAAAGTATAAATCCATATATTTCTTCGCTTCGCCAGCCCCGATATTGAGCTGCCGCGACAGGCCAAAAGCGCTCATGCCATAAATCAGACCAAAATTGATGGCTTTTGCGCTGCGACGTTGTTCACCGCTCACCTTACTTAAAGCAACGCCAAACACCTCTGAAGCGGTAGCACGGTGAATGTCCTCTTCCTGAGCAAACGCGTCTAATAGACCTTTATCCTGGGACAGATGGGCCATGATGCGCAGCTCAATTTGTGAATAGTCAGCTGCCACGATGCGATTACCCTTAGCGGCAATAAAAGCCTGCCGGATACGGCGACCTTCGTCGTTGCGCACCGGAATGTTTTGCAGGTTAGGATCGGTAGACGACAGACGGCCTGTGGCGGTGACCGCTTGATGATAAGAGGTGTGAACGCGGCCACTTAGCGGATTAATCATCAGCGGCAGCTTGTCGGTATAAGTCGATTTAAGTTTGGATAAGCCACGATGCTCAAGGATGACTTTTGGCAGCGGATAATCCAGGGCCAGTTCGGCTAACACCTCTTCACTGGTAGAAGGCGCACCGCCTGGTGTTTTTTTAGTTGGCTTAATGCCCTGCTTTTCAAACAGAATGACCTGCAGCTGTTTAGTTGAAGAGAGATTGAACGGCTCGCCCGCCAGCTCATGGGCTTTTAGCTCCAGTTCTGCCAGCCGAGCAGCAAGCTCTTTCGAATGTTGCGCCAGAATGTTTTGGTCAATGAGCACCCCGTTACGCTCAATACGCGATATTACCGTCAGCAGGGGCATTTCAATTTGCTCGAAAACATTTTTCGGACCGGCTTCTTTTTCCAGTTGCGGCCACATTTTCAAATGCAATTGCAGCGTGACGTCTGCATCTTCTGCCGCATAATGTGCAGCCTGTTCCAGAGCGATTTGATTAAAAGTGAGCTGATTTTTACCTTTGCCAGCAATTTCTTCAAACGTCACGGTTTTATGTTTCAGCCAGCGTGCTGCCAGGCTATCCATATCATGTTTGCCAACCACACTGTTAAGAATATAGGACTCCAGCATGGTGTCGAACCGGATGCCCGCCAGTTCAATACCGTAATTCTTCAACACACCACGATCGTATTTCAGGTTCTGTCCAACTTTATAAGCTTTGCCATCTTCCAGCAGCGGTTTGAGCTGTTCAAGTACAGCATTACGATCAAGCTGTTCAGGCGCATCAAGATAATCATGAGCGACAGGCAAATATGCGGCTTCGCCGGGCGCAACAGCAAAGCCAATCCCGACAATACTGGCGCTTAAGGTGTCAAGCGAGTCGGTTTCCAGATCAAAAGCAAATACGTCACTTTTTTTAAGCTTATCGATCCAGCTTTCAAAGGTTTGCTGATCCAGGATGGTGACATAGCCATCAGCGGAGAGCATACTCTCAGTCTCCTTCTGCTGCTGGGCTGGCTCGTCGGACAACACCTTTTGCGCCTGCTGGTTACTTTTTTTGCCTTGTAGCCATTTGCCATCCTGAAGATCAACTAACCAGCGTTTGAATTCATAGCGGCTAAAGAGTGCCTGCAACGCAACCACATCCGGTTCATTCACCGTAAGCTGTTCGCACGTTAACTCCAGCTCTACATCGGTTTTGATAGTAGCCAGCTGATAAGAAAGAAACGCTACTTCACGATTCTGTTCCAGCTTCGCCGCCATAGTTTTCGCCCCGCGGAATGGCAAATCGGCAACTTTATCCAGATTGTCATAAATCGCCTGCATGCCGCCTAAGCCTTGCAGCAGAGCTTGTGCGGTTTTTTCGCCAACGCCCGGCACGCCTGGAATGTTATCCGAGCTATCACCCATCATGGCAAGGAAATCAATGATCAGAGCGGGAGGGACACCGTATTTCTGTTCCACTTCCTCCGGGCCAAGAATGGTGTTCGTCATAGTATTGATGAGCGTGATGGCAGGCGTGACCAGTTGCGCCATATCTTTATCACCGGTACTGATTAAAACTGCGCGGCCTTTTTTCTCTGCTTCAAGCGCTAAAGTGCCGATTACGTCATCCGCTTCAACGCCACTGATCGCCAGCAAGGGGAGCCCCATCGCTTTAACCATTTCATGTAACGGCTCGATTTGTGCGCGCAGGTCATCAGGCATCGGTGGGCGGTGAGATTTATAATGTTCAAACAGCTCGTCCCGGAAGGTTTTGCCTTTCGCGTCAAAGACCACAGCAACACGATCTGGTTTGTACTGGGTTAACAGGCTTTTCAGCATGTTAAGCACACCATACATGGCACCAGTTGGCTCACCAGCGCTGTTGGTCAGCGGTGGGAAGGCGTGGTATGCGCGATAAAGATATGATGAGCCATCAACCAGAATCAGTGGATTTTCTGCTATTTGCGCCATAAGTCTGTCTATTCTTCGTTGCCATGGGTTGGTCTATAAGGATGCCACAGCTTGAGAGGAATGTTGAATTTTGGCCGCCTATGACAGCAGCATTTAACGGATTTAGGGGAAGGATCGCAGTGATCGTCTTGTGGATAACTTTGTGCGTAAAAATCATAACATATTGTTATTTACACAAAATAAAGTCTGCACTTAAATCTTAATCCAATAAATACAGTGAGTTACATAAAATCCGTGACTCGATCGCGGTTTTTAATTATGCGATCCCTTGTGTGGATATTAAATTTATGCCTTAACAAATAGCGAATACCGTTCTGAATTTATTACCAATAAAAAACGCCAGCTTAGCTGGCGTTCACACAAACAGGCAGAAATTACTTTTTATTAACCAGGAACTTAACTACGTTGGCATAATCCGCTACGAAGTTATCCATTGAGCTGGTATCTAAACCGCCATTATTCACCATATATTTACCATTAACGAACATGGCGGGCACACCCTGTAGGTTAACGTCTGCCGCGGCTTTTTCCTGTTGAGCAACCAGCGCTTTAACCGCAAAGCTGTTCCAGGCAGCATCGTAATCTTGAGATGAAATGCCCGCAGCCTGGATGAATGTCGCTTTTAAGCTGGCAGCATCCGTGATGGTTTGGCTTTTTTGGGTGCCATCAAAAATTGGCGCAATCACTTTGTTTTCAACGCCTAACGCCATTGCAACAGCCCATGCGTGGGTCGTGATCGGACCCAGTTCGCCGCCCAGAAAATCAACATGGTATGCCACTACTTTCACATCGGCTGGCAGATTCTTTTTCACGGCATCGCTTACGTGATAAATACGTTCGAATTGATAGCAATGGGGGCAGAAAAAGGAGAAGAACTCCATCACCTGTGGTTCACCTGCGATTGGCTTCTGCAAACTGACATACTGTTTTCCGTCATCAAATTGTGCAGCCGATGCGCTAAATGCCAGCGTTAATCCTATCAATGCAAACCAAATTTTTTTCATCGTGAAAAACTCTCCTGACTTCTTCATTAAAATTGCGGAGTGAGCTGCAAAGGCGGTTCCTGTAACAGCTTCTCCTGCTCGGTAAATAGTGAAATCTGTCTGCGCCAGAAATCTTCATCGGTCATCCACGGAAATGCGCGTGGAAAAGCCGGGTCCTGCCAGCGGCGCACTACCCAGGCCAGATAATAAACCATGCGCATGGCGCGTAAAGGCTCAATCAGTGACAATTCATTAATATCGAAATCGCTGAATTCACTGTACGCTTCCAGCAAAATGTTCCACTGAATACGCTGTTCCTGACGATCGCCATTTATTAGCATCCATAGATCCTGTACAGCAGGGCCGTTTCGGGCATCATCCAGATCAACAAATAAGGGGCCATCGCGCCATAAAATATTGCCGGGATGGCAGTCGCCATGTAAACGTAGCGGCTGCCAGGCGTGGTGCCAACGTTGTTGCAGCGTGGCGCTCAATTTATCAATTGTCTGTAGCAAAGCAGCTTTGAGCTTAGCAGGCACTAAGCTGGTCTGTTCCAGCACCTGCCGAGGTTGATAAAGATACTCCTCTAGTCCCATCAAAGGGCGATGCTTAAATAACGCCTTACGCCCTGTCTGGTGAATGCGACCTAAAAAGCGTCCAACCCACTCCATTTGCTCTTCATTATCAGTTTCGTACTGTCGTCCACCCAGACTTGGGAACACGGCAAAACAGAAGCCCGCATGTATCTGCAAGGTTTTGCCTTGCAGGACGAGGGGAGCCGCAACAGGAACTTCGTCAGCCTGTAAATCCAGCGCGAACTGATGTTCTTCGTTGATTTGTTCTGACTGCCAGCGCTGTGGCCGATAAAATTTTGCTACATAGCGGCGTTTATCGTCATCAGCAAATTGATAGACACGGTTTTCATAGCTATTAAGAGCCGTCAGCCCCGATTCAACACGGATTCCTACATCCCAAAGCGCATCCAGGATCATATCGGGATTCAGCGTCTGAAAATTAAAAGCAGCGTCGCTCATTTTCTTACCTGTGTAGCCTTATGCTGTTAGCCAGCAAGGATACATTACTCACCATCCTTAATGACACCACGCGCGCGCAGTAAAGCCATTTTAAAATCAGCTTCGTAAACCTTTTTTAAACCAGGAATCTCATCGTACTGGGCAGAGTCGCGCATTTTTAAATGGTAAATCAATACGTCATCCGGTAATTCACTTAATGGACCACTGAAGCCAGACTCTTGCGCAAGTTTCTGTAAAAATACAACCAGATTAAGATCGGGTTCCTTTTGCCAGGCCGGTTGAAGCAATTCCATTAACTCGTTTAGGCGATGGCATTTCATCTCAGGCTCCTCAAAATAGTATTAACAGCAAACCAAAAGCGAGGGCAACAGTATGGCAGCATTAACCGGTGTTATTCTGGCCGGTGGTCAGGGTCGCCGTATGGGTGGTGAGGATAAAGGATTGCTGCTGCTTAATGGCGTGCCGCTTTATCAGCATGTCCTTCAGCGGCTTGAACCGCAAGTCGATATTGTCATGGTTAGCGCCAACCGTAACATTGATCGCTATCAGATGAAGGGGTATCAGGTCGTAAAAGATTCTGTTGCAGATTATCTGGGCCCGTTGGGCGGCATGCTGAGTACACTCAGCGTTATTTCTGGGGACTGGGCTGTTTTTTGCCCTTGCGACACACCCGACGTTCCTCTTAATTACGTTCAGCAATTATGGCAGCAAAAAGGAAATGCGCCTGCCGTATGGGTACGCTCACAGGAACGTGATCATCCCACATTATCGCTTATACACAAGGATGTCGTGGAGGCGCTCACCGATTATCTGCAACATGGCGAACGGCGGTTAATGTCGTTTCTTCTTGAACAGGGTGGTCATGCGGTTCAGTTCAGCGACAATGAACTGGCTTTCCGGAACATTAATACGCCAGAAGTTCTTCTGAAATGACACTTCCTTTACTTGCGATTACCGCCTGGAGCGGCACAGGAAAAACAACCCTATTGCAGAAAGTGATTCCTTTACTTAAATCGCGTGGCGTGCGTGTCGGGTTGATTAAGCATACTCATCACAATATGGAGATTGATACGCCAGGTAAGGATAGCTACGTTTTGAGAAAGGCGGGCGCCGATCAAGTGATAGTCGCCAGCTCACAGCGTTGGGCATTGATGTGTGAAACAACCACAGAAAAGACAGATCTGCATTATCTCGTGGATCGTATGGAGACATCTTTGCTGGATTTGGTTTTGGTTGAAGGGTTTAAAAACGAAGCTGTGCCAAAGATTGCGTTATATCGTTCGAGTATTAACGGATCTGTTAAGGACCTGCTTGATGAGCAGGTCATTGCTGTCGCGAGCGATCAACCTATCTCGCTTCACCTGCCTGTTTTGGATATTAACGAGCCTGAGCTTATTGCTGATTTCATTATCAACTGGCTTTTATCGCGTTAAAACGGTCCGGGCCGGACGTAAAAAAGCCCTTTGCATATGCAAAGGGCTTTCTCTTATTTGATGCCTGGCAGTTCCCTACTCTCGCATGGGGAGACCCCACACTACCATCGGCGCTACGGCGTTTCACTTCTGAGTTCGGCATGGGATCAGGTGGGACCACCGCGCTACGGCCGCCAGGCAAATTCTGTTTTATTCACGCCGTCACCCTCAGGTAACCACGTGAACCAGTCCGTGAACCAAGCTGAAAACCGGGTCTCTCTAAAACGCCTCTGGCGTTGTAAGGTTAAGCCTCACGGGTCATTAGTACCGGTCAGCTCAACGCATCGCTGCGCTTACACATCCGGCCTATCAACGTCGTCGTCTTCAACGTCCCTTCAGGACCCTTAAAGGGTCAGGGAAAACTCATCTCGGGGCAAGTTTCGTGCTTA
Source organism: Mixta mediterraneensis (assembly GCF_030283135.1). NCBI lineage: Bacteria > Pseudomonadati > Pseudomonadota > Gammaproteobacteria > Enterobacterales > Erwiniaceae > Mixta > Mixta mediterraneensis. The sequence goes on along the minus strand of NZ_JASUAZ010000004.1, from coordinate 180,313 downwards.
GATGCTTTCAGCACTTATCTTTTCCGCACTTAGCTACCGGGCAGTGCCACTGGCGTGACAACCCGGACACCAGCGGTGCGTTCACTCCGGTCCTCTCGTACTAGGAGCAACCCCCCTCAGTTTTCCAGCGCCCACGGCAGATAGGGACCGAACTGTCTCACGACGTTCTAAACCCAGCTCGCGTACCACTTTAAACGGCGAACAGCCGTACCCTTGGGACCTACTTCAGCCCCAGGATGTGATGAGCCGACATCGAGGTGCCAAACACCGCCGTCGATATGAACTCTTGGGCGGTATCAGCCTGTTATCCCCGGAGTACCTTTTATCCGTTGAGCGATGGCCCTTCCATTCAGAACCACCGGATCACTATGACCTGCTTTCGCACCTGCTCGCGCCGTCACGCTCGCAGTCAAGCCAGCTTATGCCATTGCACTAACCTCACGATGTCCGACCGTGATTAGCTGACCTTCGTGCTCCTCCGTTACGCTTTAGGAGGAGACCGCCCCAGTCAAACTACCCACCAGACACTGTCCGCAGCCCGGATAACGGGCCTACGTTAGAACATCAAACATTAAAGGGTGGTATTTCAAGGATGGCTCCACGCAGACTGGCGTCCACGCTTCAAAGCCTCCCACCTATCCTACACATCAAGGCTCAAGGTTCAGTGTCAAGCTGTAGTAAAGGTTCACGGGGTCTTTCCGTCTTGCCGCGGGTACACTGCATCTTCACAGCGAGTTCAATTTCACTGAGTCCCGGGTGGAGACAGCCTGGCCATCATTACGCCATTCGTGCAGGTCGGAACTTACCCGACAAGGAATTTCGCTACCTTAGGACCGTTATAGTTACGGCCGCCGTTTACCGGGGCTTCAATCAGGAGCTTCTCTTGCGATAACCCCATCAGTTAACCTTCCGGCACCGGGCAGGCGTCACACCGTATACGTCCACTTTCGTGTTTGCACAGTGCTGTGTTTTTAATAAACAGTTGCAGCCAGCTGGTATCTTCGACTGGCTTCAGCTCCGGGAGCATGTCCCTTCACCTACGCGCCAGCGTGCCTTCTCCCGAAGTTACGGCACCATTTTGCCTAGTTCCTTCACCCGGGTTCTCTCAAGCGCCTGGGTATTCTCTACCTGACCACCTGTGTCGGTTTGGGGTACGATTTCGTGTTACCTGGAGCTTAGAGGCTTTTCCTGGAAGCAGGGCATCTGTCACTTCAGCACCGTAGTGCCTCGTCATCACGCCTCAGCGTAGAGTGTACCGGATTTGCCTGGCACACACGCCTACACGCTTAAACCGGGACAACCGTCGCCCGGCTGACACAGCCTTCTCCGTCCCCCCTTCGCAGTAACACCAAGTACAGGAATATTAACCTGTTTCCCATCGACTACGCCTTTCGGCCTCGCCTTAGGGGTCGACTCACCCTGCTCCGATTAACGTTGAACAGGAACCCTTGGTCTTCCGGCGAGCGGGCTTTTCACCCGCTTTATCGTTACTTATGTCAGCATTCGCACTTCTGATACCTCCAGCAGACCTCACAGTCCACCTTCGACGGCTTACAGAACGCTCCCCTACCCAGCGGCGCTTGCGCGCCGCTGCCGCAGCTTCGGTGCATGGTTTAGCCCCGTTACATCTTCCGCGCAGGCCGACTCGACCAGTGAGCTATTACGCTTTCTTTAAATGATGGCTGCTTCTAAGCCAACATCCTGGCTGTCTGGGCCTTCCCACATCGTTTCCCACTTAACCATGACTTTGGGACCTTAGCTGGCGGTCTGGGTTGTTTCCCTCTTCACGACGGACGTTAGCACCCGCCGTGTGTCTCCCGTGATAACATTCTCCGGTATTCGTAGTTTGCATCGGGTTGGTAAGCCGGGATGGCCCCCTAGCCGAAACAGTGCTCTACCCCCGGAGATGAATTCACGAGGCGCTACCTAAATAGCTTTCGGGGAGAACCAGCTATCTCCCGGTTTGATTGGCCTTTCACCCCCAGCCACAGGTCATCCGCTAATTTTTCAACATTAGTCGGTTCGGTCCTCCAGTTAGTGTTACCCAACCTTCAACCTGCCCATGGCTAGATCACCGGGTTTCGGGTCTATACCCTGCAACTTGTCGCCCGGTTAAGACTCGGTTTCCCTGCGGCTCCCCTATACGGTTAACCTTGCTACAGAATATAAGTCGCTGACCCATTATACAAAAGGTACGCAGTCACACCACGAAGGTGCTCCCACTGCTTGTACGTACACGGTTTCAGGTTCTGTTTCACTCCCCTCGCCGGGGTTCTTTTCGCCTTTCCCTCACGGTACTGGTTCACTATCGGTCAGTCAGGAGTATTTAGCCTTGGAGGATGGTCCCCCCGTCTTCAGACAGGATATCACGTGTCCCGCCTTACTCATCGAGCTCACAGCCTGTGTGTCTTCGTGTACGGGACTGTCACCCTGTACCGTGCGCCTTTCCAGACGCTTCCACTGACACACACGCTGATTCAGACTCTGGGCTCCTCCCCGTTCGCTCGCCGCTACTGGGGGAATCTCGGTTGATTTCTTTTCCTCGGGGTACTTAGATGTTTCAGTTCCCCCGGTTCGCCTCGTAACACTATGTATTCATGTTACGATGATGCACGGACAGGCGTTTTACGCATGCAGACTGCAAAGCTGAGACCCGGACACACCGTTAATTTCACTCTTATTACGGAGAATGAACACGGCGTGTCGTTTCAATTTTCAGCTTGTTCCGGATTGTTAAAGAGCAGTAAAACGTCGCAATGCACTCGAAAATGCATTCTGACGTTTTTTCGGGCATCAACGTGCGTTGATGGTGGAGCTAAGCGGGATCGAACCGCTGACCTCCTGCGTGCAAGGCAGGCGCTCTCCCAGCTGAGCTATAGCCCCGAACAGGTAAAACCCGTGACCACAATTCTTTCTCAGGTAAGGCGTGGTTTCGCGAAGCATACTGACGTATGCGGGCCGGAACCATAACGCAGAATGAGGAATTGCTGACACCGTTCATTAAAGAACGGCGCAGCGATGCTCTGTGAATTTAACGTCGTAATGAATTACGTGTTCACTCAGCAGAGACTTGATATTTTTTACGTCCGGAGACGCTGATATCAATCCTGCGAGTGCCCACACAGATTGTCTGATAAATTGTTAAAGAGCAGTGCGTACAGCGGCTTAACCGGCTGTCGCGAGGTGGCGTATATTACGCCTTCCTCCTGCAGAGTCAACCTCTTTCTGAGAAGTTTTTCTCCGGCGGCTCAGTCTCCCGAACCTGCCAGCACGTCATACCGTAAGCCGGTGTGCCGTGTCAGTGGAGGCGCATTATAGGGAGTTCTTACGGGCTGACAAGCGCTAATTTCAAATATTTTTCTGACTGCTGTTTTTTTCAACTAAAGTGAGCTAAACCGCTAGTTTTTCAAGCAAAGGAAAACCATATCGCTTTAGTACCGGCGATAATTGCACCGCTTCGCTGTCCATTCGGGTACAAAACGCTGCGTTTACTTGTGAAGAGCAGACTTCCGGGGCTTCATGCTCAAGCAACCAGGCCGTTCGACGCGCAATGGCTGCGCCAGAGTCAATTAAACGTGTGCCTTCCGGCAATACCTGCTGTAATTCTTCCCGCAATAAAGGAAAGTGAGTACATCCCAGTACGACCGTATCCGGCGGCTCAGACATGCGCAGCCAGGGCTGTACAATGTGGCGCACATCTTCCAGGGCAACGTTTTCTCCATGCAGCTTAGCTTCGGCTAATTCCACTAACGCTGCTGATCCCAGCATTTCGATTTTGCAGGCTGTAGCGAACTGCGCCACCAAGGTGTGGGTATAAGTACGTTTCACTGTTGCACGGGTAGCCAGCAAGCCAACCACACCATTACGTGTTAAGCGCGCCGCCGGTTTGATCGCGGGCACAACCCCCACAACCGGAAAAGCAAATCGTTCACGTAGCGTAGGTAAAGTAATAGTGCTCGCCGTATTACAGGCAATGATGACTAAAGAGAGCGGATAACGCTGGGTGATAGCGTCAACGACAGCAACGACTCGCTCAATAATAAACGTTTCCGTTTTTTCACCGTAAGGAAAACCCGCATTATCGAAGGCATAAAGATAATGAAGGTCCGGCAGTAGCTGTCGGACTTCATCATAAATGGAAAGCCCACCGACGCCAGAATCAAATACCAGCACGGTGGGACGTAAATTAGAAGCTGTAGCTGCCGCTGAGATAGTACTCTCGTCCTGGAGTTTGATAGCCATACACTGTCTCATAATCTTTATCGAACAGGTTGGCAATTCTACCACGAACGGTGAGTTGTGATGTGACCGGATACGACACCGCGAGATCCCACAAGCTTACGCCGCCCAGCTTAATGCGCTGCGCAGTATATGAATGGTTATAATCCGTGTCGTAGCGCTCGCCCAGATAATGATAAGTGACTGACCAGTCAAAATCGTAGAGGGACCAGTCCAGCTGATATTTAACCTGCTGCTTAGCACGACGAGCCAGCTGCTGGTTAGTTTCTGCGTCACGAGAATCAACATAATCGTAAGAAAGCTGATGGCTTAACGGGCCCGTTTCAAATGACGCCGTCGCTTCCACCCCCTTGATACGTGCCTTATCAATGTTGTAATAGCGATAGGTTACCGGGTCGCTATCAATCAGATTATCAATATCGTTGCGGTAGCCTGATACTCGCCAGTTAACGGGTCCGGTCAGCCCTTCAAAACCGCCTTCCCATTGTTTGCTTTTTTCAGGATTTAAATCGGCGTTTCCATAAAAGCTGCTGTAAAGCTGTCCCAGATTCGGAGCTTTAAATGCCGTACCGTAAGAGACAAATGCGCGATACCCTTCGATAAACTCCCAGGCTGCGCTGGTTTGCCAGGTATTGTGCCAGCCAAAGGTGTTGTTATCATCGCCACGTACCGCACCTTCCAGCGTCACGCTGCCAAACTGCTGCTGCGCGGTGGCATAAATGCCGGTGTTACGTTGCTCTTGCCCTTCCGTTGTGGAATTGGTCCCTGGCTCTGAGTCTTGTTTCTGCCAGTCAATGCCGCCACTGACCGTGCCGTGACCAACCTGAACGGTATTTCCCCACTGAAGATTATATTGTTGAACATCATTCAGCGTGGCCGTCGCATCATAACGTCCCAAAGCAGGGCTGTAGTTATAATCCTTAGTATGGCTGTAGCTGGCGATGAGCTGTGTTGAATAAATACCCTGATTAAAGCGCAACCCAGAATCCCACGTTTGACTGTAGAGCTGGCGCGTATCCACAAAAGAATTGGGTTCAACGTAAGTTGGATACCCATCATAGTCAGTACGATTATCAAAACCATAACCGCGTACAAAGCCGCTAAGCTGGTCGTTAAACTGATGTTCCAGGGATCCATAAACCGTTTTGCTCATAAAACCATCACGGTCTTTTTGCGCCGGATCGCCATAAACATCCGGCAGATTGGCAACCACATCATACCCTTTGGTATAGGTATAGTTGCCTGCTACCGTCAGCCTGGTGGCATCGCCCAACATTTGTTGCGTGGAACCATCATAGGACTGATAACCATTGGAACCGACACCGGCCGTCAACGTGCTACCGGGTTGCGCACGACCAGTAATAATATTCACTACGCCGCCAATTGCATCCGAACCATAAACGGCGGAACGTGCGCCGCGAATGTATTCAATGCGTTGTACCAGCGATAACGGAATCTGGCTGAGATCGGACGAACCGGAGATACCGGCCTGATTAAGACGGATACCATCGATCAGGATCAGAACGTGGCTGGAATTGGTGCCGCGAATAAACAGTGAGCTGGATTGTCCTAATCCGCCATTTTGCGCTACATCAACACCCGGCAGTCGGCGCATCACATCGGTCAGGCTTTTTGCTTGCCAGCGATCAATCTCATCGCGCGTGACAACGGTTGTGGGTGCCAGCACGCTCGACACCGGCTGTACAAAGCGGTTAGCAGTCACAATTTGCGTATCATCATTCCCCTGAGCAAAACCGTTTTGCGCCCAGAGAGAAATCGCCGTTGCACTGGAGGCAAACAGCAACTCTTTAGTTTTAATCATTTTTCATAGCATCCAAAAGACGAAACAGGATGCCGCAGGCATACAATCAATAGCACGCGATGACTGTACGAGTTGCGACGTCACACCGGCAGGTCTTCGGGCTGGGAATCATAAGTAGTGACGACTTCCCATCCCGCAGGACAGTGTCTGCAACTGCAATCACTACGACATTCCTTACCGCTGCGCGTCAGCTCCAGATTTACACTGGATTCCCTCTTAACTCAGGCTGAGACCGGCGCACGCAGTCTACGGAGGGCCGATGTGGATGTCCAGACTTCCAAACATCTTATCTGCACAACACTGGACATCAGCAAGTGAATGCCTACAATCGCCCGGCGAGAATGCCATTAACCAGGATTGATCATGACGCCCGAACATCTCCCGATTGAACAATATGACGCGCAACTGGCGGAAAAAGTCAGTCGTTTAACCACGATGATGACGCCATTTGCCGCACCCGAAGTGGAGGTGTTTCGTTCACCGGTCAGCCACTATCGTATGCGCGCGGAGTTCCGCCTGTGGCATGATGGCGACGACATCTATCACATCATTTTTGATCAGCAAACGCGTGAGCGTATCCGCGTCGATCAATTTCCGGCGGCCAGCGCGTTAATCAATCTGGTCATGCCGAAAATGATCGCAGCGATCCGTGATAACCAAACGCTGCGCCACAAGCTGTTTCAGATCGATTACCTGTCAACGATGAGTAATCAGATCGTGATTTCCTTGCTTTATCACCGCAAGCTGGACGATGTGTGGCAGCAGGCTGCGAGCGAACTTCGCGACCAACTGCGAGCAGAAGGCATTGATGCCCAGCTGATTGGCCGGGCGACCAAAACCAAAATCTGCCTCGATCGCGATTATGTCGATGAACGCCTGCCAGTGGCGGGTCGTGAGATGATCTATCGTCAGGTCGAAAACAGTTTTACCCAGCCGAACGCAGCAATGAATATTCACATGCTGGAATGGGCGCTGGACGTAACAAAGGCGTCGCGCGGCGATCTGCTGGAACTTTACTGCGGCAATGGCAACTTCTCGCTGGCGCTGGCGCGTAACTTCCGCCGGGTGCTGGCCACAGAGATTGCTAAACCGTCGGTCGCCTCAGCACAGTTTAATATTGTAGCTAACCAGATCGATAACGTGCAGATCATTCGTATGGCGGCCGAAGAGTTTACTCAGGCAATGAATGGAGTACGCAGCTTTAACCGCCTGGAAGGCATCGATCTGAAAAGTTATGATTGCGAGACAATTTTTGTCGATCCGCCACGCAGCGGGCTGGATGATGAAACGGTGAAGATGGTGCAAGCTTACCCGCGCATCCTGTACATCTCCTGCAATCCGCAAACGCTGAGCGATAATCTGCAAATCCTGGCGCAGACCCATGACATCACTCGGCTGGCGCTGTTTGATCAGTTTCCCTACACCCACCATATGGAATGTGGCGTGCTGCTTATACGCAAAGCTTAAAAAAACGGGAACCGCTGGGTTCCCGTTTTCACTTTCACTGTTTGCGCTTCCGTTTAATGCGCGTGGCTATCCAGAACACCAGCGCCACCATTAAAATGGTAGGGATAAAGTTGGAACCCATGTCTGGATACTCAGCGCGAACTAATGCGCTATAAACCAAAATTCCCAACAGGAAAAAAGCCGCCGCTAATCCGGGCATACCGTCTGGCATACTGCAGTTCAGGTAACGCTGGTGCAGACACCAGGCTGCCAGACCTAGCGCAAGCAAGGGAAAGATTGAAAACGGCACAAAAGCGCTAAATAGCACTGAAAATGAGCCGTTAATCGCTAGTCCGGTAATAAAAGCCAGTAACAGCGTGCCTTTATCGCGGGAAATCTGTTGGGTCATGGCATTATCCTTATTTCGTTACTCTTCAGGTTTATCCAGGGTTACCGCCAGACGTTCTTGCTCACGGCGATACCAGTAATAAGCGCCTTTGGCGATCATGCGTAGCTGCAGCACCAGGCGATCTTCCAGCTTGCGACGCTGATCAATATCGATGTCCAGCGCTTCCGCGCCCGCGCTGAAAACAATAGTGACCATCGCTTCGGCCTGCGCTTCGGTAAAGCTGCGCGGCATACGGTTTTCGACTTCAAGATAATCAGCCAGTTCAGCGATAAAATGCTGAATTTCGCGCGCAACTGCCGCACGAAAAGCGGCAGACGTGCCAGAGCGTTCGCGCAATAACAGGCGGAATGCATTAGGATTGTTGCCGATAAACTCCATAAAGGTGGCTACCGACGTTTTGATAATACTACCGCCTTTAGCAATGCGCTGACGTGCCTGACGCATCAGCTGGCGTAGCATTAATCCGCTTTCGTCCACCATCGTTAAACCGAGTTCATCGACATCTTTGAAGTGGCGATAAAATGAGGTTGGCGCAATGCCAGCTTCGCGGGCAACCTCACGCAAACTCAAACTGGTAAAACTGCGTTCGGCGCTGAGCTGACTGAAGGCTGCTTCAATCAGTGTACGTCGTGTACGTTCTTTCTGTTGCGCTCTGACGCCCATTCTCTCGGCCTTTTGCGGAATTAAGCGGGCACTATAACAAAATTTTCAGCGTACATAAGTGCAAACTGTGTGTATGACTGTGAACCTCACTCTTTGTCAAACTGAGTTGAAAATCGCTGATAGAATTCAGATGTGCGCGGCGAGATGTTAGAATCCCGTTGTAAAAATGTATAAATAATAGGACGTATCGGTATGCAAAAGTCTTACGATTACGATGCCATTGTAATTGGCTCAGGACCTGGCGGCGAAGGTGCGGCGATGGGGCTGGTGAAGCAAGGAGCGCGTATCGCGGTGATCGAACGCTACCATAACATCGGCGGCGGTTGTACACACTGGGGTACTATCCCTTCTAAAGCGCTTCGTCACGCAGTAAGCCGTATCATTGAGTTCAATCAAAACCCGCTTTACAGTGATCATACTCGCCTTCTTCGCTCTTCCTTTGCTGACATTCTCAATCACACCGAAAACGTCATTAGCCAACAAACGGCAATGCGCCAGGGCTTTTATGAGCGTAATCGCTGTGAGCTTTATCAGGGTGATGCACAGTTTGTTGATGCCAACACAATTGAAATTGAACAGCCGGACGGATCACGTGAGCGCCTGACAGCAGAAAAATTCGTTATCGCCTGCGGTTCCCGTCCGTATCACCCGGTAGACGTCGATTTTACCCATCCACGCATTTATGATTCCGACTCTATCCTTAACCTGCATCACGAACCGGGCCATGTGATTATTTACGGCGCCGGGGTAATTGGCTGTGAATATGCCTCGATTTTCCGAGGTCTGAACGTCAAAGTCGATTTGATTAATACACGCGATCGCCTACTGGCGTTCCTTGATCAGGAGATGTCCGACTCCCTTTCTTATCACTTCTGGAACAACGGCGTGGTGATACGTCACAACGAAGAGTTTGAGAAGATCGAAGGCGTAAGCGATGGTGTGATCATGCACCTGAAGTCCGGCAAAAAACTGAAGGCCGACTGCCTGCTTTACGCAAACGGCCGTACCGGGAATACCGATTCGCTGGCGCTGGAAAACGTTGGTCTGGAAGCGGATGGCCGCGGTTTGCTAAAAGTGAACAGCATGTATCAGACTGCACAGCCGCACATCTATGCGGTGGGCGACGTAATTGGTTACCCAAGCCTGGCATCCGCTGCTTACGATCAAGGGCGTATTGCTGCCCAGGCGCTGATTAAAGGGGAAGCCTCAGCGCATCTGATCGAAGATATTCCAACCGGGATTTACACCATTCCAGAAATCAGCTCTGTGGGTAAAACCGAGCAGCAGCTGACGGCCATGAAAGTGCCTTACGAAGTGGGTCGTGCACAGTTTAAACATTTAGCACGCGCACAAATTGTCGGCATGAATGTGGGCAGCCTGAAGATTTTGTTCCATCGCGAAACCAAAGAGATCCTCGGCATCCACTGCTTTGGTGAACGTGCCGCAGAGATAATTCACATCGGCCAGGCAATCATGGAACAGAAGAACGGTGGCAACACGATTGAGTATTTCGTGAACACCACCTTCAACTACCCCACCATGGCCGAAGCTTATCGCGTGGCCGCGTTAAATGGCTTAAACCGCCTGTTTTAACGTCGTGTCAAAATAGCTCTGCATGTGGGTACGAATCGCCTCTGCCAGCTGTTCATAACGGCTGCGCAGAGGTGAGCCAGGGCGGTACACCAGCGCAATGGTGCGTTGTGGAACCGGCTTGTAACACGGTAAATAGCAGACACCATCACGCACGCGTTCCGGAGGCACTGCCAGCGCCGGTAACAGCGTGATGCCACTTCCTGCCGCGACCATATTGCGCAGCGTTTCGAGACTGGTCGCACGAAAATGCGTATCTTCATCTGCGCCAGCTTCAAAACAAAAGCCCATCGCCTGATCGCGTAAGCAGTGTCCATCTTCCAGCATCAGCAGTTTCTCACCCGCCAGATCGGACATCGGCACCCGATCGCGGTCATGCCACGGATGATCCTGATAGATCGCCAGCTTCATCGGCTCATCAAACAACGGCACTTCAATAAACGCCTCACTCTCTTTAACCAGAGCCAGGATGGCGCAGTCAAGCTTACCGCTATCAAGCTGGGCTAACAGTTGCTGGGTTTGTGCTTCATGCAAATACATTTCCAGCTTCGGAAAAGTTTGATGCAGCATCGGTATGACCTGCGGCAACAAATACGGGCCGGTGGTTGGAATCAGACCAATATGCAACGGACCTGACATCGCTTCGCCCTGCTGGCTCGCCATCTCTTTCAGCACTTTCACTTCCCGCAGCACAGTGCGAGCCTGATCCACCAGCAACAAACCGGCTTGAGTGAATAAGACTTTACGACTGGTCCGCTCCAGCAGCATGACGCCCAGTTCATCTTCTAACTTACGAATCTGCCCACTCAGCGTTGGCTGACTCACATGACACGCATCCGCTGCACGGCGAAAATGACGGTGCTCCGCAAGCGACACCAGATATTCCAGATCACGAATGTTCATTGTTATCCTCCATACCACGATAGCCCATGGCGATAGATAGAATAGCAATGAACGATTAGCCCTATCAAGCTGCGATGGGAATAATGCAGCCATCAAATTCAAAGCTGTCGCTCACGAGGAGAAAATATGTTTGCAAGTCAGGAAGGTAAACCGATCCCGCAGGTCACTTTTCACACCCGTCAGGGCGATCGCTGGGTTGATGTCACCACTGATGAATTGTTCAAAGACAAAACCGCCATCGTGTTTTCACTGCCAGGTGCTTTTACCCCAACCTGTTCATCCAGCCATCTGCCACGCTACAACGAATTACACAGCGTGTTTGCGCAGCACGGCGTTGACAGCATTCTTTGCGTCTCTGTGAACGACACCTTTGTGATGAATGCGTGGAAAGCCGAACAGCGCGCTGAACATATTACCTTTATCCCCGATGGCAACGGCGAATTCACACGCGGCATGGATATGCTGGTGGAGAAGGCCGATCTGGGCTTCGGTCCACGCTCCTGGCGTTACTCTATGCTGGTCCGTAACGGTGTCATTGAGAAGATGTTTGTTGAGCCAAACAAGCCGGGCGACCCGTTTGAAGTGTCTGATGCAGACACCATGCTGCGTTATCTGGCACCAGAATTTAAAGTGCAGGAACCAGTCTCTGTCTTCACTAAGCCAGGCTGCCCGTTCTGCACCAAAGCTAAGCAGATGCTGTTGGATCGCGGTATTCAGTACGAAGAGATCGTGCTGGGGCAAGATGCCACTACCGTGAGTTTACGTGCCGTTACCGGCCGCACCACGGTGCCACAAGTGTTTATCGGTGGCCGTCACATTGGCGGTAGCGATGACCTTGAACAGTTTCTGCTGTCAGCGTAAAAAATCTCTGTGTCAGCTGGGAGCTGGCCTTTGATGATGTGCCTATAAGAAAGTGGTAATTCTGAAGTTAGAGGTTAGCGGGCATTTTCTGTGCCCGCTTTTTTTATCTGCAATTTACGCTAAACGCTGCTTCGCTTCAGTAATGGCATACGCCACCTGCTGCGGTGATACGCCACCCTGGGCGTTACGTTTGTCGAGGCAGGACTGGAGCGCCAGAGTCGGATACACATCCTCTTCAATCGCCGTACTAAACTGCTTCAGCTGCGCCAGCGACAACGCTTCCAGCGCTACGCCTTGTTTGATCGCTTCCACGACCGCTTCACCAACAATATGGTGCGCTTCCCGGAACGGTACACCTTTAGCGACCAGATAATCTGCCAGCTCAGTAGAGTTTGCGTAACCTTGCTCAGCAGCCTCCTGACAGTGCGGACGCTTCACCTGAATACCATCAAGCACCAGCACAGACATGTGCAGGCAGTCGAGCCAGGTATCCAGCGCATCGAACAGCCCTTCCTTGTCTTCCTGCATATCTTTATTGTACGCCAGCGGCAGGCCTTTCAGCGTCATCATCATGCCGGTCAATGCACCCTGTACGCGGCCACATTTACCCCGAATTAACTCCAGCGCATCCGGATTTTTCTTCTGTGGCATTAAAGATGAGCCAGAGGTGACTTTGTCTGCCAGCTCAATAAAACCTGCTTCGCCGGTGTTAAAGAAAATCATATCTTCAGCAAAGCGCGATAGATGCACCATACCAATTGCAGCATCAGACAACAGCTCAAGTACATGATCGCGATCGGAAACGGTATCCAGGCTGTTACGTGTCGCTGAGGCAAAACCTAACCAACCCGCCAGCTGTTGCCGATCGATTTCATACGCTGTTCCGGCCAGCGCGCCGCAGCCCAGCGGACTAACGTCCAGACGCTTCAGCGTATCCTGCAAACGGCTTTCATCGCGAGCCAGCATTTCCACATACGCCAGACACCAGTGTGCAAACGTTACCGGCTGCGCACGCTGTAAATGGGTATAACCCGGCATCACCGCGTCCTGGTTGGCTTCTGCCGTTACTACCAACGCCTGTTGCAGTTCACGCGTGGCACCCAGCAAGGCTTCCACCTGCATTTTGCACCACAGCTTTAAATCGGTAGCGACCTGGTCGTTACGACTGCGGCCAGTGTGCAGTTTTTTACCCAGCGCACCGACTTTCTCGATTAGCTGACCTTCAACCCAGCTATGAATGTCTTCGGCATCGCTTTGTAAAATCTGTTCAGGACTGGCACGTACCTCTTCCAGCAATGCATTCAGTGCAGCTTCCAGCTGTTGCTGTTCATCGCTATTCAGCACATTCACTGTCACTAACGCTTTGGACCAGGCGATTGAGCCGACAATATCCTGCTCCGCCAGGCGATAATCAAAGCGCAGCGAATCGTTGAACTGTTTGAAACGTTGATCTGCTGCCTGGGTAAACCGTCCACCCCAAAGTGCCATGTGAAAATCTCCTTCAAATCGTTAAACGAAGGGCGGCATAAATGCCGCCCTGTGGTTATGCTATGAGGCGAGGCGCACCTCGCCTGCGAATTACTTCTTCTGCTCGTTCAGCGCACGAATGCGTGACGAGAGCGAGAACAGACGGATAAAGCCGCCCGCATGGCGATGATCGTAGACTTCATCTTCACCGAAGGTCGCAAATTCTTCTGAATACAGGCTGTTCGCAGAGCGTTTCTGCGTAGCCGCAGCCTGGCCTTTATACAGCTGCAGGACAACTTCACCATTCACGTCTTCAGCCAGCGACTCAGCGGCGGCCTGGATAGATTTACGCAGCGGCGCAAACCAGCGGCCATCATAAACAACATAAGCCATTTCATGGCCCAGCTGCTCACGCCACTTGAAGCTGTCGCGATCCAAAACCAGCTGCTCAACCGCACGCAGCGCATTGATCATAATGGTGCCGCCTGGGGTTTCGTAACAACCGCGCGACTTAATGCCCACCAGGCGATTTTCCACAATATCAATACGACCTACGCCGTGTTTAGCGCCGATTACGTTAAGTTTTTCCAGGCACTGGAACGGGCTCAGTTTTTCGCCGTTTACCGCGACTACGCGACCTTTTTCTACGGTCACAGTAACATCTTCAGGCTGATCAGGCGCGTCCAGCGGATCAACGGTCCACACCCAGCAGTCTTTGTTCGGTGCGTTCGCTGGGCTTTCCAGCACTCCGCCTTCAGTAGAAATGTGCCATGCATTTTCGTCACGGCTGTAAATTTTTTCCAGCGATGCGGTGGTCGGGATGTCGCGCTCTTTCAGATAATCCAGCAGCGCTTCACGTGAACGCAGATCCCATTCACGCCATGGCGCTACCACTTTCAGCTGCGGCGCCAGCGCGGTGTAGGTAGTTTCAAAACGTACCTGATCGTTACCTTTACCGGTCGCGCCGTGGCACAGCGCATCAGCGCCCACTTTCAGCGCCAGTTCAACCTGCGCTTTAGCGATGATAGGACGCGCCATAGAAGTGCCCAACAGATACGTTCCTTCATACAGCGCACCGGTTTGCAGCACTGGATAGACATAATCACTGATAAATTCTTCACGCAGATCAACCACGTGACATTCTGAGGCACCAGACTGTAGCGCTTTCTTCTCAACGCCGTCCAAATCGCTACGTTCCTGGCCAATATCTGCCACGAACGCGACAACTTCACATCCGCCATAGTTTTCTTTCAGCCATGGAATGATGGCAGAAGTATCAAGGCCGCCAGAGTAAGCCAGAACGATTTTTTTGATGCCTTGCGTTTGCATGTCGTAATCCTTGAATCAGAGTCGTTAAGCGAGAATCCGGGTGCCAATCGACACGCCGTTAAAAAGGGTTGGGAGCTGCTCAGCGTGGCGCCAGCTGGCAATATCCACCGGGCGGCCCAGGGTGCGAGCGGCATCTAGCGCCGCGTGCACTTTAACAATCATGCCATCCGTAATAATGCCCTGAGCAATTAACTGTTCGGCTTTATCTGCAGTCATTTCTTCAATGCGCTGACCTTTACCGTCCAGAATACCGCTGACATCCGACAACAAGACTAAATCAGCACCGATAGTTGAAGCCAGCGCTGTTGCGGCCTGGTCGGCGTTAACATTCATCAACTCACCGCTATCGGTGATCCCGATTGAGCTGATCACGGGCATGTATCCGGCGCCCAGCAACGTATTAATCAACGCTGGATTACCCGGCGTAGCATTGCCAACATGGCCGAGTTCTTCATCAAACTGCGCCACGTTCACCAAACCAGCATCGCCAAGACACAGGCCAACCGCGTTGATGCCATATTTTCTCGCCCATGCCAGCAGCGTTTTGTTGGCTGTTCCCGCCAGCGCACCGGTAATGATGTCGATTTGATCGGCTGGCGTAATGCGCAGGCCACCCTTTTTCTTCACCGGCAGCGCCAGTTTTTTCATTAATTCGTCTACCAGGCAGCCACCGCCGTGAACGATAATCAGCGAGCGCTGATGTGCTGCGCGATAGGCCAGTAGCGCGTCAAACAACCGGGACAGCGCTTCTTCGCTGTCCAGCAGTACGCCGCCAAGCTTGATAATTAAAGGATTGGTCATGGTTAACTTACTCGTCCGTTAAATCAGTGACTGCGTTTCAGAGAAACCAAAACGAATATTCATACACTGCACCGCTTGCGACGCTGCACCTTTCAGCAAATTGTCTTCTGCCGCCACGACAATCAGGTGCTCGCCCTGTACCGCAAATCCAATATCACAATACGGCAGGCCAACCACCGCTTTCAATGCCGGAACGCCTTGATCGTAAACACGTACCAGCGGTTTGTCGTGATAAGCATGATGGAAGGCTTTGGCGACATCTTCCCGGCTAATGCCAGCTTTCAGGCGGCAGGTGATAGTTGCCAGAATACCGCGCGGAAAGCTACCAAGATGCGGAGTGAAAATCACCGGCGTACCAAGATGCGCCACGATTTCTGGATGATGGCGATGCGTGAAGATGCCGTAGGGTTGCAGGCTCACTTCGCAGAAGCTGGTGCCAACGTTAGCTTTACGCCCTGCGCCGCTTACACCACTGGTTGCGTTGATCACGGGCCATTGCGCTTCATTCAGCAGGCCCGCATCTACCAGGGGTTTCAATGCCAGCTGTGATGCGGTTGGGTAGCATCCGGGTACGGCTACCAGCTGCGCTTCTTTAATTTTTTCATGCTGGAACTCAGCAAGGCCGTACACAGCTTTATCCAGCCAGTCTCCATGCTGATGCGTAAATCCGTAGTACTGGGTATAAAACTCGCCATCATTAACGCGGAAAGCGCCTGACAAATCGAAAACGACGCAGCCGGCTTTCAGAAATTCCGGCGCCAGATCGTGGCTAACTTCGTGAGCGGTTGCCAGAAACACAACATCGACTTTATCTGCCCATTCAGCGGCACTGCTCAGCGGTTGCAGTGGCAGATCCACCACGCCTTTCAGCTGGGGGTGCAGGTCAGATAAACGCTTACCGGCATCCGGGCTTTGCGCTGAAACCGCCAAAGCGGTTATGTTCATATGTGGATGGCGATTCAGGAAAGTGGCAAGCTCTACACCAGCGTAACCACTGGCACCCACGATCAGTGTATTCAACATCAGGCTGTATACCTTATTACAGTCACACGTTCCGGGACGCGGCCTTGCCCCGTTGCCCATGGTGTCGTTTGCAGAAAACTTAGGTTCCCAGGCAAACGACTTTTATGTATTTTTATTCACTATTAATGCATGAATATTGATACATCCTAACTCAAGGACCGTCAACAGTGAAGTCAAAATTACCGCCTTTTATCGAACTCTACCGCCAGCTAATCGCCACGCCGTCAATCAGTGCAACCGATGCCTCGCTGGACCAGAGTAATGAAACTTTAATCAATTTACTGGCTGGCTGGTTTCGCGACCTGGGCTTCAGCATTGAAGTGCAGCCGGTGCCCGGTACGCGTCATAAGTTTAACATGCTGGCCCGCACCGGAAGCGGCGCTGGTGGCCTGCTGCTCGCCGGTCACACCGATACCGTTCCGTTTGATGAAGGTCGCTGGACGCGCGATCCGTTCACGCTGACCGAGCACGACAACAAACTGTACGGTTTAGGCACTGCCGATATGAAAGGTTTTTTTGCTTTCATTCTCGACACGCTACGCGATGTTGATGTAACAACGCTGAGCAAACCGCTTTACATCCTGGCGAGCGCTGATGAAGAAACTACCATGGCAGGCGCTAAGTACTTTTCTGAATCGACTCAGCTGCGCCCGGATTGTGCCATTATTGGCGAGCCAACATCCCTTAAACCGGTGCGTGCGCACAAAGGCCACCTGTCAAATGCGATTCGCATTCAGGGCCAGTCTGGCCACTCCAGCGATCCGTCACGGGGCATCAATGCCATTGAACTGATGCACGACGCGATCGGGCATTTAATGCAGCTGCGTAATACATTGAAAGAGCGTTATCACCATGATGGGTTCGCTATCCCTTATCCAACCATGAACTTTGGTCATATTCATGGCGGTGATGCGGCGAATCGCATTTGCGCCTGCTGTGAATTGCATATGGATATTCGCCCGCTGCCGGGACTGTCACTGAGCGATTTAGATGAATTACTCAACGAAGCGCTGGCACCGGTGAGTGCAGCCTGGCCGGGCCGTATTACCGTCAGTGAACTGCATCCACCGATTCCGGGTTACGAATGTCCCGCCAATCATGAGCTGGTAAAAGTAGTGGAAAAACTGCTGGGTATGCCGACAGAGATAGTGAACTATTGCACCGAAGCGCCTTTTATCCAGCAATTGTGCCCAACCCTGGTTTTAGGCCCAGGATCCATTAATCAGGCACACCAGCCAGATGAATTTATCGATACGGCATTTATCAAGCCAACTCGCGAACTTATCAGTCAGGTCGTACGCCATTTCTGCCTCTGATTAACAGCAAATGGGGCATTTAACTGCATTACCAGTAAAATGCCCGGTCATTCTGCGGGATTTACCAATAAGAATAACTTATCCCGCTTTGCTTCCGTTAAATTCTATGAATTTCCGACATTTAGCGACACGTTCAGGACGCTTCAAGTCAATTGACGAACGGAACATAACGTGGCTAGATAAAAGACGATGTTATGCCCGGTGGGTATATAAGTTAAAAGACGATAAGGGTGTCAGGGTCCAATGAACGAACAATATTCCGCAATGCGAAGTAATGTCAGTATGCTCGGCAAACTGCTCGGGGATACGATTAAGGATGCGCTTGGAGAGAACATCCTCGATCGGGTGGAAACCATCCGTAAACTGTCCAAGTCATCTCGTGCAGGAAATGACACTCATCGTAAGGAACTGCTGAACACGCTGCAAAACTTGTCTAACGATGAACTTTTGCCGGTGGCTCGTGCGTTTAGCCAGTTCCTTAATCTCACCAACGTGGCTGAACAGTATCAAACCATTTCTCACAATGGCGAGGGGGCGAATCACCCGGAGCTATTGAAAAAAACCTTCGAAAACCTTAAGCAGCAGCGTGGCATCAGCGAAAGCGCCATCCGTCAAGCGATTGAATCGTTGTCGCTGGAGCTGGTTTTGACCGCGCATCCCACTGAAATCACCCGCCGCACGCTGATCCATAAGCTGGTTGAAGTGAACAGCTGTCTGAAGCAGCTCGATCACAGCGATATTTCCGATTACGAACGCAATCAAATCATGCGTCGTTTACGCCAATTGGTGGCACAAGCGTGGCACACTGATGAGATCCGTAAATATCGCCCAACCCCTATTGATGAAGCCAAATGGGGCTTTGCGGTGGTTGAGAACAGCTTATGGGAAGGCGTGCCCGCATTTTTGCGTGAACTGAATGAACAGGTTGAAGAATCTTTCGGTATTAAACTGCCGGTTGATTTCGTACCGGTGCAATTTACCTCGTGGATGGGCGGCGATCGCGACGGCAACCCGAACGTGACTGCCTCTATTACGCGTCATGCCATGCAGCTAAGCCGCTGGAAAGCGACCGACCTGTTCCTGCGTGATATTGGCGTGCTGATTTCAGAACTGTCGATGTCGGAATGTAGCGATGAAGTGCGTGAACTGTGTGGCGATCCAGAAGCGATTGAACCGTATCGCATGATCCTGAAGCGTATCCGCAGCCAGTTAATGTCTACGCAATCCTTTCTCGAGCGCCGCCTGAAAGGAGAACGTCTGCCACGTCCGGCTGATTTGCTGGTCTCCAACGATCAGCTGTGGCAGCCGCTTTATGCTATTTATCAGTCGCTTCAGCAATGCGGTATGGGCATTATCGCCAACGGCCAACTGCTGGATACGCTGCGCCGCGTAAAATGCTTTGGCGTCCCGCTGGTACGCATCGATCTGCGTCAGGAAAGCACCCGTCATACTGAAGCCATTGCGGAAGTTACGCGCTACCTTGGTCTTGGCGACTATGAAAGCTGGTCTGAAGCCGATAAGCAGGCGTTCCTGATCCGCGAACTGAACTCTAAACGTCCCCTGCTGCCACGTAACTGGGAGCCAGGCGATGAGACGCGCGAAGTCCTGGAAACCTGTCGCGTTGCGGCTGAAGCTCCTCAGGGTTCTATTGCGGCCTATGTTATCTCAATGGCGAAAACGCCCTCTGACGTACTGGCTGTACACCTTCTGTTAAAAGAAGCGGGTATTAACTTCGCGATGCCAGTTGCCCCGCTGTTTGAAACGCTGGATGACCTGAACAACGCCAATGATGTAATGAGCCAATTGCTTAGCATCGACTGGTATCGCGGTTTTATTCAGGGCAAGCAAATGGTCATGATTGGCTACTCAGACTCGGCAAAAGATGCCGGTGTGATGGCTGCCAGCTGGGCGCAGTATCAGGCGCAAGACGCTCTAATCAAAACCTGCGAGAAAGCAGGAATTTCGCTGACCCTGTTCCATGGACGTGGCGGCACTATTGGTCGTGGCGGTGCACCCGCACACGCCGCGCTGCTGTCACAACCGCCAGGCAGCCTGAAAGGCGGCCTGCGTGTTACCGAACAAGGCGAGATGATCCGCTTTAAATACGGTTTGCCAGAAGTCACTATTGCCAGCCTTTCGCTGTACACCGGTGCCATCCTGGAAGCTAACCTGATGCCGCCGCCAGAGCCAAAAACGGAGTGGCGCAACATTATGAATCAGCTGTCCGCAGATTCATGTGCAATGTATCGCGGTTACGTACGTGAAAATCCAGATTTCGTACCCTATTTTCGTTCGGCAACACCAGAGCAGGAACTGGGTAAATTGCCGCTCGGTTCGCGTCCGGCGAAACGCCGTCCCACCGGTGGCGTTGAGTCGCTGCGTGCAATTCCGTGGATTTTCGCCTGGACGCAGAACCGCTTAATGTTGCCAGCCTGGCTGGGCGCCGGTGCGGCGCTGCAACAGGCGATGGAAGCGGGCCATCAGGATCAGCTTGAAGCGATGTGCCGCGACTGGCCTTTCTTCTCGACTCGCCTCGGCATGCTGGAAATGGTGTTTTCGAAAGCCGACCTGTGGCTGGCGGAATATTACGATCAACGTCTGGTTGATAAATCACTGTGGCCACTGGGCAAGCAGCTGCGCGACCAGCTTGATTTGGATATTAAAGCGGTGCTGACCATTGCCAACGACGCACATCTGATGGCTGACCAGCCCTGGATCGCCGAATCAATTGCGCTGCGCAACGTCTACACCGATCCGCTCAACGTTCTTCAGGCTGAACTGTTGCATCGTTCACGTGCTCAGGAAGCGCGCGGTGACGAACCGGATGCGCGTGTGGAACAAGCGCTGATGGTTACTATTGCAGGCGTGGCGGCAGGCATGCGCAATACCGGTTAATGTAGAACGAGCCGCTGGATACAGTGATGTACATAGCGGCTTTCTAATCAACCGAAATGGCAGACAAAAAAAGCCGGGCAATCGATAAATTGCCCGGCTTTTTTATAAGAAGAAGAATTACACCGCCACAGCCGGTCGTACCCCCAGGGTATGACAGATGGCGTAACTCATTTCAGCGCGGTTCAGCGTATAGAAGTGGAAATCTTTAACGCCTTCGCGAGAAAGAATTTTCACCATGTCCATGGCGATATTCGCGCCGACCATTTTGCGTGTTTCCGCATCATCATCCAGCCCTTCAAACATCGCGCTCATCCAGCCAGGAACACGCACATTGGTCATGGTAGCGAAGCGTTGTAGCTGCTTAAAGTTAGATACCGGTAAAATGCCCGGTATGATTTCAACGTCAATGCCTGCTGATACGCAGCGATCGCGAAAACGTAAATAGCTTTCAACGTCAAAGAAGAATTGAGTAATTGCGCGATTAGCACCGGCATCAATTTTACGCTTCAGGTTAATTAAATCAGCCTGCGCGCTTTTGGCTTCAGGATGCACTTCAGGATAAGCCGCGACTGAAATATCGAAATCACCCACTTCTTTCAGCAGCGAGACTAAATCGCAGCCGTACATTTCTGGTTTGCCGCTGCCCGCTGGCAGATCGCCACGCAACGCCACAATATGACGAATGCCATTGTTCCAGTAATCCTGCGCAATGGTACGTAACTCACCACGCGTGGCGTCAATGCAGGTCAGGTGCGGTGCCGCCTCTAAACCGGTGCGATCTTTGATGCCTTTAATAATGCTGTGGGTACGATCGCGCTCGCCCGAATTGGCACCATAGGTTACCGAAACGAATTTGGGCTTCAGGCTACTCAGGCGATCGATTGAACTCCACAGTGTGTCTTCCATTTCGCTGGTACGAGGCGGAAAGAATTCAAAAGAGACATTAATTTGCCCGTTCAGCTCTGCCAGGCTTTGATTTAGCGCTTCGCGCTGATTGGCATGAAAGAAACTCATCCTGCTACCTCATCGATCACATCGGTTAACTGTCGCCCTGCGAACATCCATACGTTTAGACGTCCAGATGCTCAAAATGAACGATTCCTCGCGCAGCGTCAACTTAAAAATGAACCAGAAAAGTGACAAATCTTCAGGGAACGTGAATAAAATTCAACATGCGGCGAGAAATAAGAAAAAGGCAGGCGATAAACGCGCCCGCCTGAAAAATTATAATAGCTGGGCGAGACGGTTAATATCTGACTGAATTGCGCCTGCGGTGACATCGCGCCCGGCCCCCGGCCCCCGGATCACCAGTGGATTATCGCGATACCAGCGACTTTCAATGGCGAACACGTTATCACACGGCAGCAGCGAGGCCAGCGGGTGCGTCGGTCGCACCGCTTCTACACCCACGCGCGCTTTGCCGTTAGCATCAAAGCGCGCCACATAGCGCAGCACTAACCCCATCTCCTGTGCCGCTTCAAAACGCTGCAACATCTGCTTGTTTAACGCATCGCCATTCTCGAAGAAATGGTCGATTGAGCCTTCTTCACAGTTATGGGGGACTAATGACTCAACCCGTACCTGATCCGGCTCGATGTTATATCCTGCTTCACGCGCCAGAATTACCAGCTTACGCATTACGTCCTGACCAGACAGATCAACGCGCGGATCAGGTTCGGTTAAGCCTTGCTGCCATGCCTGATCCACCAGCTCGGTGAAAGGCGCCGTACCGTCAAATTGCAGAAATAACCACGATAACGTGCCTGAGAAGATACCGCTGATTGACAATATGGTGTCGCCGCTGTCGCGCAGATCGCGCACCGTATAATTAATCGGTAAGCCAGCGCCGACTGTGGCGTTATAAAGCCAGTGGCGGCCTGTTTTAGTGAACGCATCACGGATCTGACGCCAGGTCTGGCTGTCGGATGCGCCAGCCACTTTATTCGCGCTAATGACGTGGAAACCGTGGCTGGCAAAATCAAGATACTGCTGAGCCAGCGGTGCGCTAGCGGTAACATCCAACACCACCAGATCGTCAAACGGGTGCGCACGCAACCACAGGAACAGGGATTCTTCGTCGCGCTTTTCAGCCTCATCGTCAAAGAAGGCGAGCGCACGACGGGCATCAACCCCTTCATAGTTCAGCAGGCTGCGCTGGCTATCCGCTACGCCCGCTAAAACAAATTCAAACCCCGTGCGTGCCGACAGCGTTTCCTGTTCGCGTGCGAACAGTTCCAGCCAGCGTGAACCGATATTACCTTTACCAAACAAAATCAGGCCAATACGTTTTTCCGCCCGGAACAGTGACTGATGCAGGCCCTGGATCAAATGTTGAGTAGGGCCCACGCGTAATACCGCAACCACGCTGATATGATCTTCCGACTGCCAGACAAACTCAACTGGCTGATCTTTTAGCTGCTGCCAGAAACGGTGAGTATGCAACGGATTACGGGTAACGCCTGCCCCAACCAAAGCGACCAGGGCTAGCCCATCACGTAACTGCAAATGCCCCGGCAAACCGGCATCCTGGAGCAGCGTGAAAGCGCTGTTAACCACTTCAGAGGTATAGCAAAGCTGCAATAACTGCCGATCGGGATGCACACCAACCGCCAGCGGACGTAGCTGCGCACGCTTCAACAGCAGTTCGATCTCTTTCTGCAGAAGGGCAAAATCATGTTGTTCCGGTAGCTGAATCTCGACCAGGCATACATCGTCATGGCTGGTGACAATACGCGCACCGGTGCCAGAGGCCAGCACGCGCTCAATACGCGTTGAGCCTTGTTCTGGCTGGTAGCTACAGCGCAACTGAAGGTCAATATCGCTGCCGGAAACGGGCTGTAGCGTGCGGGTATGTAATACCGGCGCAGCAAGGCGCGCCAGCTCGCTGGCCTCGTCGAGACGCAACAGCGGCAGCAGGCAGGCATCAGAGACCTTGCGTGGGTCAGCGCTGTAAACACCGGCCACATCGCTCCAGATGGTGACGCGACTTACACCCGCCAACGCGCCAATTTGGGTTGCAGAGTAATCGGAGCCATTACGGCCCAGCAGCACGGTTTCACCGGCATCGTTACGACAGATAAATCCGGTCACCACCACACGCTTATGCGGATGCTGCGCCAGCAAGGTTTGCAGCAGCGGCCACGATTTCCCTTCATCTACCTGCGGTTGTGCTGCTCGCTCGGCACGCAAAAAGTCGCGGGCATCCAGCCAGCAGGCGTCAATGTCATTCTGGCTTAAAACCGCGGCCATCAGGCGTGCTGACCAGACTTCGCCGTGACCCACCACCTCGGCGTACACGGCTTCAGTAATATTACCATCCAGCAGTGCGGCCAGTTTTTCCAAATCGCGGATAAACTGCTCAATTAAACGTTCAGCCATTTCAGCAGGAAGCAGCGCGCTAATCAGTTCGCTTTGATAGCGTCGTAAAGCCTGTTGCACTTGATGCGCCGAAAGGCGATCGCTATGGCTGAGCTTTAACCAGCTGATCAGCTGGTTAGTCGTCGATCCAGCGGCAGAAACCACCATTATATCACCCGGCTGGCTGTAGCCTGCCATAATGCTGGACACGCGCTGATAGCAGCGAGCATCCGCCAGACTACTGCCACCAAATTTGTGCAACTGCTTGCTGTTCGGCGTTCCTGCGCCTGCTGAAATCGTCATTATTAACCCTCGGCAGCGACCCGGAATGCATTATCCAAATCGGCAATTAAATCTTCGTGATCTTCAATACCTACAGAAACCCGCAGCAACGTTTCGGAGATGCCCGCTGCGGCCCGCGCCTCGGCTGACATGCCCGCATGCGTCATGGTTGCAGTATGAGAAATTAAACTTTCTACGCCGCCCAGTGATTCTGCGAGCGTAAACAGCCGTAGTGCTTTCAGGAAACGGCGCAGTAAAGCTTCGTCTCCATCAATTTCAAAGCTTAACATTGCGCCAAAACCGCGCTGCTGACGTACCGCGTGCTCATGTCCGGCGTTTTCGGGCAGTGAAGGATGATACAGCTTTTTCACTAACGTCTGTTGCTTTAGGTAATCGACTATTGCCAGGGCGTTGCGCTGGGCAGCGTTGATGCGCGGCGATAAGGTGCGCAGACCACGCAACAATAAATAACTGTCAAATGCCGCGCCGGTCACGCCAATATTGTTGGCCCACCAGGCGAGATCGGTGGCCAGCTGAGGATCCTTAGCAATGACCGCACCCGCCACGACATCTGAATGCCCATTAAGGTATTTAGTGCAGGAGTGGACGACTAAATCGGCACCCAGCGCCAGTGGATTTTGCAACGCCGGGCTGAGGAAGGTGTTATCGACCACGCTGATTGCCCCGGCTGCGCGAGCGGCTTCGCAAATAGCGGCAATATCAACCACGCGTAGCAATGGGTTGCTGGGGCTTTCCACCAGCACCAGCTTCGGCTTTTCATCAAGCGCTGCCTGCAATGCCGCTTTGTCACCTTGATCGACAAATTTTACGCGATAAGCGCCGCGCCTGCTCAGGCTATCAAACAGGCGATAGCTGCCACCGTAACAGTCATGTGGCGCGACGAGCAGATCGCCAGGCTTCAGGAACACCGTTGTCACCAGATGAATCGCTGACATGCCGGTATTGGTTAATACCGCCCCCGCTCCTCCTTCCAGCTCGGCCAATGCACGCTGCACTACGTCACGGGTTGGATTACCACGACGCGAATAGTCGTGAGCACGCGGCTCGTTAAAATCAATAAAGTTATACGTGCTGGAAAGGTGAATGGGTGGGACAACGCAGCCATATTGCTCGTCATCATTCAAACCGCTGCGAACTGCGATGGTTGCCTGTTTACGCGTCATGGTGCTAACTGTTCCTGAAGAGTGAAATTAAGAAGGCAACAGGATAGCACTCCGTAATTAGACGTCAATACATCTGGACATCTAAATGTCTTTGCGTATAGGTTGAGCAAAAACGCAATACCCGCTAAAATTATGCGTCATCGCCTGACGTTCAGGATTGTGTATATGCGACTTTGAACGGAGAAAAACCCGCCATTTAAGGGGTCAGGCGCTAAAAGATCAGGCATAATCCTCTGATTTCCTAACATTTAACTTTTATTGATTAAGGTAAACCATGGCTGAATGGAACGGCAAATATATCAGCCCGTACGCTGAGCACGGTAAAAAGAGCGAGCAGGTTAAAAAGATCACAGTTTCTATCCCGTTGAGCGTGCTAAAAATTTTAACGGATGAACGTACCCGTCGTCAGGTGAATAACCTGCGTCACGCCACTAATAGTGAACTGCTGTGCGAAGCCTTCTTACATGCCTTTACTGGGCAACCGCTGCCAGATGATGTGGATCTGCGCAAAGAACGCAGTGATGAAATTCCAGAAGAAGCAAAAAAGATCATGCGCGATATGGGCATTGACCCCGATACCTGGGAATACTAAATCGTCAGGCATAAAAAAACCCAGCCGAAGCTGGGTTTTTCTTGCTGTCGAACCGGTTCGATTCGAATGCCGTAATCTTATTTTTTGCTGCCCGGCAGGCTGAAACGCTTGTTAAAGCGGTCAACACGGCCACCAGTTGCAACTTCACGCTGCTTACCGGTGTAGAACGGGTGGCACTGACCGCAAACGTCCAGGTTCAGTTCGTGAGTCAGCGTAGAACGCGTATGAATCACGTTACCGCAAGTACAGTTAATGGTCACTGCTTCGTATTTTGGGTGAATACCTTGTTTCATGGGAAACCTCATATAAGGCCGTGTCGCTCTCCGCGCCAGGAAGCAATCCCGCACGGTACCACACGCTGTTAAACATTAATGGTGTACTCCGACAAGCTCTTTCTCATCGAAGGCGGCAAATTATACAGGTATTTTCGCCCTGCTGCAAATATGGCCTGATATATCCGCTTAAACGTGTAGCGTGTACACTACGTTTCCCGATCATTGAACCGGAAAGAGATTGCCATGCCCGTTGTTCAGGTTGCCCTGCCCGTTCCTTTACCTCGCCTGTTTGACTATCTGCCGCCGCTGGGTACGCAGCCGGTCATCGGTGGGCGTGTGAGCGTGCCGTTTGGCAACCGGAAGATGATCGGCATCGTCGTCGCCTGGCGAGAAACCAGCGATCTGCCGGAAACACAACTCAAGAAGATCAATGAGGTGCTGGATAGCGAATCGCTGTTCCCGCCCTCGCTATGGCGCATCCTGAACTGGGCCGCAGATTATTACCATTCTCCGCCTGGCGAAGTGTTAAGTCATGCGCTGCCGGTTCTGCTGCGTCAGGGCAAAGCCGCCCAGGAAACCCCCTTGTGGCAATGGCAAATCACCGAACAGGGACGTGCTACCGCTCCCGAAAGCCTGAAGCGCGCCCCGAAGCAACAGCAAGCGCTGGCTGCATTGCGGCAAAAGCCGCTGTATCGCCATCAGGTAACGTCCCATGATTTAACCGATGCCGTGATGCAGTCGCTGCGTACGAAAGGTTTGTGCGACCTGCATGCGCATTTACCGCCGAGGCATGACTGGCGCGACAGCTTTGCTGTTAAAGGCGAACGTCTGCGACTGAATACCGATCAGGCTACCGCGGTTGGTGCGATACGTGGCGAAGATGAACATTACGCCGCCTGGCTGCTGGCAGGTATTACGGGTTCTGGCAAAACTGAAGTCTATCTTAGCGTGCTGGAAAATGTGCTGGCGCGTGGCAAACAGGCGCTGGTCCTGGTGCCGGAAATTGGTTTAACACCACAGACCATCGCCCGCTTTCGTGAACGTTTTGACGCGCCAGTTGATGTGTTGCATTCCGCGCTGAATGACAGCGAACGTCTGGCAGTCTGGCTGCGTGCACGCCGTGGCGAAACGGCGATTGTGATTGGTACACGTTCGGCGCTTTTCACGCCGCTGGCGCGGCCTGGCGTCATCATCATTGATGAAGAGCATGACAGTTCGTACAAGCAGCAGGAAGGCTGGCGCTACCAGGCCCGCGATTTAGCAGTGTTCCGCGCACATGAAGAGGATATTCCGGTTGTGATGGGGTCAGCGACACCTGCGCTGGAAACGCTGCATAACGTGCGTAATGGCAAATATCGCCAGCTCGATCTGACGAAACGTGCCGGTAATGCTAAACCCGCGCTACAGCAGCTGATTGATTTAAAAGGCGTACAGCTGACTGGCGGTCTTGCGCCTGCGCTGATTGGCAAAATGCGTCAGCATCTGCAGGCGAACAATCAAGTTCTGCTGTTTCTGAATCGACGCGGTTTCTCACCCGCCCTGCTCTGTCATGATTGCGGCTGGATAGCTGAGTGTCAGCGCTGCGATCGTTATTACACGCTACATCAGCATCAGCGTCAGCTACGATGCCATCACTGCGACAGCCAGCGTCCGCTACCAAACCAGTGTCCACAATGCGGTTCAACTCATTTATTGCCGGTTGGCGTCGGAACGGAGCAGCTCGAACAGCATCTCGGTACGCTGTTTCCCGGTGTTGCCGTTTCGCGTATCGATCGTGACACCACCAGTCGTAAAGGCGCACTGGAACAACATCTGGCCGATGTACATCGTGGCGGCGCCCGTATACTGGTTGGTACGCAAATGCTGGCAAAAGGTCACCACTTTCCAGATGTGACACTGGTAGCGTTACTGGATGTGGATGGCGCACTATTTTCAGCAGATTTCCGCGCAGCAGAACGCTTTGCGCAGCTATATACCCAGGTTGCCGGACGTGCGGGTCGTGCAGGCAAACAGGGAGAAGTGCTGCTGCAAACCCATCATCCTGAACATCCATTGCTGCAAATATTGCTGCATCAGGGCTATTTTGCTTTTGCTCAGCAAACGCTGCTGGAACGACAAGCGGTGTTTTTACCGCCATGGACCAGCCATGCGCTGTTTCGTGCGGAAGATCATGATAACCAGCAGGCTGCCGAATTTCTGCAACAGTTGCGAAATCTGCTGGAAGTCAGCCCGCTCAATGACAAATCGATGTGGTTAATGGGTCCGCTACCTGCCCTGCAACCCAAGCGTAGCGGACGCTGGCGTTGGCAGCTATTGGTGCAACATCCATCACGTAAGCGTTTACAACACTTACTTAGCAGTTCATTACCCCTGGTCTCCACCCTGCCGACTGCACGTAAGGTGAAATGGACGCTGGATATTGATCCAACAGAAAGCTAAGTTGCAGCAAGAGTGCGAGCCAGATCGAAAAAAGTCGCATAAGTCACAATTTTTATGCAAATTAAGTAACAACCTTGCCGGGCGATCGTTAACAATACTGACCGGCCTGCTTTCAGGTCAGACCAAATAAACATTCGAACGTGAATAACGCGTCAGGAGTCAGTGTTGGAGCAGAATCAACAACAGCCCGCCACTACCATGAAAGATGTGGCGGAAAAAGCGGGCGTCTCGACCGCAACCGTTTCTCGTGCGCTAATGAATCCGGAAAAAGTCTCTGCCGCAACCCGACAGAAAGTTGAGCGCGCTGTCGTTGCTGTCGGCTATGCGCCGCATGGTTTATCACGCAACGGCCGCCGGGGTGAGACACAAACTATTCTGATTATCGTACCCGATATTTGTGATCCCTTTTTCAGTGAGATCATTCGTGGCGTCGAAGTGACCGCAGCGCAGGAAGGTTACCTGGTACTCATTGGCGACTGTGCGCATCAAAATCAGCAAGAAAAGACTTTCATGAACATGATGCTGGCGCGCCAGGTTGATGGCATGGTGTTGCTCGGTTCACAATTACCCTTTGATGCCAGTGTTGATGAACAACGCAACCTGCCGCCAATGGTGATGGCCAATGAATTTGCGCCTGAGATGGCTTTGCCAACGGTACATATTGATAATTTAACCGCATCCTTCGAAGCGGTTAATCATCTGCTTCAGCTGGGTCATACACAGATTGCCTGTATTGCCGGGCCTGAAACCATGCCGCTGTGCCAGTATCGTCTGCAGGGTTACCTTCAGGCGATGCGCCGTAGCGGATTGGCGATTGATCCGACTTATATCGTACGTGGCAACTTTACGTTTGAAGCGGGCGTGGCGGCACTGAAGCAGCTACTGGCGCTGCCGCAACCTCCGCGCGCCCTGTTTTGTCACAGCGATATTATCGCGCTCGGCGCGATAAAGCAGGCAAAACGCATGGGGCTTCGCGTCCCGGAAGATCTTTCAGTCGTGGGCTTTGCTGACATTGAACTGTCGCGCTATTGCGAGCCGCCGCTGACAACGGTGACACAGCCGCGTTATCAGATTGGCCGGGAAGCAATGCTGCTGTTGCTTGATGAGTTGCAGGGTCGGCGGGTAAATAATGGCTCACGCCTGCTAGATGCTGAGCTGGCGGTACGAGGCAGCACCGCGCCATGCAAAAAACGTGAAAAATAGACGTAACTTTCTACTTTTTTCAGTAAATTCTTAAGGCGAACACTGCTGGTCAAAGCACCGGCCCTTAAGTAACATGGCGGACTCCTTACCGGGCCGATTAACAGCAATAAAATCGCCCATTTGGCACTATTTTTTAAAGGGTATCTGAACGAGAGTGGCACAAAAAGATTATGTAGGCCGCGGACGTTCAACAGGGACGCGTCGCAAAAAAAGCCCCAGCCGTAGCAAGAAGAGCACTAAAGGCGGATCGGGTGCATCGAAATTAATGATTGTACTGGCGGTTGCGGTGTTGGTGACCTTTGCCGGTGGTTTATGGTTCCTCGCGCATCACCAAAAAGAAGATACGCCGGTGATTACGGATCATAAAGCCAACGGCAATGGCTTACCGCCGAAGCCTGAAGAGCGCTGGAAATACATCAAAGAGCTGGAAAACCGTCAGGTAACGGTGCCGACGCCAATCGAACCTTCGGCGGGCGGCGAAGTGAAGTCGCAAACGCAATTAACTGATGAACAGCGCCAACTGCTGGAGCAGATGCAAGCCGATATGCGTCAACAGCCAACGCAGCTAAACGAAGTACCGTGGAACGAACAAACTCCAGCACAGCGTCAGGTTACGCTGCAACATCAGCAACAATTGCAACAACTCCAGCGCCAGCAACAGCAAGTTCAACAGCAGCAGCGTCAACAGCTTCAGCAACAACGCCAACAACAACAGCAGAGCGTGCAACATCAGCCGCAACCAGCACCGATCACGCATGAGCCAGCCCCCACTGCTCAGCCGAAACCGCAAGAAACGGCGAAAAAACCGGTTGAAAAAGCCTCATCACAGCGCTGGATGGTACAGTGCGGTTCATTCAAAGGCACCGATCAGGCTGAATCAGTTCGTGCTGGCTTAGCATTCGAAGGCTTCGAAAGCCGCATCACAACCGGTGGCGGCTGGAATCGCGTAGTTATCGGCCCGTATAAAGATCGTTCGACTGTCGACAACGTCTTAAAACGTCTGCGCGGTTCTGGCCATTCCAGCTGTATTCCGCTTACCGTTGGGGGTTGAAACCCGTCAAACCCGCCCCATATCAGTTTGCATGATGCTTCGCGCCTCGTTGCGCGAAGCTTTTTTCGACTGAACAAGGGGTCTGCCCGTGACAACAATAGTAAGTGTACGACGCAACGGCCAGGTAGTGATTGGCGGTGATGGCCAGGCTACTCTCGGCAATACCGTAATGAAAGGCAACGTTAAAAAAGTGCGTCGTCTTTACAATGATAAAGTAATTGCCGGTTTCGCTGGCGGCACCGCAGATGCCTTTACCCTGTTTGAACTCTTCGAACGTAAACTTGAAATGCATCAGGGTCATCTGGTGAAGGCCGCTGTTGAGCTGGCAAAAGACTGGCGCACCGACCGTATGTTGCGCCGTCTCGAAGCCCTGCTGGCGGTGGCTGATGAGTCTGCGTCGCTGATTATCAGCGGTAACGGTGATGTGATTCAGCCTGAGAATGATTTGATCGCGATTGGTTCCGGTGGTCCTTATGCCCAGGCTGCGGCGCGCGCGCTGCTGGAAAACTCCGATCTGGGTGCCCGCGACATCGTGGAAAAATCGCTAAATATTGCCGGTGATATTTGCATCTACACTAACCACAACGTTAATTTCGAAGAATTACCGTCTAAGTCGTAAGGATTTTAACCATGTCTGAGATGACTCCTCGCGAAATCGTCAGCGAGCTAAACCGTTTTATCATCGGCCAGGACAGTGCAAAACGCGCCGTGGCTATCGCGCTGCGTAACCGCTGGCGCCGCATGCAGCTTGATGAAGAGCTGCGCCATGAAGTTACGCCGAAAAATATTTTGATGATCGGTCCAACCGGCGTGGGTAAAACCGAAATTGCGCGTCGACTGGCTAAACTGGCTAACGCGCCATTTATTAAAGTCGAAGCCACCAAGTTCACCGAAGTCGGCTATGTGGGTAAAGAAGTGGATTCTATTATCCGCGATCTGACCGATGCGGCTGTAAAAATGGTGCGCATGCAGGCAATCGAGAAGAACAAATATCGTGCAGAAGAGATGGCGGAAGAGCGCATTCTCGATGTATTGATTCCCCCGGCGAAAAATAACTGGGGTCAGGCGGAGCAAAACAGCGAACCGTCCGCAGCGCGTCAGTCATTCCGCAAAAAACTGCGTGAAGGCCAGCTGGATGACAAAGAGATTGAAATTGATCTCGCGGCGACTTCAGCCGGAGTAGAAATTATGGCGCCTCCGGGCATGGAAGAGATGACCAGCCAGTTACAGTCAATGTTCCAGAACCTGGGCGGCCAGAAACAGAAGCCGCGCAAGCTGAAGATCAAAGAAGCGATGAAGCTGCTGATTGAAGAAGAAGCGTCTAAGCTGGTCAACCCAGAAGAGCTGAAACAAGACGCCATCGAAGCCGTTGAGCAACATGGCATCGTGTTTATCGATGAGATCGACAAAATCTGTAAGCGCGGCGGCCAGAACGCCGGCGGACCGGATGTGTCGCGCGAGGGTGTACAGCGTGATTTGCTGCCGCTGGTTGAAGGCTGCACGGTGTCAACCAAACACGGCATGGTGAAAACTGACCATATCTTGTTTATCGCTTCCGGCGCGTTCCAGGTTGCCAGCCCGTCAGATCTGATTCCAGAACTGCAGGGGCGTTTGCCGATTCGTGTTGAATTGCAGGCGCTGACCGTGAACGACTTCGAGCGCATTCTGACCGAACCGAATGCGTCTGTTACCGTGCAGTACAAAGCGTTGATGAATACCGAAGGCGTGAATATTGACTTTACCGATGACGGTATTCGCCGTATTGCTGAAGCGGCATGGCAGGTTAACGAAACGACCGAGAATATTGGTGCGCGTCGCCTGCATACCGTGCTGGAGCGCCTGATGGAAGACATCTCTTATGATGCCAGCGATCGTCATGGCGAATCGGTCACCATTGACGCCGAATACGTGGGCCAGCACCTGGATCAGCTGGTTGCAGATGAAGACCTGAGTCGCTTCATCCTTTAATCTTGCTGTCTATGCGTTTGCTCAAAGCCCAGCCATCCGGTTGGGCTTTTTTCGTTGCATATCGCTGATGCATCGCTCTTTTCATCCGTTGATGATTTTGCCAACAATCCGCAGAAAGCGATATACTTACCGCTCCTGTGGCAAACAGACGAAACCCTTATGAAATACGATACATCTGAACTCTGCGACATCTACCATGAAGAAGTGAATGTTGTTGAACCGCTTTTTTCAAACTTTGGTGGGCGCACCTCATTCGGTGGTCAGATTACCACAGTGAAATGTTTTGAAGATAACGGCTTGCTTTACGATCTGCTCGAAGAGAATGGCCGTGGTCGCGTATTATTGATTGATGGTGGCGGCTCGGTACGTCGTGCATTGGTGGATGCGCAGTTGGCGCGTTTAGCGGCACAAAACGAGTGGGAAGGTATCGTGGTTTACGGTTCGGTACGTCAGGTTGATGAACTGGAAGAGCTGGAGGTGGGCATTCAGGCCATCGCCGCCGTTCCGGCTGGCGCTGCGGGTGAAGGTATTGGCGAAAGCGATGTGCGCGTTAACTTTGGCGGCGTCACCTTCTTCTCGGGTGACCATCTGTACGCTGATAACACCGGCATGATTCTTTCAGAAGATCCGCTGGACATCGAATAAAGCCAGCAACGAAAACGGGTGCCAGCGCACCCGTTTTTCATCTCAGCTGAGGCTTAACTTAAACCTCTTCCATTTTTCCCAGCAGTGCACGCAGGCGCTCTTGCCAGACATGCTGCTCCTCTTTCAGATGCTGATTTTCACGCACCAGTGCGTCCTGATTACCTGCCGCCTGTTGCGCGTCATTACGCAGATTGTTGTTCTGCTCTTTCAGTTCTTCAATTTCCATCTGCAGCAGAGTGATAGTATCAATCGCCTGCTGTACCTTCGCTTCCAGTTTTTCGAACACTTCAAATGACATCTTTCTGACCTCTCCCAAATCTTGCAAGGCGTTGATGATGCCAACTTAAGCGCACAACGCTTCAGCCAGCAACGATGTTTCGATTGTATGTAGCCTCACCGCGCAAGTCCAGCAACGCTGCCCTTTCCAGCGCAGTCTGTAACACTTTTCAGCCTATGCCTAAGAATCGACTTGCTGCGTATTTACGCGATCGCGCTCACCATTCAGGAATGCGCATATGATGCTTAAGGAAAGCAAAAACACGCGATAACGCGCATTTTTATGACACAGCACACAAAAATTGATTTCGCTATTTCTCGTTTATGTTCGTTAACGATAAGTTTACAGCAGCCCTACATTAGAGCTGGGTGGCTCACGGATTGAGAACAAAAACGGATAAAATTTAACCTCGCTTCAGGAATAACATCATGAGTCAGACAACTAACACGCTCAAAGGCCAGTGTATCGCCGAATTTATCGGAACCGGATTGATCATTTTTTTTGGCGCCGGTTGTGTTGCTGCGATGAAATTAGCGGGCGCTGCATTCGGTCAGTGGGAAATCTGTATCATCTGGGGATTAGGTGTTTCCATGGCAGCGTATCTCACCGCTGGCGTATCGGGTGCGCATCTTAATCCTGCTATTACCATCGCGCTTTGCCTGTTTGCTAATTTTGAGGGACGTAAAGTCGTACCTTACATCATTGCGCAGATTGCGGGTGCCTTCTGCGCAGCGGCGCTGGTCTATGGACTGTATTACAACCTGTTCTTCGATTACGAAGCCAGCCATCAAATGGTGCGAGGCACTGTCGAAAGCCTCGATTTAGCCGGTATCTTCTCAACGTATCCCAATCCGCATATCAGCGTAGGCCAGGCATTTTTAGTAGAGATGGTCATTACTGCCGTGCTGATGGCGGTAATTATGGGCCTGACCGATGATGGTAACGGCCTACCCCGTGGTCCGCTGGCACCGCTATTGATTGGCCTGTTGGTTGCCGTTATTGGCGGATCAATGGGTCCACTGACCGGATTCGCCTTAAACCCGGCGCGTGATTTCGGTCCAAAACTCTTCGCCTGGTTAGCCGGTTGGGGTAACGTGGCCTTTACTGGCAGTCGTGATATTCCTTATTTCCTCGTGCCGATTTTTGGTCCCATTGTGGGTGCTTGTTTGGGTGCTTTTGGGTATCGCGCTCTGATTGGCCGCCATTTACCTGGCGCAGTACAGGAACCTGCCAGCCCTACAACAGAAAAACCGGTCGCACGCGCTCAACAGCGTAAAGCGTAAGTTTCACCTTTATCATCAGGACAGAATTTATGACTACTACCACCGATAAAAAATACATCGTCGCGCTCGATCAGGGCACAACCAGTTCCCGTGCCGTGATCCTCGATCACGACGCAAACATCGTGGCGGTATCACAGCGCGAATTTACCCAGATCTACCCAAAAGCGGGCTGGGTTGAGCATGACCCAATGGACATCTGGGCATCACAAAGCTCCACTTTAGTTGAAGTGCTGGCCCATGCGGACATTCGCTCTGATGAAATCGCGGCGATCGGTATCACCAATCAGCGCGAAACCGCCATCGTCTGGGACAAAGAAACCGGTAAGCCTATTTACAACGCTATCGTTTGGCAGGATCCGCGTACCGCAGATTACTGTCACAAGCTGAAGAAAGAGGGTCTGGAGGAGTATATCCAGCACACCACCGGTTTGGTGATTAACCCTTATTTTTCCGGCACGAAAGTGAAGTGGATTTTGGATCACGTAGAAGGAGCACGTGAACGCGCAAAACGCGGCGAGCTGCTGTTCGGTACGGTTGACACCTGGCTGGTGTGGAAAATGACCCAGGGACGCGTGCATATCACTGACTATACCAACGCCTCGCGTACCATGATGTTCAACATCCACAAGCTGGAATGGGATCAGCGTATGCTGGACATCCTTGATATTCCACGTGAGATGCTGCCAGAAGTAAAATCCTCCTCGGAAGTTTACGGCCAGACCAATATCGGTGGTAAAGGCGGTACGCGTATTCCCATCGCGGGTATTGCGGGCGATCAGCAGGCTGCGCTATATGGTCAACTGTGCGTTCAAACTGGCATGGCGAAAAACACCTACGGCACTGGCTGCTTTATGTTGATGAACACCGGGACCGAAGCCGTAACGTCAACCCATGGCCTGTTGACCACTATCGCTTGCGGTCCACGCGGCGAAGTAAACTATGCGCTGGAAGGCGCGGTGTTTATCGGTGGCGCATCAATTCAGTGGCTGCGTGACGAAATGAAGCTAATCAGCGATGCTGCTGACTCTGAATATTTTGCGATGAAAGTGAAGGATTCTAACGGCGTTTATATGGTGCCAGCATTTACCGGCCTGGGTGCCCCTTACTGGGATCCGT
Organism: Mixta mediterraneensis; assembly: GCF_030283135.1. Taxonomy (NCBI): domain Bacteria; kingdom Pseudomonadati; phylum Pseudomonadota; class Gammaproteobacteria; order Enterobacterales; family Erwiniaceae; genus Mixta; species Mixta mediterraneensis. The sequence goes on along the minus strand of NZ_JASUAZ010000004.1, from coordinate 143,877 downwards.
ATGCGCGCGGTGCGATTTTCGGCCTGACGCGCGGCGCCAACGCTAACCATATTATCCGTGCAACGCTGGAGTCTGTGGCTTATCAGACGCGTGATGTGCTGGAAGCCATGCAGAACGATGCGAAAACCCGTTTGAAGTCGCTGCGTGTAGATGGCGGCGCGGTCGCGAATAATTTCCTGATGCAATTCCAGTCGGACATTCTTGGTACGCGCGTTGAGCGTCCCGAAGTGCGCGAGGTGACTGCGCTGGGTTCAGCTTATCTGGCAGGTCTGGCGGTTGGCTTCTGGAAAGATCTGGAGGAAGTGCGCGCCAAGTCCGTTATCGAGCGTGAGTTCTGTCCAGGCCTTGAAACTACCGAGCGTAACTTCCGTTATGCAGGCTGGAAAAAAGCCGTTGCCCGTGCACAAGCCTGGGAAGATCAAGAATAATGTTCTGGCCCGCGATGTGCTGTCGCGGGCCTTTCCCCCCGCCCGACTCCCGCTGTGTTACACTGCCTGCCTGTTTTTTGTCAGGTGCATGCCATGAAACGAGAACTTGCCATTGAATTTTCCCGCGTAACCGAAGCGGCCGCTTTAGCGGGATACCGCTGGTTAGGACGCGGCGATAAAAACGCTGCCGACGGCGCCGCTGTCCACGCGATGCGTCACGTCTTAAATACCATTCATATCGACGGCCAGATTGTGATCGGCGAAGGTGAAATCGATGAAGCGCCAATGCTCTACATTGGTGAAAAAGTCGGAACCGGCAGCGGCGATGCGGTAGATATTGCCGTCGATCCGATTGAAGGCACTCGCATGACCGCAATGGGTCAGGCCAATGCGCTGGCCGTACTGGCGGTTGGCGATAAAGGCAGTTTTCTGCACGCGCCTGATATGTATATGGAAAAGCTGATTGTGGGTCCGGCTGCTCGTGGACATATCAATCTCGACCTGCCGCTGGAAACGAATTTGCGTAATATTGCTGCTGCGATAAATAAACCGCTGACGCAGTTAACCGTGTCGGTTTTGGCTAAGCCACGTCACGATGCTGTCATCAAACAGCTGCAGCAGCTCGGTGTGCGCGTGTTTGCCTTCCCGGATGGCGATGTCGCAGCCTCGATTTTGACCTGCATGCCGGATAGCGAAGTAGACGTGATGTACGGAATTGGCGGCGCGCCTGAAGGTGTGGTATCAGCAGCTGTAATCCGTGCGCTGGATGGCGATATGCAGGGAAGATTATTAGCGCGACATCAGGTAAAAGGCGACAGCCCAGAAAACCGTCAACTGGGTGAACAGGAACTACAGCGCTGTGCCGAGATGAATATTGAAGCAGGCAAACTGCTAACGCTGGATGCGATGGCGCGTAACGACAATGTCATTTTTGCTGCCACCGGCATCACCAGCGGCGATTTACTCAAGGGCATAACGCGCCAGGGCAACATCGCCACCAGTGAAACCTTATTGATTCGCGGTAAATCGCGTACCATCCGCCGTATTCAGTCGATTCACTATCTCGACCGGAAGGATCCAGCGCTGCATCAGTTTATCCTGTAACTGGCTGGTTGCCGCCTTCCGGCTGACGTGAGAGCGGCAACCAACAGATCAACATGACCAACGCGGTAAAAAACATCAGCATACCCATGCTGAACTGATCGCGCTGTGGCATAAACGCTGACAACCATGCCACCAGCCCCTAAATTTTGTAAACCGCCGATCAATGCGCCTGCGCTCCCTGCTAACCACGCGTAGGGTTCCATGGCACCGGATGTCGCCAGTGGAAACAGCATACCTGCGCCAAAGAAAAATAGCGCAGCAGGCACTAACAGCGTCCAGATATTCATGACACCAAACCACGCCGGAAGCCACATCAGGATACCCGCCAGCAGACAACTGTTTACGCCATACCACATCAGGCTGTGCCACGAACGCTGCTCACGTCCGGCGAACCAGGCGCCGAAGAAGGCAGCCGGAATAGGCAGGATAAACAGAATGCTCACAGTTAAGCTGTTCAGCCCCAGTACGCCACCCAGCAGCACACCACAGCTGGCCTCAAACACGGCAATTCCCGCCAGCGCGCCAATCAATAAAATGATATAGCGAATAAAGTTGATGTCGCTCAGCAATTTAGCGTAACGCATAAAAAATGGCGTGACTTCAGCGCTGTAAGGACGCGTTTCCGGCAACCAGCGCACCATTGCGCCCGTGACGGTCAGACACAGCGCCAGTAAAAAGGCGAAACAGGCGTGCCAGCCAAACAGTTGCGTCAGCAATGCGCCAATCACGGGAGCCAGCAACGGGCTGACTAAAATGCCCATATTTAACCAGCTGTTCGCCTGACGCAGCGGTTGACCAGAATAGAGATCGCGGGGCAGGGTTCGCGCCATCACACCAGCCACGCCGGTTCCCATTCCCTGAATAGCGCTGCCCAATATCAAAATATTGAGTGCAGGTGCCAGCATCGCGACTAGCGCGCCGATCATAAAGATCATCATGCCAGCCAGGATCACCGGGCGCCGCCCTACGCTATCGGAAAGCGGACCGTAGATCAGTTGCGATCCCCCATAGGTGATTAAATAGGCCGCCATAACGCGTTGCATGGTGCCGTCACGCACGTTCAACGCCTCCGCCATGGTTGCCATCGCCGGAACATAAATGGTTTGTGCCATCTGTCCGACCGCGACCAGAACAATTAACATCACCAACAGCGGGCGATTTTCCATTTTATTCATCATTATTGAGCAAAATTTCTAACTATAAATTAAGAAAAAAGCGGCCATAACGTAGGGTTGCTTAGGGTTACTGGCGGGCCAAAATATCAGGATTCGATGACAAAGCGAGGGGTGTGATAAAAGCGCTGAACTTGCATACGTCAAGTTTATGCACCAGCTTGTAAAGGTGACATAACAGTTTGTCGATTAGAGCCTTTGACCGGACGCAGGGTGGAAATCACAGAGCCAGATAGCGAAGATACCCGTATGCCTGAAAATCAACCAAGGAGTGAATATGGCCGAGTGGGTCAATGCGCAAGTGAAAGAAGTGAAGAACTGGACCGATGCGCTGTTCAGCCTGCGGGTTCAGGCGCCTGTCGATACGTTTATCGCCGGACAATTTGCCAAGCTGGCACTGGAGATTAATGGCGAACGCGTACAACGCGCCTATTCGTATGTGAATGCACCAAACGATCCCCTGCTGGAATTTTATCTGGTCACTGTACCGGAAGGAAAATTGAGTCCACATCTGTCTGCGTTACGGCCTGGCGATCAGGTGATGGTAACGAAAGAGGCTTCCGGTTTTTTTGTACTGGAAGAGGTGCCGGACTGCACAACGCTGTGGATGCTGGCGACCGGCACCGCGATTGGCCCTTATCTGTCGATTTTGCAGCAGGGCGAAGGGCTGGAGCGCTTCGAAAACATTGTGCTGGTGCATGCGGCGCGCTATGCCGCCGATTTAAGTTTTTTGCCCTTGATGCAGCAGCTCCAGCAGATCTATAACGGCAAACTGCACATCCAGACCGTAGTGAGTCGTGAGGAGATTGCCGGTTCGCTAACTGGCCGCGTTCCCGCATTGATCGAAAGTGGCGAGCTGGAACGCGTCGTTGGGTTGCCGATGGAGGCAGAAAGTAGCCATATTATGCTGTGCGGCAATCCACAAATGGTGCGCGACACCCAGCAGCTGCTGAAGGAGTCGCGCGGCATGCGTAAACATCTCAAGCGCAAACCGGGACATATGACCAGCGAACATTACTGGTAAACCGCTTTATATCGCACCGGCAACGCCGCGGCACCACATCGGCTTCTCTGACGGTGCCGCAAGCCATGCCAGCGCTGCGTAATGTTAGGCTTTATCACCCTGAGAGAAATTTAAGCCGCCGCGCTTTTGACCTTGCGGCTAAAACCCGGTCTAATTTGGAGCTGAGTTTACTGGTTAGGGTCGACAAAAATGAAGAGTTTGCCTGGCGCGCTGTTGTTAAGTTTTGCGCTGACGGTTCCGGCATTTGCCGCCGATCCACTACCACGGGATCGGGCCGAACATATGCCTACCGCGCCTTATCTGTTATCCGGCGCACCGACTTTTGATATGACTATCGGCCAGTTTCGCGAGAAATATAACGCGACTAACCCTCAACTTCCGCTGATGGAATATCGTGCCATTGATAATCGGGATGACAAAAGCAATCTGACGCGCGCTGCCAGTAAAATCAGCGAAACGCTGTATGCTTCTACCGCGCTGGAACCGGGCACCGGCAAGATTAAAACCCTGCAAATTACCTGGTTACCGCTGCCGGGACCGGACCAAAGCGCATCTCAGACCAGGGCCATGGAGTATATGACGGCAATGTTGCGCTTTTTTGTGCCGGGTTTATCCCCTGAAGAGGGATATAAAAAGCTGGAGAAGCTCCTGAGCGACGGCAAAGGCTCGCCCTATTTTGCCCATAATGAAGGCGCTTTGCGCTTTGTGGTGGCTGATAACGGTGATAAGGGATTAACTTTCGCTATCGAACCCCTCAAGCTGACGCTCGCCAGCCCTTGATCGGTTGGGCAAAAATGACGAAAAGCAAAGCTATCGACACATTTGATCTCTATACTGTCTGGCAGATAACGCTGCCTGCCGGCAGTGCCATTTCATGAACGCATTATGCGGAGGATAGAATGCGACATCCACTGGTTATGGGTAACTGGAAGCTGAATGGTAGCAAGCACATGACAGCCGAATTGATCGACGGTCTGCGCAAAGAGCTGTCTGGTGTTGAAGGGTGTGGCGTGGCGATTGCGCCACCGACGATTTACCTCGATCAGGCAAAACATGCTATCTCCGGTAGTCACATTGCACTGGGTGCTCAGAACGTAGATGTGAATCTGTCTGGCGCATTCACGGGTGAAGTTTCAGCGGACATGCTGAAAGACATCGGTGCGAAATACATCATCATCGGTCACTCTGAGCGTCGTACTTATCACAAAGAGAGCGACGAATTCATCGCTAAAAAATACGCAGTGCTGAAAACAGCTGGTCTGATCCCTGTTCTGTGCATCGGTGAAACCGATGCAGAAAATGAGGCGGGAAAAACAGAAGAAGTCTGCGCACGTCAGATTGACGCAGTATTAGAAACACAGGGCGCGGAAGCGTTCAAAGATGCCGTTATCGCTTATGAACCTGTTTGGGCGATCGGTACCGGTAAATCGGCCACGCCAGCGCAGGCGCAGGCGGTTCATAAATTCATCCGCGATCATATCGCTAAGAAAGATGCAGCTATCGCTGAACAGGTGATCATTCAATATGGCGGTTCTGTTAACGATAAGAATGCCGCCGAGCTGTTTACTCAGCCAGATATTGATGGTGCATTAGTTGGCGGTGCGTCGCTGAAAGCCGAAGCTTTCACCGTAATCGTTAAAGCCGCAGCCGCAGCGAAAAACGCGTAAGTCTTTACCTGTGGATTGAAGGGCGGCGCCTGTGCCGCCTCATTTATTGGTCGCAATAATTTACAGCTGTGATCCTGCAATTCTTCTGCCGAGCCGCTGTTAAACAGCAGCCAGTTACGCTCAATTGCCATTAACACCAAACGACCATCCGATAAGCTTGCCACTGCCAGACCATATTTTCCCATTGCGTTGCGCGCATTGGGTACTTCTGTCGCCAGACGGATAAATGCGCTTTGCTGTAGCAATTCCGGCGTTGTCAGCGTGCGCAGCAAATAGCGGTGCTTGCGTAAGGTTTCTGTTTGCCATTGATCGTTGAGAGAGGCTGCCAGCACGTCGAGACGCTGTCGCACATCAGGTCGCAAACAAGAGATATGAATGTGTAGCTGATTCTGCGTGCGGCCATATTGTGCGTTGATCGCCAGCGACAGCACGCGATCTTTAATAGGCTTAGCACGACGTTGCGCTAATAAATGCCGTTCTTGCCAGGCAAGGGCAATGTAGTTGGCTGTAGCAGGGTCAAGCAGTTGCGGACTTTCAATGCCAGTGGTTTTCACCACTGGGATAAGCAGGTATTGCAGCGGACCTTTCAGATCCTTCAGGGTTGCATAGCCACGCGCAAGGTCAACCTTCTGGCATGGCATTGGCTGACCTTCTCGTTGCAGATTTGGTACGCATTTTTCGCTGACAATCTGCCATAAGGCGTCAGAATTTTTTCTGAAATGAAAGGCCGCGACAAGCATTGCGGTAATAATGAGTGCGAGCAGAACCACGACTGGATTGAAGGCGCAACGACGTCCCTGCATAGCAAGGCTTCCTCTGTTCCCGACCAGTCAGCATCCTCGCCTGGTAACGTTTCAATGTCACGCACAAGAACATGGCCAGCCTGGAACTAAACCGCGCTAAAAAGACAAAACCCCTACTGACTGGTTACCCAGCTTTCGGGGTTTAGCTGAACGATACGATAATATTACGGCTTCATAACCTGATCATAGGTGCCGCCATCAGTGAAGTGCGTTTTCTGCGCTTTTGTCCAGCCGCCAAATTTGTCGTCAATGTTGAACAGTTTTACCGGTGCAAAAGTGCTGGCAAATTTCTTCGCCACTTCTGTATCGCGTGGGCGGTAATAATTCTGCGCTGCAATGGTTTGGCCTTCTGGCGAGTAGAGGTACTTCAGGTATTCATTGGCCACTTTACGCGTGCCTTTTTCATCGACGACTTTGTCGATAACCGAAACAGTAGGTTCAGCCAGAATCGATTCGCTCGGCGTAACGATTTCAAACTTGTCTTTACCCAGCTTGTTCACAGCCAGATACGCTTCGTTTTCCCAGGCAATCAGCACGTCACCAATTCCACGTTCTACAAAGGTGTTGGTCGCGCCACGTGCCCCCGAATCCTGCACTTCAACGTTTTTAAACAGCGCTTTGACGTATTGCAGCGCTTTAGCCTGATCGCCATTGTTATGATCTAACGCCCAACCCCACGCCGCCAGATAGTTCCAGCGAGCCCCGCCTGACGTTTTTGGATTTGGCGTGATAACAGACACGCCCGGCTTGATCAGATCGCTCCAGTCATGGATCCCCTTGGGATTGCCTTTACGTACCAGGAAAACAATGGTGGACGTGTAGGGAGCGGAATTATCCGGCAAACGTTTGATCCAGTTTTTGTCGATGCGGCCGCGTTCAGCAATTGCATCAACATCTGATTGTAACGCCAGCGTGACAACATCAGCGCGAATACCGTTGATCACTGAGGTGGCCTGTTTACCAGAGCCGCCGTGAGATTGACGAATCACTACATTATCGCCAGTTTCCTGTTTGTAATGCGCACTAAACGCTTTGTTGTATTGTTCATACAACTCACGCGTTGGATCATAGGAAACGTTTAATAACTGAATATCCTTTGCCAATACGCTGGAGGATGCCAGCAACAGGGTAAAACCGATACTCCACTTGTTCATCACGCGCTCTCCCAATGTCGTTATGGAATAAGCGTGACATAAACCAAAGCAGAGCTAAAAGAATTAAAAAAAATCCAATATAACTTAAGGGAATATACAGCGAAGATGGCAGGGCGCATTAATAATACGCCCTGAAAAATCAGTAAAGCTGTTTTGCGGTGTCCAGCCAGTCACGTTTAAAAGGACGTTTCATATTTTCAATGGCATCAATAATGTCATGATGCACCATTTTTTCGTTTTGAATCCCCACGCAACGTCCGCCGTAATCCTGCATCAGCAGCTCGATCGAGTAAGCGCCCATACGTGATGCCAAAATACGGTCATAGGCGCAAGGCGCTCCGCCTCGCTGAATGTGACCCAGGACAGTTGAGCGTGTTTCACGTTTGGTTTCTGTTTCAATAAAGCGCGCCAGATCGTCAATGTCGCAGATGTGCTCGGTAATAGCGACAATCGCATGTTTTTTACCTTTGGCAATACCCGCTTTGATTTCCGCAACTAACTCTTCACGGGTATAAGGAATTTCTGGCAATACAATAAATTCACAACCGCCCGCAATTGAGGCTGCCAGCGTCAGGTCGCCGCAATGACGGCCCATCACTTCAACAATTGAAATACGCTGGTGCGATGACGAGGTGTCACGTAAGCGGTCAATGGCTTCTACTACTGTTTCCAGCGCAGTGAAATAACCAATGGTGTAATCGGTGCCGGCAACATCGTTATCAATGGTGCCTGGCAGACCAATGCACGGAAAGCCCATTTCAGTCAGGCGCTTTGCGCCCATGTAAGAGCCGTCACCGCCAATCACGACCAGCGCGTCAATGCCGCGCTTCTTCATGTTTTCGATAGCGACCTGGCGAATTTCTTCGTTGCGAAATTCGGGAAAACGGGCAGAACCCAGGAAAGTACCGCCACGATTAATCATGTCTGACACGCTGTAGCGGTCCAGGTTGATCATGCGATCTTCATACAAACCCAAATAGCCGTCATAGATACCAAAAACTTCCAGTCCTTCACTCAGCGCGGAGCGGACAACTCCGCGAATGGCTGCGTTCATGCCTGGGGCGTCACCGCCGCTGGTCAATACACCGATTTTTTTGATCATGACAACCTCTGGATTGTTCAAAACGAAGGGTTAATCCTGCCTGTCGAACGCCGTTTTGCTGATTTATGCCAGGCGCGACTTACGATGGCAAATAGTATATCAAAGGCTTGCGGCTGAATTGATTCAGGTCAGGCAAGTTTTCATTTATTTTTGCAGCAATGTTAGCGTCACGTCATTTTCATTTGTACTAAGTTGATTTTTTTAGTTAAAAACCGAGTGAATCCTGCTGTTCGAACGGTACTACAGAACAGGGATCTTGATGGATTATTACGTCAGAGCCGGGGAATTTCTTAAGCAAGGCTTTCTCAACCTGATCAGCCACACGATGTGCCTGTACTAACGGTAGCTGATCCTCCAGCTCTAAATGCAGCTGAATAAATTTAGTTGGGCCAGACTGGCGTGTACGCAGATCGTGTACGCCCTGCACACCCGGCCAGTTAATCGCAACCTCAAGAATTTGCTGCCTTTCCTCTTCCGGTAAGGCACGGTCAAGCAATGACTGTACCGCCTCATATCCCATACGCAACGCGCTATAAAGGATAAAAACGCCAATCCCCAATGCAAATAATGCATCAGCGCGGACAAAACCATAGCCACTTAATACTAAAGCAGCCAGGATTGCTCCGTTCATAATGACATCCGATTGGTAATGCAACATGTCAGCGCGTATCGCCTGGCTGCGGGTTTTACGTACTACCCAACGCTGAAATGCCACCAGAGTTAACGTTGAAAATAACGCGACGACGGTAACAACAATCCCGACGATAGGCGCACGTAATACATTGGGGGAAGCAAGATGTTGTAGACCCGTAAGGAACAGAAACAGGGCAGAACCAGAAATAAACATGCTTTGCGCCAGCGCCGCTAAAGATTCAGCTTTACCGTGGCCAAAAGTGTGATTGGCATCTGCGGGCTGTAGCGCGTAGCGAACCACCAGGAGATTAGTCAGCGAGGCAGCTATATCGACTAAAGAATCAACCAGCGCCGCTAGCAAGCTGACAGAACCGGTGTACCACCAGGCGAAAATTTTCACAATCAACAAGGTGCTAGCAAGGATAGTTGCTGCTAACGCTGCGCGTTTAACCAATCGAGCATAGGTGGGTTGCATATCTGGCTCCCTTATACGCGTCCATTAAGGCGCATACCCAAACTGGGACAATAGCTTAAGTCTAACACCTGGGTTGCGGCTGCGCATAAAAGGCTGGCTCAACCGAGCTAGAGCGGTTGATTGAAGTAAGAGGGCGCGAAAAATTTCTGATAAAATCCAGATAAAAACATGCCCCGACTTCGGGAAAGGCGGGGCAGTCTGCTTATTCTCATAAGCGCCAGATTAAAATACAGATCTAACAAGGCAAAGGCTAGCTACGGCCGCCATGGCTGTTTTTGCCACCTTTTTTACCTGCCTCAGAGGCTTTTTCGCGGTCGTTTTTAAAGTTACCACCGCTGCTCTGACCGCCTTTTTTGCCGGCTTCAGAGGCTTTTTGCGGGTTTTCTGCGAAATTACCTGAACCACCACGATGTTCTGCCATAATTTACTCCGTTAATAGACGTACTTTAGATTACATAATGTGGTTGAAGCTCTCCATTTTTCCCGGGATGTATCGCCTTCCTTGTTGCGACAAAATTAAGTATAGAACGCAGGCCCTGGCTCGCAAGCGCAGCGACAGGTTTATAACCTATTGTTTTATAATAGAATAAAAAATAACATCCTTAATTAATTCATTATTTATTAACGGGTTAATTAATCTAAAATTTTTTGGCATTTAATTTGCGCTGCGCTTAAGAAAAAAAGAAAACAAAAATTAATTAAGCAGAGCGGGAAAAATTAAATTAATAAGACAATTAATAAGGGCTTTACTGGATTTAAGTCAGAGCGCGGAAAATACTCGTCGGAATAATGCGTAAGTGCCAGTACTCGTTTAAGTTATAGCTTCTGACGGCGTTCAGAACTATTAAGCCACTACAGCACGTCAGACACACACAAAGAGCCCGCTTGGCGGGGGTTCTTTTTCTTTTTGCTATCACAACGCAGTTATACGCTCAAGCGCTGCCTGAGCCAAAAAGCCCGAACGGCTTTTAAACTCCGGGTGCGAAGCAACACAACGATCAATCCGGTCAATCAGTGATTTAGGTAACATGACGTTAATTTTTTCCAAGCCGCCCAGCAAACGGATAACATCAACGTCAACCAGCGCCCATGTGTAATCCGCATAATCGGGATTTGCAGCCAGAGCCTCAACAGTAGACACGGCGGGAATATCATGTCCCAACTCTACGGATAATACGATATGTCCAGTAATCGCCTCTTTTGCATTAGCTATGGCTTCATCCAGAGTATCACCTGCGGAAAAACATCCAGGCAAATCGGGAACAGTTACGCCGTATGCGTGCTCGCTGTCGCCAGCTTCTATTGCAATTGGATAAAACATATTCAAGCCTCTTCGGGTAAGCGGGGTTACATCCCCGCTTGTTTCCTGATGCTTTTTACCATGCCAGTCGGTAAATCTTTTTTGGGGTGGGGTATCGTAACCAGACCCGGTTTTGTCGGGCAAGTAAAGTGGCGATGACTACCGTTTACCCTTACCAGGGTCCAGCCATCATCCTTGATTTCTACACTTAACTTCCTGCTATCCATCCCTATGCCCTGCTGTGTTGTCAATACCGATCGAATTCTGACCCACCCTGCCAAAGTAAAACTGACCCACCCCCTTTGAATCATTCGAGCGTTGTTGCTTTCGTTTTCTTCTGGAGTTGACCGCTTTTCAGCTTATCTTTCAGTCGATAGCTTTGGCCGCTGATTTGGGCGATATGCGCATGGTGAAGCAGCCGATCCAGCATCGCTGCCGTCAGTGTCTCGTCATCACCAAACGTTCCGGACCACTGCGTAAACGGCAGGTTGCTGGTCAGGATCACGCTGCCTGACTCATACCGTTTAGCGACTACCTGGAAGAACAGGTTCGCCTCCATTTTACCGAACGGCAGATATCCCACTTCGTCGATGATCAACAGCTTAGGTTTACCTACGACGCGGTTCAGGTAGCCCTTCAGGTCACCCTGACGATGTGACGCCATCAGTTGCAGCATCATGTCGGCGGCGGTAATGAACCGAATGCTTAAACCCGCCATCGCGGCCTTATAGCCAATGGCGGTCGCCAGGTGCGTTTTGCCGACGCCAGAAGGCCCGAGCAGGACAACGTTCTCCTGACGTTCGATAAATGTCAGACCCGCCAACTCCTGGATCTGACTTCGTGGAACGCCACTGGCATAGGCGTAATCGAACTGCTCCAGTGTTTTTATCACCGGCAGGCCTGATAACCGCAAAATGGTCTGGCGACGCCGTTCGTTCTGGCCATCATGCTGGAGCTGCAAAACGGCTTCCAGGAAGTCGGCATGCGTGCCGCTGTTGTCGATGGTCGCCTGTGCCACACCCGGCCACTCTGCCGGCAGGCGGTCGAGCTTGAGTTGCTCGCAGAGCGCGGCAATACGATCATGTTGAAGGTTCATGCTGGCACCTCGAGCAAGGCCTGGTACGTTGCCAGAGGATGTTGCAGGCTCTCGGTCGGCACCGGACGCTGGCTGAGCGCTGGGACAGGTGCAGGCAATGCCAACGTGACCTTCGGTAACGGCAATAGCGCAGCACGCTCGCGCGGCATGCGCTGCTCAGGCGGTACGCCTGTGGTGCCATGCACTCGTGTGTTCGCGACGGTGACCAGCCACTCGCCGATGCGTGTGTTGGCAGCAGGTACATCCAGTACCAGCCCGGCCTGCCGGAAGGTCGCGGTAAGAGGCACGATAAAGCTGTTCTTGAGGTAATGGTTAAACCGCTCAACCTTACCCTTGGTCTTGGCGCGATAGGGTCGGCAGACCTTGGGAGTAAAGGCATACTTCTCGGCGACGTGCATCAACTGCGGGTTCCAGCGATGCTTACCGGGGCCGTAGACATCGCGCTCAATGATGATGGCCTTGGCGTTGTCGAACAGCAGCTGATGCGGCGTCCCGCCGAAGAACCTGAGCGCAGACTCAATGCCGTCACACCAGGCAGCGGAGTCCTGGTTGCTGTAAAACTTGACGAAAGTCGCGCGGCTCCAGCCCAGCGTGGCGACAAAGGCCAGCAATGGGTTATGACCGAGTCTGATGATGGTGAAATCAACTTGCATCTGAAAGCCAGGCTCGGTCTCGAAGCGCGTTACCTCTTCAGTGACGGGCTGCTTAATGGGGTGCAGGAAAGCGGTCAGCATGCTGTAACCACCCTCGTAACCACGCTGACGGATCTCGCGCAGCAGCACACTGGCGGGTATCCAGAGGGGCCTAGCAGCGGCCACGCGCTCAAGGATATAGGTCTTGAACGGGTCAAGCTTGCAGGGTCTGGGTGCGCGAGGCTTGTAGCGCATATCCGCTACGGGCAGCGGGCTACGAATATATCTGCGAACGGTCTCACGAGAGCATGAAAGCTGGCGCGCGATGGCGCGTATCGACATGCCCTGACGGTGTAAAACACTAATCTCCACTCTGGTCTCCAATGTCATCATTGGCAGTGCCTTAAAACTGCCATTTTTACCCTAGGTGGGTCAGATTTACATCGGCAGGTGGGCCAGTTTTACATCGGTAGCGACACTGTGTTCCGGTGAAATAAGAATAACCCCTTGATGGCAATCATTTAAGGGTGTTGGGGTTATTCATTCTGCCAGAAGCAGGAAATAAAAAACTCCGCCAGACGGGTTTCTCTTAATGTTGTCAGAGGGCGAAGGCTAACTGATTTTCGTCGTAGTCAGAGCGCGGAAACCCTCCTGCCAGAATAATGTGGGCTTTTGCAGAAGACGTTAGATGAAGCCGCGCGCTGCTCTTTTTTGATCATTTCTTTCTCACGAACCTGCGAAATAAACCTTCGGCTGAGAGTGAGAATCCAGTGCAGGGGCTGCCAGCTCTGAGCGAGAAACAGTCGGCAATGACTTTTCTCAAGGAAGCAGAGAGCGGCCAGCTGTTGAAAACGCTGGAAGGTGATGGCCTTCTTATTGCCCTGCTTTGCCCTGGCACTGGCGCCCGATGGGGTGAGACCAGCACACTGCCTGTTAGCATTGTCGTTACAAAAATCCAGTAACTTTTTGATTTAAAGGATATTTAAAAGGATTTTTTGTAAAAAAAACCCCACCATATAAATGGCGGGGAAGACAGGGATGGTGTCAGAAAACACCACCTAACATAATGATATAAAAGGATTTATATCATCCACTGTCCACATAGCGTCCACATTGACTAAAACGCCCCTGCCCGTCAGGGGCTTTGTTTTTTCATCCGGCAGGGGTTATAAACAACTTTTAACTCAATGTTTAATAAGGATGTTCCATGCTCAACCTCAAATCGGCAATTGCAACCGTCGCCATTCTTCTGTCTATCAGCGCCCACGCCCAAACGAATAACGTAAAAACTTTACAAAAACAGCTAAAATCATGGCAACCGATTGAAATAAAAGAAAGTAATAATGTCGTGACTGTCGTATCAGCCTCCTTAATCGTGCATCATGCTAGCGCGGGCTTTGGCTCGCTTGTCGCGTTCATATTTTTCTAACGCATCCTGCAACTGGTTACCCAATTGACCACCCGGCGCGCCGCCACCCGGCAGGTTTATTTGATAGGTAGGGCTGCTCTGGTCAATATAGGTACGACCGGCGGGAGCCGTGACAGGCTGATAAGCCTGATACCCACCAAGCGAGCTGGTTGTCGGAATATACCCTCCCCCCTGACCAACCGGCGGCTTTTTTGCCGTTTCCGTATCAATACTGCTCGATTCCTTTTTAACAAGGCCGAGCTTTTCGAGAATTACATCAAGACCACCGCGCAGCTTATTGAAAATATTCAGAGGCAACATCAGCGCATCGGCCAGTGCCTGACCAAATATAACGCCGACATTTTTGCAGCTATCTAGCGTCTCCTGCGTGGCTTTGACCGGTGCAATCAGGTCTTTAAACCATTGCCAGACGCCGCGCAGCTTCTCACCGAGTCCGTCAAAGATTGGAGCCAGTGGAGCGAACATTTCCCCTACCGGTGCAAAGGCGCTCATGATGCCCTCAATCACCCCCGAGAAAAATGCGCTGATGGGCTCCCAATATTTGCGGATGAGTAGCGCCCCGGCCACAATCGCCGCACCGATGGCCACAATCGGCCAGGTAATCGCACCGAGCGCTGTCACAATGGCACCACCGGCAACAGTAAAGACCGTACCCAACACGCCAGCAGCGGCAATAATGGCGTTAATCCCCATCACAACCGGCCACGCAACGAGACCAATGCCGCCGATGATACCAATCAGAGCAAGTGCGCCACCGGCAATGATGCCGATAGTTTCCGCGAGCCCCTTATTTTTCTGGATCCAGCCGTCGAGCTTTAACACATACTGCGTGGCCGTTTGGGTAAGCTTGCGCAGTGAGTCCTCTTGCTGGTCATAGAGGTCAGTACCGACCGCCTCGTAAGCCGACTGAAACTCTTTAAAATCACCGCCAAGGTTATCCTGCATAACCTTGACCAGTTCCTCGGTTTTTCCGTCGGATGCCTTTATCGTAGCGGTGAGTTTATCGAGTTTTCCGCTTGCCGCTGCGGCCATCAGCACACTTGCAGACTTCATGGCCTCCTCGCCGAATATGGTTTTCACATATTCAGCTTTCTGACCAGTTCCGAGCTTGTTGCGCTCAAAACTGGCCTGCATTTCTTTCAGGATGGTAAATAACGGGCGCGTATTGCCTTTGCTGTCCGAGGTTTTAACACCCAACTCTTTGAGGGCATCGTATGCTTTGCCTGTTGGTGCCTGTAGTCTCGTTATTACAGCCGCGCCGCCCGTCCCAGCCATTGACCCCCTGATGTTATTATCATGAAGTGTGCCGGTAATCGCCGCCGCTTGTTCAAGACTCACTCCGGCATTTTTCGCAACAGGGGCAAGGTAACTTAATGAGTCACTTAGTCCCTGAAAATCAGCGGTGGTTTTGTTCATCGTGGTTGAAAGAACATCACCAATATGTGCAGCCGCGTCATTAGAAAGCTGAAAGGCGGCTTTTGTCCCCATCAACAGTTGCGCGTTTTCCTCCATTGTTTTTCTGTTCGCAAGTGACAGGTTGAGAGTCACAGGCGTCATGGCCGCTATAGCTTCAGCATCACCACCACCTTTTGCGATAATAATCTGCGCGCTGGCGGCATCATCGGCAGAGGCGGCAGTATTGTCGCCGAGCTGGCGCGCCTGTTTACGTAGCGCCTGCATTTCTGGCGACTGCTTATCGACCCCGAGCACGGCCTGCAGCTCGGAATTTTTCTGCGCAAAATCATAACCGGGCATCAGTAATTTAACCCCGGCCATCGTTCCCGCTGTTGCGATACCTACCCCGGCAGCACCTGCAGCGGCCATATTACCGGCAAGCTCCTTGCCTGATTTATATCGCTCTTTCACCCGGCCTAATTTCGCCTGCTGCGCACTGACGCGCGCCAGTGCCTCGCGTTGTCGATTAAGCTGCGCCGTCGTTTCGCTGATGGAGGTTTTGAGCCGACGCTCATCAGCAGACAGGGTGCGGGTATTAATACCGGCCTGCATCAGCTCGGAGCGCTGGCGCTGTACCGACGTTCTCAGGCTGTTGTATTTCGTCTGCAGCTCAGAGGCGGCACGCTTTGCCGCTTCGAGTGCCTGCGCCTGCGCGCGGGTCGGACTGGTGGTGTTTTTAAACTGCACGGCCAGCTCACCGGCTTCGCGCTTCGCCTTGTCAAGCGCCTGACTGGTTACGGCCAGTTGCGCGCTTGCCTTACGAAAGCCGTCGATTTTTGACGCCTGACCATTCAGGTCACGCAGCCCTTTTTGTGTGTCGCGAATATCACCCGACAGGGATTTACTCGCGGTCTGGATGGATTTAAGCGGTCGGGTTGCCTGGTCTACCGCTTTCAGCAATACCTCAAGCCTCAGGTTATTACTCATTGTGGTTTCCGCTACGCTGTAGCGCCTTTTCGCGCCATGTGATGAGCTCGGTCAGGCTCAGGGAATACAGCTCTGATGGCGGCCAGTGGAATATCACTGCGATATCCGCCATCAGGTCATCGGTCGACAGGTCGGGCGGAAAATCTACTCCACCGAAGCCGGTGACAAAAAACCAATCACCTTAGCGGCCAGCGATAACATGTCGGGCAGGTTCATCGCGGTTAGTTCCTGCGTGGTGAGCGCGGGATAGGTCATGCGGGGCAGTACTTTAATCAGCGCATCGACTTCGGACTGCGCCACCGCAGCCAGACTGACACCGCGCAGGGTACCGGCGTTCGGCTCAATCAGGGTGACTTTATCAATCGTCTGACCGGCGCGCTTAATCGGCTTGTCGAGGGTCACGACGTTCGGGTTTACGGTGTCAATTTCATTGCCAGCCGTATCAACAAATTCAGCGGTTTTACGTGGTGCTTTTGCCATGATGTTTTTCTCTGCTCTGAAAGGAGTTAATAACCGGCCAGCAGTGCCGACCGGTCAGGGAATTACAGCCCGATTGCGCGGCGGTGCTGTTCCAGACGGTCGACGCCGTTCACCTTCTCGACCATGTTGACGGTGTCGATTTCGATGACGTCGCTACCATCAATCGTCAGGCGGTAATAGGTGCAAACGGTCGACAGTTTGGTCGAGGTGTTTTCACCCTGCTTATTTTCGCCGCCGTCGATTTCTTTATGACGGCCACGCATGACCACCTCGACCGCGATGATTTCGCCGGTGTCGTCGCGCTGGTAGGATCCAGCAAAACGCAGCGGCACAGCATCAGCACCCGGCGCGGCGTACTGCGCCCACAGCGCCACATCAGGCAGGCCACCGACAGACCACTCGACGGTTAACGCATCATCGTCGAGACCGAGGTCAATCGCCGCCGCACCATTCATACCGCCGCCTCGATAGTTTTCGAGCTTGCGGGTCAGCTTCGGCAGCGTCACGGATTCAACAACGCCCATGTAGCTCAGACCGTCGTTGAACATGTTCAGATATTTGAGTTTGCGGGGTAGTGCCATGTTATTTCAGGCTCCTTAGCTGTTGACCGATTCGGCCAGATTCACCAGATATTTATCGGTGATACGCTGGCGCAGGGTCAGGCTTTCCAGTGGTGGAACCGGCGTATAGTCGTAGTCGATATACAGTTTCCCGGCCTTGAGGGTTTCCTTATCGTTCGATTCCTCGTCGAACCAGCATTCACCGTCCACGATGTAGCCATTTGATTTCAGCTCGCGGAATTTGGCGTTAATACCGTCGACAATGTCACGGATAAGCGATGCGGTGATGGGCTTGTCGACCGCCCACATGTGCGCCTCGGCCATCGTGTCGGCCAGCACCTGCGCGGTGCGGGTGTAGTTCTCAAACAGGAAAAGCGGGTCATCAGAGCAGGTGCGGTTACCCCAAAAGCGGAAGCCATCCTTGCGCACCAGTGTCGTGACCCCGGCCTCGTTGAGCAGGTCAGCATCGGTGCCGGATGCCTGCAAATCCCAAAACACTGACGCACTGATGCCGGTGACACCCTGCACGCCGACGTTAGACAGGGTTTTGTGCCAGCCGACAGTCTGGTCGATGTAAGCGCGCAGGCCGAGTGCGCGCGCAGTGGCGTAGGCCGTTGCGGTGGCGTTCGCGGTAGTGTCCCATGCGAGGAAGTCAGGCCAGATAACCATCAGCTCGCGCTGGCTGAAATTATCGCGGTATTTGATGGCGTCTGAAATGGTCTTACAGCCCCATGCGCTGACGTAACCAAAGGCGCGCAGACTGATACAGACTGACGCGAGTGCGGTTGCGACTTCCTGCGTATCGAGACCCGGCACGCCGAGAATGCGCGGCTTAACGCCGGTGACGGCTTCGGCAGTCAACAGCGCTTTGATACCGGTGTATTTACCGCTCTCATCCGTGCCGCCGATGATATTAGAAATGGTCTGCGCTTCGGCGTCGTCTCCGGTACCTTCGGCAACACGCACGACAACGGTGACGGGTTTTGACTGGTCGGCGATGGCCTGCAGGGAGGCAGACAACGTGCCTTTTTTACCGGCTTTCGCAATGGCGCTCTGCACATTGGTAATCAGTACCGGCTCGTTGAGGGGAAATGTCGCGACATCCGCATCGCTGGCCGTGCAGACCATGCCGACGATTGCAGTCGCGACCGTAGAAATAACACGCGTACCGTCATTGATTTCGATGACCTGCGTGCCGTGGTGAAAATCACTCATCCGGTTAACTCCGTGGTTAGTGGGCGAGTGTTATTGTCCTGGCTGGTCTGGTGAGGGGCTATTTGTCGGCGATGGATAGCCGATGGCACATAAACAAATCATAAAAAAGACGGGCATCAGCCCGCCTTGCTTTATTCCGGCTTAACCGGCCACTCGATATCCGGTGCCGTGGTGGTGTCGACCGCGTTCAGCGCCTGAATGTATTTCATCCATGCAATCAGGCTGGCCTTGTCATCGTCGCTGATGATGCCGAGCTGCAACTCAGTCTGCCACAGGCTGATAATACTTTTAGCCTCGTTTAACCGGGAGACTTTCTCTGTTTCTGCAATTTCGACAAGAACTTCTCCGCTAGGAGGTAGTGGATCTGATAATTGCGGATATCCATCTTCCATTGGCGTGATTAACTTACCTTTAGCCTGCCCATTAAGCATTTCCTCCCAAACCTCGGAGCTGATTTCGACCGCATCCAACGGCAAATCCTGATTAATGTTTTTCGCAAAAAATGCATTAACAGATGCACTGTAAAACATCACTTCAGATGAAATTTTAATACCCCACCCCCCAAACATCTACGCCGTTTCCGGCTCCGGTATATGACCTGATAGTAATATTCTGCATTGAACGACCAGTGATAAAGATTGGCGTGGTGATGTCAGAATATGGATTAGACAACTCAGAATAAGTCACCTGAGCGTTAAGGCATGCGGTAGGAAATGAAACAGGCCAGTTAAATACTGAATCAACACCATTTTGACTATTCGTTGATACCTTCATCCATTGAATAATTAGATTCTTTTTCTCATTACCTATTACTCCCGGCAATTTGAAATATCCATTACTCCCCAGGACTCCTGTTGCAGTTCCTGCAAGAGAAACCTCGCTTAATCCAAGATTCTTAATTACTTCATTGATTAGGCCTGCATCCACCATTTCTTTAAGTGCATTCGCAATCAGAGGGTACTGCTTGTGCGGGTTTGCGGCATCAACATGCTTTTTCATCAGGTCATCAGCATAGGCTTTCACCTCGATAACCTTATCGTCAACATACTGGCGTGTCGCCAGTACGACCGACGGGTCGATTTTCAGGGTGATGGCCGACGTGCTCGACACAATCAAAATCATACGAATGGTCTGAGTGCGGCCGCTTCCCTCCTGCAGTTGCGGCTTGTAGGTCTCCGGGCAGTTCGCCACGGCAATCAGAATTCCGTCATCGTCATAGAGACCAATCTCGCGGATCCAGAAACCACCTTCATTCTCGGGAATAATCTGTTCCGCGATAATCTGGCTGGTGTTGGCCGGGTCAACGGTCAGCAGGTTCAGCGGCGCGATGCGCTTCTGGTTAATGAGCTTCGTCTGCGCCGGGTCAGGGGTCGGCAGCGTACCATTCGCATCACCGACGGCCATCTGCGTCAGGTTGAGTTTGGTACCGAGTGCCGCCGCGTTCGCCAGCCGCGCCGCGCCCTGATTGGTCAGAATGGCAAAATATTTTGCGGTCATGCGTTCACTCTCAGGTTATCAATCAAATGGATGGCCGAGGCCGGGTAATATTCACCACCAACGACAATTTCCTCGGGGGTGTAGGGGTAAACGGTCAGCGCGTCGCCGTCGTAACATCCCGCGTCGACATACAGCTCGCCGGTCGCACTCAGGCTGATAGCCAGCCCTGTCAGGTGACGGCTTGCAGGCTTGGCGTCTTCAATCAGGCGCTCAAGCTCCTGATACATTTCGTCAGTGATGCCACTGTCGAGCACACCGACAACGAGGCGAAATGTGCCGGGCTCCTCGTCGAGCTGCCACCACTCGCGCACCTCAATCAGAAAGCCGAGCGGCTCAACCACCCGACGCAATGCGCTGATGGTGCCTTTGTGCTGATGGACGAAAAACGAAGACGCGCAGACGCTTGCCCGCTTTATGGGTCGGTTTTAATGCAGTTGCATGACCACTCTGGATCCGCGCCAGCTCTGGCGGCGCACGACCAGAACGGGCAACCCCGACGCATGCAAAACCATGCACCTGTTGCATGCACGGCTAAAAAACGGGGAAATCGCGGGAAAATGGCATAAAAAAACCGGCATTCAGGGTGCCGGTTTAGGTCTGGTTTTGTCGCGATTACTGGCCGCGCAATGCGCCAATAACACTGTTGAGGCACATGCTGGCAGCAATCAGCAGAAAAATCGTCGTCCACGGGTTTTCATAAACGAGAGATAACATATTGATATAGATCCTTTTATTTGTGCATTCTGATGTGGTTTAACAGGTGTTTTATAACGACCGTAAGCTCATCTTTACTGGCTTGGTCGACCATTTTTGCGGTGTAACTTTCCACCTCGCGAGAACTCAGGTCGTTATTCGATGCCATTACAGTCAGCTTTTTTGCCCAATCGGCAAACGGGTCTATCGATGAAAGGGAATTATGCATGTCCAAAAACCTCGAATTATTTAACCAGCAGACGGCGGAAATCTTTGCGGTGTTATGGGATAACTTCCCGGTGCCACAGGTCATCACCTACGAAAAATTTAACGCCGCGCTACCTGATGACTACTTTGACCAACTTAACTCACCGGAAATGAAAGCACTGAATCAGTTGCGTAGTGTGGTTGAAGGTACATTCACTTTTCTCAGTGAAAACGGCTACATCCAGTATGAAACAGACCATCAGACTTATTTTCGGGATGTACGCCTGACCGAGAAAGCACTCGCCGTGCTCAACAAAAAGCCCGAGGCACTCGGCGGTAATGAAACGATGGGTGATAAAATTATCAGCGCAGTAAAAGACGGTACGCCGGGAGTTATTGCAGGTGCAGTGACAAACCTGCTTTCCCTCGGTGTCAATCTGGTAACCAGCTAACGCCTCGCGGGGCTCGTTGTTCAACCCCGCCAGCGCTGAAAGCGAGTTTCAGCACCGGCGGCGTTTGCTATGGTCGGCGGGGCGGCGGAATAATCGGACCTCTCGCCGGTGTAAACGCCTCAATTTTCGGATTACTAATATCGTACAGCCTGCCGTAATTATCCCTGACTATTTCGGCGCACCCGACCAGCTCGGCGGGGGTCAAATTCTCATTGACCATTATCTGCTGCAGGCGATGAACGATAGCCATTAACTTAATATTTCTGGTCTGGTGCTGCGGTATTTCACCTCGAATTACATGCATCAGTCATCCCCCCATGCATCATGCCAGGCATCCGCAACACTTCGTCCAGAATCATAATCTTCTCTCCATGCATCCGCGTCAGAAGCGCTATCGCCGCGCAGCTCTGCATAATCCATTAATTGCTCGTGCCATTCCTCAAAACTAGCGGTTCTATTTGTCGATGCAAAATCAGCCATTTCAATCACCATTGTTGATTTGTTGAGAACCCCGGCCACTCATCCGCAACCGGATATGTGAATTTCTGCCCGTCGTATGTCACGGACGCCCCGCGCGCCAGCGCCTCAAGCTCCCAGCGTTTCGGGGTGATGCCATGCTGCACAAGGTCAAAGCGAATGCGCGGTATTTGCGCGCGCTCGGATTTAGTCAGCCTGCCTGATGGGGCGACGTCATGCGGTTTTAACGGCTCTCCGCTTCTTTGCTGGCGATTTTGCTGTGGCGCGTCGTGTTTTAATGCATCTCTGAGCGCCGTCACGACTTCGGGGTCATCCCATGCGATAACCCCGTCATCAACGAGATTTAGCACCGCTGCGGCGTGCTCAGACGGTGTGGGGGTCATAACTGGAACGTCACCGCCGGTGAGCTTTCCACAGTTATTGACAGGACTCCGAGGCGCGGCGATGCCGCTTTTTAAGGTCAAAGGCTCAACGGCCAAAACCTTTGGAACGATGCGCCATTCTGATGACCGGGTAATGTGAACGTGACGCGCCCCGAGGTGAGGCGCGTAAATACCGACCACCCTCTCGATATCTTCTTCGTAGTCGTTAACCTCATCACTGACGCTACGGGCGACCCTGACAGTCTGGCCGTCGCGCGGGACATTTGCGCCGCCCTGAGCGGTGATATACAGGTCGAAATCACCGCCATCAGCCGCGGCGCGTGCTGCTTCGACACGCTCGTCAAACTCGTCAGCAATACTGACCCCGCGAGGCAGCTTGCGCAGCTCACGGTAAGCCCCCATCGTCGGCAGACCAATCGGCTTAAACTGAGGTATTCGCCACGTTGACGCCCATGCAGTAACAGCGGCGGCGGTATCTTTGAGCGGCTTGCCGGTATCTTTATCGAGCTCGCCATCAAGTGCGTAACCGTCGATATTTTTGGCGATGTATTTCGCGATGTACCCGGCCGCACCGCCTTTGTTCAGGTGCTTAGCCTGAAAGCGGTTGCGAGCCGCACCGCGCTCGTCGCCATCTTCTTTGAGAGCATAACGACGCATAATTTCGGTGATTTCTTTGCGCTGCTGGCGCTTGCAAAACAGCATCATGTGCCAGTGCGGCGTCCCGTCGTGGTGCGGTTCGACAACACGCATACCGTAAACCTGCAAATCATTATCTTTGAAAGCGGTACGCATCAGGCTCCAGATACGACAAAGGTAACGCTGCGCATCCTTCGGAGTGTAAGCCTCACCATTCCAGCCATGATTAAGCTGTACAGTCTTATCTTTACCCTTCCCGACCTGACGTGTCGGGTGATACTTCGACGGTGCAGTCAGCGTGATAAACATACCGACATCACCCTCAGCAGCGGCATAACGCTCAATCCCCGCGATGGTGTTCATCAGTTCCATGCGGCGAATTTCAGGATTGGAAATACTCCCCATCACTTTGCTGATAAGGTCGATACGTTCGCCGGTAACTTTGTTTTCCAGCTCGCAGGATTTCAGGTATTCAAGATTTGCCAGGCGACGTGCATGCACATCACGGACGGCGTGTTTACTGGCATACGGCGAGCGGTCTTTATTCACCTCACCTGCAGCAATCAGCAGCGCTTCATGCCAGCGCATGCGCTGCGCCTTAAGCTGGTTAGTCCACCATTCATCGTTAATCAGTCGAGCGACGGCGGAAAATGCCTGTCGGATTGTCATCTGGCCTTTGCGGTATTTCTTCCAGAAAAGCGGGGCAACATTAAAAGCACGAGCTGCGCCAGCAACATGACCGTACAGGTGCGCCTGAGCCTCATTGGTAAAAAGCGACTCTTTGCCACCATGCGCCTCAGCCCATGCGTCGCTTAATTCCTCGTACATGATGAAAAGCTGCGAGGCGATACGAGACGCAAATTTTTTCAGCTCTTTATCGTTCATCCCCGGCAAACGCGCGTAATTCTCACTTTCAGCAAGAAACAGCAGCGACGCCTCTGTATTCATTTCGTTACGTTGATTAACCCGCTCAATGCGCGGCCACAACCGGCGCAGAAATGTCGACTTGAGGAAATACAGCCCATGCACAGGGCTTTTGTTGCGCCTGATATATTCATAGCGCGAGGTAAACAGAGAACTTAAAAAGTAAGGCAGGCGGTCAATTTTGGATAAAACGCCTTGCACCTGACGCAGCTCGTCACGTGTAAGGGGTCTCTCGCGCCCAATAGCCTCACGCGGCGCGTTCCATGAGTAAACACCGGCAAACTCTTTGCCGGTGCCTTTTGCAAATGGTGGTGGCGGTGTAGGGGCAGAACGCCCCCGAATATCAACGGCCATTTGCGTCAAAAGCCCGTAAACACTGCTGACCGAGCAGCTCAACTTGAGCGCTCAACGCTTCAAAAGAGACAGCGTTGCCGCTCAAAATATCGTTATGAATCAGACCAGAAACGAGCTGGTTTAATTTGGGGTAATAGCCGACAACATCCAGCCACTCTTTACCGGCATTCTTCCCGGTTTCAGCAGTCTTTTTCTCCTGCAAAATGAACTGAAAACGGTCACTTGTGACGACATAACGCTCGCCAATCTCGATACGAATGCTCATGCCTGCCCCCGATAGTGTTTGGCCTTTGATTCAAGCGCTGATTGACAGTAGACGCAGCGAGTCGCCGACGGATAAGCCGCCCGACGGTCGGCAGGGATTGGTGCGTCACATTCTTCGCAAACCAATGCAGCAGCGCCGCACGGCTTCACCCGAGCGGCGTTAATCTGGCGGGTCAGTGATTCCGTCTGTCGCTCCTGAATGTGATCCATATAATCCGGCATTTATTTAGCTCCTCTCTTTGTTCAGCTTTTTAAACTCACCGGCGCAGTAACCGGTCAGCTCAATGGTTAATTTCGATAATTCATCGACGGCGGTGATTTGCTTATGAAAAACGGCGCGTTTCACAAGCAAATTGACCGCATCCATCAGGAGGTTTAACTCACTCGAATAAATAGCGATGGTTGATTCCGTCATCGCTCCGGTTTCTTTATCGCGCTTAATGTCAGCAAGCGATAATTCACCGTTTTTCATAACCGCAATTTTTAGCCAGTTATTAAGTAATACGGAGTGCATCAGAGACATGAAAGAGACTCCCCGCGAGAAAGGCCGATATTATGAAACTTGATGGATTCCTGACTGAGTAACTCGACAATCTCCACGCGCGACAACTCAGCGCCAGCTATATGGCGGATTAAACCGTCCAGATGAGAGGAAAAGCGCACCGCCGCATCGGCCTGCGCTTCGGCTCGCGCCTGTTGCAGGATTAATGAGAAGTTACCGCGATGCTTTCCTGTTACTGTATGCATGACTTTCTCCAGACAAAAAGAAGCCCCGCACAATTAAGTGCGTAAAAAACTACGGTTGTTTATTTAATGCAGATATTGCTCAGGCTTTACCGAGGTTAATATTGTTGGTGCATATTCAAATAAATTAAAAAGCTCCCGCAACGCACGAAATAAGGCATCACGCCAATAACAGGAATTTTCATTAATACGCCAGTAAGGCTGATTAAATTCTTTTTCAGTTAATCCAGCATGCATAAACAAAGTGCGGCGTTGGCTGACCGTCAAAAAACTAATATACGCATACTCGCTCGCGCCAACTTGTCGACGTCTGGAAAATGCAGCACGCAGCTCATCAATAGCGCAAACTAATCGCTCACGGTCTACATCGTTCATTTCTTCAAAACGCATCGTCGCGTGACGCTGCTTTAACTGAGCATGAAAACAAACGGTCAGTCGCTCACGTTCCATCATCTGATTGTAAAAATCGCAACTATCCTGCCAGCGAGGCGCGGCCAGATATTTACCAATCAGACCGCGCAGAGCTGCAGGCTGTTTCTCCACGATACCAAGTGTCATTACAGGCATTTCCAGAACCTCCGGGATTTCAGAAAAGCAAAAACGGCGCTAATAGCGCTCGGTTTTTTGGTGCGGATGATGATGCCCTTGCGCCCTCTGCCGTGGGTGATAGTGAAATCCATCGCCCTCTGGCTCTCGTTACGCAATAACTGAGCAATGCAACGAGGCTCATTCATAATCAAAGCCCCATCCAAAGCAGCCAAGCGTCACGCTGTTCTACCGGTCTGTTGTAGAACGCCTCACGAACTGCGCGATTAAATTCCGGGATGAAAACCCACTTTTCACCGGCGCGAGCATTCGGTTTGCATGGATCCCGAAGCTCAATTACCGGTAGCTTGTTAGCTTTCACCATTTCTGCAACCGCCGTTTTGGGCTTGCCTAATAACTCAGCAAACTTTTCTACATGAACCGCGTCGAGCGGGTACTGCAACAAATAATCGTTTGGTTCCATTTGTGATACCCTCACTAGATCCAACCCTTTAGAAACCGTTCAAGCTCGTTTCTGCTCGGTTGGTTTCCATCCTGAAAAGGTTCTTACCTTTAGACCTTTTCAGGCGAATATAGTCTCAAAGTAGGAACCATGTCAAATGAACGTAGCCGAGAAAATTAAGGCAATACGTAAAGCAGAGGGTTTAACCCAAGTAAAGTTTTGTGAAATCAGCGGACTAGCGCTCAGTACGTTAAAAAATTACGAGGGAGGACATGCAGAGCCCGGCTTGGGGGTGGTGATGAAAATCACAAACACTCCTCAGTTTCAGAAATACACACTTTGGCTAATGACAGATAAAACAGCCCCGCAAGCTGGTCAGATAGCACCGGCTTTCGCACACATTGGGCAAGAATCAACGGAATCAGACCACTCCGAGAAACAGACTGGTTAACACTCTACAAACATTACATTTTTACTATTTGTTACCAAGATAGTGAGCACAGCGCCGGAGGGCTTTCTTATGGCAATTAAGAAGCTCGATGATGGTCGCTATGAAGTGGACATTAGACCTCGCGGTCGCGATGGAAAGCGCATCCGCAGGAAGTTTGAAAGAAAGGCTGAGGCGGTAGCATTTGAGCGATACACCATCGCCAATGCCAGCCAGAAAGAATGGGCAGGCCAGCGAGCAGACCGTCGAACTTTAGCGGAATTGCTTGACATCTGGTGGAAGTATCACGGTCAAAACCACGAACACGGCACAAAAGAGTTTAATCACCTGCTCAAGACTATCAGCGGCATAGGTGATATGCCGGTGAGCCGGGTGAGCAAAAGAGCTCTGATGGATTATCGCTCTACGCGCCTGCGTGATGGCATCAGCGCCGCGACGATAAATCGTGACATGTATCGCTTATCGGGCATGTTCACCAAGCTAATCCAGTTGGATGAGTTTTCCGGGCAACATCCTATTCACGGACTGGCGCCACTGGCGGAAGCCAATCCGGAAATGACGTTTCTGGAGAAATCAGAAATCGAGAAGCTGTTAAGCGTTTTGGTTGGTGATGACTTGCTGGTCGCGCTTTTGTGCCTGAGCACAGGCGGAAGATGGACGGAAGTTGCCACACTGAAACCAGCGCAGATAACAAGCTGCAGAGTTACCTTTTTGAAAACCAAAAACGGCAAAAAGCGAACTGTGCCGATTTCTGCGGAACTGGAGAAAAAAGTTAAAGAGGAGGCTAGCGCTAAATTGTTCAAGGTCGATTATGAAAAGTTTTGCGGGATTTTACGCAGAGTGAAACCTGACATACCACCCAATCAGGCAACTCACATCCTGCGACACACATTCGCAAGTCATTTCATGATGAACGGGGGCAACATAATTGCGCTGCAGCAGATTCTCGGGCATGCGAGCATTCAGCAGACGATGGCCTACGCTCACCTTGCGCCTGACTACCTGCAGAACGCCGTCGCACTGAATCCTCTTAACGGTGGAGTGACGTTATAAATTACCTCTCTGAGTGTCCACATAGCGTCCACACTCAGAGAATTTTAAAACCGCTCCACACCGTTACAGCTTTTTCTAAGTGGCTGTATTTGCTTAGATTGAGAGGTAAGTGATTGATAAAAAAAACCCCACATCATGTGGGGGAAGACAGGGATGGTGTCTATGGCAAGGAAAAAAGGGATACTGGGTTACTACTGGTATTACTTACTACTGGTATTACTTACTGCTTGCAGCGATGATGTTGGCTGCAAATTCGATAATTCGCGCAACTCATTGAGTCGCTGCTGGTAATTTTCCTGTAGCGTGGCTTGCTGCGCCGGCGTTAACAGGTGATACATCTGGTTTTGTACGCGCGCCATCTCGACGTGCTGCTCAATCTGAACCTGAGCAATTTTTTCCGCTTTTTCGCGAATGGCCGCTTCGTTAAACTTGTCCGCAGTCACTAAGTCGTGCATGGCTGCAACATCGTCAATACTTATCGCTGGACGATCATGTCGAGCCTGTTGCATCAGGTCACGCATCTGTTGCCGTTGTTGTTCAGTCAACGCGATGCCATCGAACATGTGGCTTTGCGGATTTTGCGTCATACTGCCTGTCGTTAATCCGCTGTGATGCATCTCGTCAATCGTCGTCGTGTCTGCTGCTTCTGCGCTGGCATGACTAAGAACCATTGCGGAGGCAAGGACGACGGCGCTTACTTTGCGCATCGTTTACTCCAGTTCGTTCCATTTTGCGATTCAACGAGAGCCAGTGTACGGCGAAAGCTGCAAACATCCGTCAGGGGGTGTAAAACTACGTAAAGCGATGGATTGGTGCGGTAGGAACACGCTATTTTGCCTGCGGAGGGCTACAAAAATGAATAAAATCCTGTTGGTAGATGATGACCGCGAATTAACTTCGCTTTTGAAAGAACTGTTGGAAATGGAAGGTTTTGAAGTTGAAGTCGCCAGCGACGGTGAACAAGCACTAAACCTGCTTGATAACTCAATTGATCTGCTGTTACTTGATGTCATGATGCCAAAGAAGAACGGCATCGACACATTGAAAGAATTACGTCAACAATATCAAACGCCTGTCATTATGTTGACCGCTCGCGGCAGCGAGTTAGATCGTGTGCTCGGTCTGGAACTGGGTGCAGACGACTACTTGCCAAAACCGTTTAACGATCGTGAACTGGTTGCACGTATTCGCGCCATTCTGCGTCGCTCTAACTGGAGCGAACAGCAGCAGCAACATGACAACAGCTCACCGACCCTGGAAGTGGACTGCCTGCGTCTCAACCCAGGACGACAGGAAGCCAGTTTCGATGACGAGACGCTGGATCTTACCGGCACCGAATTCACTCTGCTCTATCTTCTGGCGCAACATCTGGGACAGGTCGTGTCGCGCGAGCACCTGAGCCAGGAAGTGCTTGGCAAGCGTTTAACGCCATTTGACCGCGCCATTGATATGCATATCTCCAATTTACGGCGAAAATTGCCTGAGCGCCGTGATGGTCATCCCTGGTTTAAAACGTTGCGTGGCCGCGGCTATCTGATGGTTTCGGCATCATGATTGGAAGTTTGACCACCCGTATCTTCGCCATCTTCTGGTTAACGCTAGCGTTGGTGTTGATGCTGGTGTTAATGGTGCCCAAGCTGGATTCCCGGCAAATGACCTCGCTACTGCAAAGTGAACAGCGGCAAGGCTTGATGATTGAGCAGCACGTGGAGGCGGAACTACTGCAGGATCCACCGAATGATTTGATGTGGTGGCGTCGGCTGTTTCGCGCTGTAGAAAAATGGGCACCGCCTGGTCAACGCTTGCTACTGGTTACCAGCGAAGGTCGTGTGATTGGCGCGCAGCATAATGAAATGCAGGTAATTCGTAATTTTATTGGCCAGTCAGATAACGCCGATCATCCACAGAAAAAGAAATACGGGCGCGTAGAGTTGGTTGGGCCTTTCGCCGTGCGTGATGGCGAAGATAATTATCAGCTCTACATGATCCGTCCTGCCACCAGCTCCCAGCTCGACTTTGTCAATCTCCTTTTTGACCGTCCGCTATTGTTGTTAATTGTTACAATGCTCATCAGCTCGCCGTTGCTGTTGTGGCTGGCATGGAGCCTGGCGCGTCCGGCTCGTAAATTGAAATACGCTGCGGATGAGGTAGCAAGCGGTAATTTGCGTCAACACCCGGAACTGGAATCTGGCCCGCAAGAATTTTTAGCCGCAGGATCCAGCTTCAACCAAATGGTGAGCGCGCTCGAACGCATGATGAACGGTCAGCAGCGTTTACTTTCGGACATCAGCCATGAGTTGCGTACTCCGCTTACCCGCCTGCAACTGGCAACGGCTTTATTACGTCGTCGCCAGGGTGAAGGCAAAGAGCTGGAACGTATAGAAACGGAAGCACAACGGCTGGATGGCATGATTAATGACTTGCTGGTGTTGTCGCGCACGCAGCATAAAAATGCGTTAATCAGCGAAGCGATGAAGGCGAACCAGCTCTGGAATGGCGTACTGGAAGACGCTAAATTCGAAGCGGAACAAATGGGGAAAAAAATGGATATTCCTTATCCGCCTGGCCCGTGGCCGCTGTATGGCAATCCACATGCGCTGGAAAGTGCGCTAGAGAATATTGTGCGTAACGCGCTGCGCTATTCAAATTCTCATATCAGCGTGAGCTTCTCAGTGGATATTTCCGGTATCACCGTACACGTCGATGATGATGGCCCCGGCGTGAGCGCTGAAGATCGTGAGCAAATTTTCCGCCCGTTCTATCGCACTGATGAGGCCCGCGATCGCGAATCCGGTGGGACCGGCTTAGGTTTGGCGATCGTGGATACCGCTATTCAGCAACACCATGGGTGGGTGAAAGCCGATGACAGCCCGCTTGGTGGCTTGCGTCTGACTATCTGGTTGCCGCTTTACTCCTCTGCCCGACAATAATTTGTTATGCTTCGGCCCTTGTCATCGGGGGCCTTATGCATATCGTATTATTTGAACCAGAAATCCCACCTAATACCGGCAACATTATTCGCCTTTGCGCTAATACCGGCTTTCAGCTGCATTTGATTGAACCCCTCGGCTTTGCCTGGGATGACAAACGTCTGCGCCGCGCCGGGCTGGATTATCACGAATTCACCGCCGTTAAAAAGCATGCCGGTTATCAGGCGTTTCTCGCTACTGAGCGCCCTGCCCGACTATTTGCCTTAACCACCAAAGGCACGCCTGCACACAGTGCTGTGCATTACCATGCGGAAGATTACCTGCTGTTTGGACCAGAAAGTCGCGGCTTGCCCGCTGAAATCCTGGATGCCTTGCCGGCACAGCAGAAAATCCGCATTCCGATGATGGCAGAAAGTCGCAGCATGAATTTATCGAATGCGGTGTCAGTGGTGGTATATGAAGCGTGGCGCCAGCTGAATTATGCTGGCGCGCTGATTAAACGCTAGATGCCATCACCAAACTGGAATCCCGCCAGGCTACCATTGAAGTGCTGATCCATATCCATTGACGGTTTTTCGCTGCCGGGCTTGCCGACAATACGTGCGGGTACGCCCGCAGCGGTGGTATGGGGCGGAACCGGTTGTAAAACCACAGAACCCGCACCGATTTTAGCGCCGCGTCCCACTTCGATATTACCCAGGATTTTCGCTCCCGCGCCGACCATCACGCCTTCACGGATTTTTGGATGGCGATCGCCGCTGGTTTTTCCGGTGCCGCCGAGCGTTACCGATTGCAGGATCGATACATCGTTTTCAACCACAGCGGTTTCGCCAATCACAATGCCGGTTGCGTGGTCGAGCATGATGCCGCAACCAATTTTCGCTGCTGGATGAATATCTACCGCGAACGATACCGATATCTCATTTTGCAGATACACAGCAAGCGCACGACGCCCTTCGTTCCACAGCCAGTGGCCGATACGATAAGCCTGCAAAGCATGGAATCCTTTAAGATAAAGCAACGGCGTCGAATATTTATCCACAGCGGGATCGCGCTGACGCACCGCCTGAATATCGTAGGCCGCCGAGGCGATCATTGATGCATCTTCACGATAGGCTTCTTCAACGATTTCGCGAATGGCAATCGCTGGCATAATTGGATTGGCGAGTTTATTCGCCAGCATGTAACTCAGCGCGCTGCCGAGATTTTCATGCTTAAGCAATGTCGCATGGTAAAAACTGGCCAACATTGGCTCACAATCTGCCAATGCGCGCGCTTCCGCTTTGATATTGTTCCAGACCATTTCTAACTCATCAGACGACATTGCTGTTTTCTCCCGATAAAAAAAGCGCCTGAATTGGCGCTACAGGTGATTACGCTTCGCTCCCTGCTTTAGCTGCTGCTGTTTTCGTCCTTCCTTGTACGCCCCAGCAGACTCAATGCTGCATCTCGCGCTGGTTTTTCGCAATATAGTACCTGATAAATCTGCTCGGTAATTGGCATTTCTACGCCAGTTCTGGCGGCTAATGCTTTGACTTCTTTAGTGTTTCTGTAACCTTCTACAACTTGTCCGATAATGCGTTGTGCGCTGTCAACGTCTTCGCCCTGTCCCAGCATCATGCCAAAACGACGGTTGCGTGACTGATTATCGGTACAGGTCAACACTAAATCGCCCAGTCCTGCCATGCCCATAAAGGTCGTCGGGTCAGCACCCAACGCAGCGCCTAAACGGCTCATTTCTGCCAGACCGCGGGTAATAAGCGCGGTACGTGCGTTTGCGCCAAAACCGATGCCGTCAGAGATACCCGCCCCGATAGCGATAACGTTTTTAACCGCACCACCTAACTGCACGCCAATAAAATCGGGGTTGTTGTAAACGCGGAAGCTTTTACCGCAATGCAGTTTCTGCTGCAAATCTTCAGCGAACGCCCCTTCGGTAGCGGATAACGCAATCGCCGTAGGCAATCCCGCCGCTAATTCTTTAGCAAAGGTCGGACCTGAAATCACAGCCAATGGAATAGAATCGCCCAGGATTTCACGCGCCATATCTTGCAATAAACGCCCGGTTTCTTTTTCCAGACCTTTAGTCGCCCAGACAATACGAGAATCGGCACGCAAATGCGGTTTGATTTGCGTTAGTACATCCCCGAAAACGTGGCTTGGCACTACGACTAACAAATCGCGACTGGCGGCAATGGCCTTAACCAGATCAGGCTCAAGCGCAAGGTTGTCAGGAAAAGGCACATCGGGCAAAAAAGCGGTGTTGCAGCGATCGGACTGGAGTTGCGCCAGATGCGCAGGATTGTGTCCCCACAATAATACCGGGTGGCCATTACGGGCCAGAGTAATCGCCAAAGCGGTGCCGTACGAGCCAGCACCGATGACGCTAATCGAAGCGTTATGTGTCATCAGGCATCCTGATGTTGTTCAGCGCCTTCTTCACCTTGCTGCTGCAGGTAGTTCATGAACAGGGCATCAAAGTTAACTGGCGCCAGATTAAGCTGCGGGAAAGTGCCACGCGAAACTAAACTGGTGATGCATTCACGGGCATACGGGAACAGAATGTTCGGGCAGTATGCGCCCAGGCAGTGTGCCATTTGCGTACCTTCAATGCCGCTAATGGTAAAGATACCGGCCTGCTGAACTTCGCACAGAAATGCAGTTTCTTCACCAACGGTCGCCGTCACGGTCACGCGCAGCACCACTTCATAAACTTCATCCGCCAGTTGTGAAGATGCCGTATCCAGATCCAGTTTTACATCCGGCTCCCACTCTTTTTGGAAAACCTGCGGTGCATTTGGCGCTTCAAAAGAGATGTCTTTGGTGTAAACGCGTTGAATCTGGAATTGCATTTCGTTGGTGTTATGTTCTGACATGTAACTAAGTCCTGTGAGTTAAAATGTTCAGCGTAAACTACGCCTGCAGTAACGGATCTAAACCTTCGCGACCATCAAGCGCGAAAAGATCGTCGCAGCCGCCAATGTGCTGCGCATCAATAAAAATCTGTGGAACGGTAGTACGGCCGCTGCGTTTGATCATCTCTTCGCGTTTCGCCATGTCCCCATCAATAGGGATCTCCTGGAACGATACGCCTTTCTGACTTAACAGCGCCTTTGCCCGGTGGCAATAAGGGCAGGTAGCTTTGGTGTAAATCTCAATGTTTGCCATGGATTGTATCTCAGTAAGGTTATTTACCGCGGACTAACGGCAGATTTTCACCGCTCCAGCCGCTTACGCCATCTTTCAGCACGGTAACCTGAGTAAAACCTGCCGCGCTGAGATGTGCAGCAGGCTCTGCTGCGCTTTGTCCGGTTGCACACACCACAATTATGGGCTGTGCTTTATGTTTTTCCAGCTCGCCAAAGCTGCCTTTTTTTATGTCTGCCGCAGCCACGTTCAGTGCACCAGAAATGTGCCCTTTGCGATAATCGTCGCGCGAACGTACGTCTACAACTACCGCGTCCTCTTTATTAATCAGGCGGGTTGCTTCACCGCGGCTGATCGTTTTTACCTTAGAGAACATCCCCTTAACGGTAGTCACAATCACCAGAATGAGTAAAACAACCCATGCCAGACTCAGGATGGGGTGATTGCTTGCAAACTGCATAATTTCTTGCATGTGGGATAACGACTCCAGACCGGGCTAATAAGCTAAAACAAGGGTTCTGAGTATACCTGCGCCACTTCGCATGTACAGACGCTAAGCGGCCAGAGTTAGGATTTGTGCATCATTTTCCAAAAAAAGTGGCCGAATGGCAAAAATGGCGCAACGCTTATGCCTGGTTTAGACGAAAACAGACATGTCTGGAAAAGCAAATGGTGGCCCGGCGCACTGGTAAGCGGCTGTTCATCGTGGAATAATCATTGGCCTATGAAGGGAAAAACAATCGTTTTACATACAAGGACCCGTCGCAACGGTGCTAACCTGCCGTTGTCCACCTATTTGTCCGCCCTCTCCTTCAGCCTGCTTTGCGCGGGCGCGTTGTTATTGCCGGTCGCTGCTCAGAGCGCAGACGACAACAAATCGCAGCTGAAGTCTATCCAGCAAAATATTGCCGAAAAAGAAAAAATCGTTAAAGCGCAAAAACTGCAGCGCAGCAAACTGCTCGATCAGCTCCAGAGTCAGGAAAAGGTTATCGCGCAGGCCAGTCGTCAACTGCGAGAAACGCGCAACAGCCTTTCCGCGCTAAATAGCGAAATCAGTCAGCTTGCCGCGTCGATTGCCCGGCTGGAAAAACAGCAGACGCAGCAAGAAACACTGCTGTCACAACAGTTAGACGCGGCTTTTCGCCAGGGCCAGCACAATGGCCTGCAACTGCTGCTGGGCGGGGAAGAAAGTCAACGTAGCGAACGTATTCTGGCCTACTTTGGCTATCTGAATGAGGCTCGTCAGCAGAGTATTGAGGCGCTGAAAAAGACGCGTCAGACGTTGAGCCAACAGCGTAGTACGCTGGAACAAAAGCAGCAGCAGCAAAAATCGCTGTTAGCGCAGCAGCAAGGCCAGCAGGATAAGCTGCAACAGGCGAGCGCGGCGCGTAAGAAAACGTTGAGCGTACTGGAAAGCTCGCTTGAGAAAGATCAGGCTGACCTGGTAGAAATGCGCCAGAACGAAAGCCGTCTGCAAAACAAAATCGCCAGAGCTGAACGTGAAGCACGTGAACGTGCGGCGCGTGAAGCACGTGAAGCCGAACAGGTTCGCCAGCGCCAGGCTCAGGCCAGAGCCAAAGGTTCTCATTATCAGCCGACACAAAGTGAGCGCGAGCTGATGGCGCGCACCGGTGGCTTAGGCCGTCCTGGCGGGCAAGCCTTGTGGCCCGTGCACGGACGCGTTGAACACCGCTTTGGTGAACAACTGCAAGGCGAATTACGCTGGAAAGGTTTGGTGATTGACGCGCCGGAAGGTACGGAAGTCAAAGCCATTGCCGACGGCCGTGTCTTAATGGCCGACTGGCTGCAAGGATATGGACTTGTGGTGGTTATTGAGCACGGTAAAGGCGACATGAGCCTTTACGGCTACAACCAAAGTGCGCTGGTGAGTGTAGGTGCTCAGGTGAAGGCAGGACAGCCTATCGCTTTAGTGGGCACCAGCGGCGGCCGCGGCACGCCATCGCTCTATTTTGAAATCCGACGTCAGGGAAAGGCCGTCAACCCACTTCCGTGGTTAGGAAAATAAGCTTTGCTTCATCTTCGAAAACTCTCCGCCATCGTGAGCGGATTATTGCTCAGCTGCGTCGCTCACGCAGGCAAACTCGCCATCGTTATTGATGACTTTGGCTACCGTCCTACCGAAGAAAACAAAGTGTTGCAGATGCCGCCAGCGATTTCAGTCGCCGTGCTGCCTAATGCGCCGCAAGCGCGCAATATGGCAATCAAAGCACATCAGCGTGGCCATGAAGTGCTGATCCATCTGCCGATGGCGCCACTCAGCAAACAGCCGCTGGAAAAAGACACATTAACGCCTGATATGAATAGCGCCGAGATTGAGCGTATCATTCGTGAAGCCGTCAATAATGTCCCTTATGCGGTAGGGTTGAATAACCATATGGGCAGCAAGATGACGTCCAGCCTGTTTGGCATGCAGAAAGTAATGCAGGCGCTTAATCAGTACAGTTTTTACTTCCTTGACAGCATGACCATTGGCAACAGCCAGTCGATTCCGGCTGCGCAAGGCACGCATGTTAAGGTCCTAAAGCGCCGCGTTTTTCTTGATGACAGCCAGGATATTCATGCCATACGGCAACAGTTTAACCGCGCGGTTAAACTGGCACAGCGTGATGGCTATGCCATAGCGATTGGTCATCCCCATCCCAATACCGTGCGCGTGCTTCAGCAAATGTTGCCAACTTTACCTGCGGACATCACGCTGGTGCGTCCTGGTCAGTTACTGAATGAGCCGTTACACAATGGCAACTCTGGTAATAAGCAGATAAACAAACCGCCAAAAGCCACGCCTGCCACTCCCCATTTCCAGCCGCCAGGCGTGTGTGAATCCAGACAGCCGCTGACGCCGGTTCCAGCGACACGTGCGCTGACGGTAGTCACTGAAAGCATCAGTCAGAGCTCTCTGTTTGGCACGCTGCATCGGCTGTTTTAAACGCGCTCAATGCGCCTGAGCGTGCGCTCCACGCTCAGTCACCGGCAAAAATTATTATGTCGGCCGACAGCTCAGACCATGCGAGGGAATAGTGAAACGGATGACGAAACAGGCCCGAAACGTTCTGCAACTGGCTAGCGACCCAAAACCGAGCGGCCGCGCTGGCGGTCGTTATTTAATCCCAGCTCAGCACCACTTTTCCTGAACGTCCCGAACGCATGTCATCGAAACCCTGCTGAAATTCATCAATGTGATAACGATGGGTAATAATGGGTGCCAGATCGAGTCCCGACTGGAGCAGCGCGGTCATTTTATACCAGGTTTCAAACATCTCGCGGCCATAAATGCCTTTGATGAACAGCCCTTTGAAAATTACCTGATTCCAGTCGATAGCCATTTCAGCCGGTGGGATACCCAGCAAGGCAATATGTCCTCCATGATTCATGACTTCCAGCAAACTGCGAAAAGCAGGCGGCGCTCCCGACATCTCTAAGCCAATATCAAAACCTTCAGTCATGCCAAGGGATTGCATTACATCATGAAGATCTTCTTGCGCCACGTTAACGGCTCGCGTCACGCCCATGCTGCGCGCCAGCGCAAGGCGATAATCATTCACATCGGTGATCACTACGTTACGCGCACCAGCATGCCGACAGACTGCCGCCGCCATAATACCAATCGGTCCCGCGCCGCTCACCAGGACATCTTCGCCAACCAGATCAAAGGAGAGCGCAGTATGCACTGCGTTACCAAAAGGGTCGAAAATCGCGGCCAGTTCGTCAGATATATTGTCAGGGATTTTAAAGGCGTTATACGCCGGAATGACCAGATATTCGGCAAAACATCCCTGGCGATTTACCCCTACGCCTGCCGTGTTGCGGCACAAATGCCTCTTCCCGGCGCGACAGTTGCGGCAATGCCCACAGGTAATGTGACCTTCGCCGGAAACGCGATCGCCCAGCGTAAAACCTTTCACTTCCTGCCCTATCGCCACTACTTCGCCGACATACTCGTGTCCGGTAATCATGGGTACAGGAACGGTTTTTTGTGACCAGTCGTCCCAGTTATAAATATGCACATCCGTTCCGCAAATGGCAGTTTTACGGATTTTTATCAGCAGATCGTTGTGGCCCGGCTCAGGTTGGGTTGCATCCGTTACCATCCAAATCCCTTGCTCTTTTTTCAGCTTAGCGAGTGCTTTCATTATCGGCTCCTCAGACAATCACGCCAAGCTGCTGGCCGATGCGAGTGAAAGCCGCCACTGCGCGTTCCAGTTGTTGTTGGGTATGCGCCGCAGAAATTTGGGTACGGATGCGCGCCTGACCTTTAGGCACCACAGGGTAAAAGAAGCCCGTCACGTAGATCCCTTCCTGCTGCAGCAGACGGGAAAACTCCTGCGCTACACTCGCGTCGCCGAGCATTACCGGGATGATGGCGTGATCGGCACCCGCCAGCGTAAATCCGGCGGCAGTCATTTTTTCGCGGAAATAACGCGCGTTACGCCACAGACGCTGGCGCAATTCGTCGCCTTCGCTTAACAGCTCCAGCACACGCATCGAAGCGGCGACAATGGCAGGCGCTAATGAATTGGAGAACAGATAAGGACGGGAACGCTGGCGTAACCATTCAACCACTTCGGCTTTGGCGGCGGTATAGCCACCGGACGCGCCGCCAAGCGCTTTACCCAGAGTCCCGGTAATAATGTCGACGCGGCCCATTACATCACAATACTCGTGAGTACCGCGCCCGGTATGACCAACAAACCCCACCGCGTGAGAATCATCCACCATTACCAGCGCGGAGAATTCGTCGGCAAGGTCGCAAATTGCGTTTAAACTGGCAATCACGCCATCCATCGAAAACACCCCATCGGTGGCGATGAGAATATGACGAGCGCCTTTATCACGCGCTTCCTGCAAACGCGCGCGTAGTTCCTGCATATCGTTGTTGGCATAGCGATAACGCTGAGCTTTACACAGGCGCACGCCGTCAATAATTGAAGCGTGATTTAACGCATCAGAAATGATGGCATCTTCCGCACCCAAAAGGGTTTCAAACAGACCGCCATTTGCATCAAAACAGGATGAGTAAAGAATCGCGTCTTCCATACCGAGAAATTCGGCCAGCTTTTTTTCCAGCTGCTTATGGGTATCTTGAGTCCCGCAGATAAAGCGCACTGAGGCCATGCCAAAGCCGTGCGAATCCATCCCCTCTTTAGCTGCCTGAATCAGGGCGGGATGATTAGCTAAGCCTAAGTAGTTATTGGCACAGAAGTTAATGACGTGATTGTCATGGCCCACGGCTATATCGGTTTGCTGCGCCGAGGTGATGATACGTTCTTGTTTAAACAAGCCTTCCTGACGCGCCGTATCCAGTTGCTGACGTAATTGCTGGTAAAATTGCGCTGCCATCATTACTTTCCTCAATTGGCGAAAACCTGGAACATCTTACTGAACAGTTAGCCCAGCCACGATAATTCGCCCAACAGAATGTCAAATTTGCAGCATAGTTCACGTCACAGAGCATGAAGTACAAATCGTTACTGAGTCATCTGGCTGTCTGCATCTTGATGAAATGTTATGATGATAGACATTAGCGTGTGAAACCTCCTGTTTCACCCCATAACTTCGAAGGTATTAACATGATTATCGTAACTGGCGGCGCAGGAATGATTGGCAGCAATATCGTCAAGGCGCTGAATGATCGCGGTCACACCGATATTTTGGTGGTGGATAATCTGAAAGATGGCACCAAATTTGTGAATTTGGTCGATCTGAACATCAGCGATTTCATGGACAAAGAAGAGTTTCTTATCAGCGTAATGGCGGGTGACGATCTCGGACCTGTCGAAGCGGTATTCCACGAAGGTGCATGCTCCGCCACCACAGTGTGGGATGGCAAATACATGATGGATAACAACTATCAGTATTCAAAAGAGCTGCTGCATTTCTGTCTTGAACGTGAAATTCCTTTCCTGTATGCCTCTTCTGCCGCGACTTATGGCGGCCGCAACGAAAACTTTATCGAAGAGCGCCAGTATGAACAGCCGCTGAACGTTTATGGCTACTCAAAAATGCTGTTCGATCATTACGTGCGTCAGATCCTGCCAGAAGCGACTTCACCGGTGTGTGGATTCCGTTACTTTAACGTTTACGGACCGCGCGAAGGTCACAAAGGCAGCATGGCAAGCGTGGCTTTCCATCTGAATACCCAAATCAGCAATGATGAAAATCCAAAACTGTTTGAAGGCAGTGAGAGCTTCAAACGAGATTTTATCCATGTTGATGATGTCGCTGCGGTTAATTTATGGTGCTGGGAAAACGGTATTTCCGGCATTTATAACTGCGGTACTGGCCGTGCGGAATCCTTCCAGGAAGTGGCCGATGCCGTATTGAAATTCCATCAAAAAGGCCAAATCGAATACATTCCGTTCCCGGAAAAACTGAAAGGCCGCTATCAGGCTTATACGCAGGCTGATCTGACCAGGCTGCGTGCCGCCGGGTATGACAAACCGTTTAAAACCGTGGCACAAGGCGTGGCTGAATACATGGTTTGGCTGAACCGTAACGCGTAAAGGAATCTGTACCGGTAATGAAAATTCTGGTAATCGGCCCTTCCTGGGTCGGCGATATGATGATGTCGCAAAGTCTCTATCGCACGCTCAAAGCCGAACATCCTGATGCCGTGATTGACGTGATGGCACCTGCCTGGTGTCGTCCGTTATTATCCCGCATGCCGGAAGTGAATCAGGCGCTGGCGATGCCGCTTGGACATGGCGCGCTTGAAATCAGCGAACGCCGTCGTCTTGGCAATTCGCTGCGCGCGAGTGGTTATGACCGCGCCTATGTTCTGCCTAACTCCTTCAAATCTGCTTTGGTGCCGTTCTTTGCCGGGATTAAACATCGGGTTGGCTGGCGTGGCGAGATGCGTTATGGCCTGCTTAACGATCTGCGCAAGCTGGACAAAGCCGCGTTTCCGCTGATGGTCGAGCGCTATGTGGCGCTGGGCTATGACCGGCCCGTTAGCTCAGCGCAGCAGCTGCCTCAGCCGCTGTTGTGGCCCAAATTACAGGTTGATGATCAGGAAAAAATCGAAACGGCTGCGCATTATCAGCTTTCCGCCGTTCGCCCGATCGTTGGCTTTTGTCCCGGCGCTGAGTTTGGCCCGGCTAAACGCTGGCCGCACTATCATTACGCCGCTCTGGCACAGCAATTAATCAGTGAAGGCTATCAGGTAGTGCTGTTTGGTTCGGCAAAAGACCATCCAACAGGCGATGAGATTATTGCAGCACTGCCAGCAGATGCCCGCTCCCATTGCCGTAACCTGGCGGGCGATACTTCACTTGAGCAGGCCGTGATTCTTTTGGCACATTGCCGTGCCGTGGTAAGCAATGATTCTGGTTTAATGCATATCGCGGCGGCGTTAAACCGGCCGCTCGTGGCGCTGTATGGACCGAGCAGCCCTGACTTCACGCCGCCCCTCTCCGCTCGTGCCCGCGTGATTCGCCTGATTACCGGCTATCATAAAGTGCGTAAAGGTGATGCGGAGCAAGGGTATCATCAGAGCCTGATTGATATTCAGCCGACTCGCGTTTATCAGACGTTAACCGAGCTGCTAAGTAACGAACAGGAGACGGTATGCACGTCCTGATCGTTAAAACCTCTTCCATGGGCGACGTGCTGCATACGCTTCCCGCGCTAACCGACGCCATGCATGCTATTCCGGGCATCCGTTTTGATTGGGTGGTAGAGGAGAATTTTGCTCAAATCCCGAGCTGGCATCCTGCGGTCGATAAGGTCTTACCCGTCGCGATTCGTCGCTGGCGTAAACACTGGTTCGGTAGCCAACAGCGTGAAGAGCGGGTGTTATTCAAACGTGAATTACAGTCGCGTCAGTACGATATTGTGATAGACGCACAGGGGTTAATTAAGAGCGCCGCGCTGGTCACGCGTCTTGCGCGGGGTGTGAAGCACGGCCAGGACAGCCGCAGCGCGCGTGAACCTTTCGTGAGCTGGTGGTATGACAAACGCCATGAAATCAGCAAGAAGCAACATGCTGTTGAGCGTACACGCGAGTTATTTGCCAAAAGTCTTGGCTATGAAAAACCGCAAACACAAGGCGATTACTCTATCGCGGCGCATTTCTCTGCGCTAACGACAAATGAAACCGTGCCATATTTGGTTTTTCTTCATGCCACAACGCGCGATAACAAGCACTGGCCAGAAGCGCACTGGCGTGAATTGATTGAGCAGGTCCAGCCGTTCGGATTAAAAGTGAAGCTGCCGTGGGGAGCAGAGCATGAACATCAGCGTGCCCGGCGCCTGGCAGAAGGATTTAATGATGTAGAAGTCCTGCCAAAACTGTCGCTGGAAGCCGTGGCGCAACAGCTGGCGGGGGCGCGTGCCGTGGTGTCAGTGGATACCGGTTTGAGTCATCTAACAGCAGCGCTTGACCGTCCAAATATTACGTTATACGGACCAACCGATCCGGGACTCATTGGCGGTTATGGCAAAAATCAGCAAATCGTCATCGCACCAGGGCATAACTTAACACAGCTTTCGGCCCAAACGGTCATTGAAAAACTCCGGGTCTTTTTAGCAGAAGGCGCTCAATGAATTATGTGTTGATCTATTTGCTGCTGGTGCCATTTCGGACGGTAATGCGGCTGTTTTATCGTCCAACCGGACGAAGTCTGGTGATTCAAACGGCTAAGATTGGCGATTTTATCAATATCACGCCGATGCTACGTGCATTAGGTCAGTCCGATGTATTAATTAGCAAAGCAGTGGAGCCGCTGGCTCGTCATGACGATACAATTGCCCGCTATTTTTTGATTGAAGATGCCAGGCGTAGCTTTGCCGCCAAGCTAAAACTGGCGTTTACGCTGATGAATCGCTACGACAATGTTTATCTGGTCCAACCTAACAGCGTGAACCTTTTTTTTGCGGCGCTATGTAATGCGTCAAATAAACAGTTTCTGCGTACCTATGTACGTAAGTCCTATCACGTCGTGTTCTATCGTAGCGCCAGTGGCGTTGTCGAGCACAGCAAACAGGATCTTACCCTGGACAGTTATCTCAAACTGATTAACCGTCAGTATCGATATACTGATTTTCCAAAACATGCGACCTCGCCTTTATGGCAACCGTCTTCTCCTCCCGCCGCGCTGCTCGCATCGCCACAAACAATTAAAATTGGAATCAGTATTTCAGCGGGAAACCGTGCCAAAACCATC
This sequence comes from Mixta mediterraneensis, assembly GCF_030283135.1. Lineage (NCBI taxonomy): Bacteria > Pseudomonadati > Pseudomonadota > Gammaproteobacteria > Enterobacterales > Erwiniaceae > Mixta > Mixta mediterraneensis. The sequence goes on along the minus strand of NZ_JASUAZ010000004.1, from coordinate 100,842 downwards.
CCAGCCACAACCTGGAAGAAATTACTGGATGGTCTGGCGAATCTGCCTTGCACCTACTACATATTTGGCCCGCCCGCCGAACAGCCATGGCTGGATGAGTTATTAAACTTAACAGGCCCAAAAGAGAATATCGTCAGCCTGATTGGGACATTAAAGTTAGAGGAGGTTCCCTGGGCAATCGGGCAGATGAACTTTTATATCTCGTCAGATTCGGGGAATGCTTATATCGCAGATGCACAAGCGATACCTGTCATTATGCTATACGGCCCTTGCGAAATCAGAGAGCAGCGCCCGGTTAACAACGTTTTATTTATTGGCCCTAAAAATAGCGTTGCATCGACATTTGTCTTTGCGACGCGTTTCCATTTTGATCAGCCAGCGGAAGAATTATTTGGGTTGAATGCGGAAAAAATCACCGAAATCCAGGCATTTATTAAGAATAACTCAGGACAATAAAGCACAATGGCAATTATTCAGCTTGCAGACGCTGTACAGCAAAGTACAGTTTTAGTGAATACGCTCTCAGACACGGACGCGGCGCCCGTACATATCGCTTTTGGCATCAATCACGCTTATGCACGTGGTTTAGGCATTACCCTTTTTTCGCTATTAATAAATCATCCACATACTGCTTTTCACGCCCACATTTTCTCTGATTCTCTTGATGAAAAAGATGTAAAAAAACTTCAATCGCTGGCCGAAGCCTATCCGCTCATCATTACTTTGCATATTTTTAACAGCACCTGGCTAGATAATTTGCCAGCAGTCGGACGCTATCCTAAAAGCATTTATTACCGTTTTTTGATTCCTGAAACCGTTGCGCGCTACAGTGACCGCGTTATTTATATTGATGCCGATACCTTGGTGGTGGGTGATTACTCGCCACTGTTTATGCTGGATATTGGTCAGTATACGCTTTGTGCCTGTAACGACACGCCTCGGGCACGGCAAAATCAATGTAATAAGCTGGGACTATCGTCAGGTAATTATTTTAACTCAGGCTTTATGCTCATCAATATTCCCCGATGGTTAGCCAGTAATACAACGGAACGGATCACCGATGTGCTGGTCAAACAAGGCACGGAGTTTGGGTTTCCCGATCAAGACGCATTGAATTTGGTACTGGAAGAGGATGTGTTGATTCTGCCGGAACGCTATAACCATATCTATGACATCATCGCCAATAAGGTCTGGCACGCATTCCGCGTGCCGGAAGATACCGTCATGATTCATTATACGGGCAAGTGTAAACCCTGGCATGCGTGGGGCGGCGGCGATCTTTCTTTGATTTATTTCGATTATTATCAACGCTCACCCTGGGCTGATCAGCCGCTTGATTTACCTGGAAATCATAAAGAAATGAAGCGATTTTCTCGTATCAAATGGCATCAAAAACATTACGCTGAAAGTGTTTCCTGGATGATGAATTACATCAGACATAAGTTTTTTAACTGAGGGCGGCAATGCGCATCGTTCATTTTGCGAAATTCATCTTTACTGAAGATATGCGTGCAAAGCTGTTTTACTGCCTGACGATCATTTCGATGGCGTTTTTTCTCTATTCCGGAGAAGTATCGCGTAATACCTACTATTTTCTGACTTATTTGTCTCTGCTCAGCACATTCTGGATCATCTGGCGCGATAAAAAAGTATTTTTTTACTGGCTGCCTACTTTGTTTTTACTGTTGGGTCTCAGTAAATGGTTATGGGCAACTATCACCACGAATCAACAATTACCGTTAATTGGGGAGCACTATCGCATCAGCGGTAAGAGGATGATATTAGGCGCTTTTGTGCTTTATACTGTCCACCGCCTCAGTCCAAAATGGACGCTGTCGCCGCGCATGGTGCAGACCGGAACATTAATGCTGTGCTTAATGTTAATCCTTATCACCCTGACAGGTATCCATGGCTTTATGGTAACCGGCGAGCGACCCAAAATAAATTCTGATGCCGCCACGTCGGGTGCGTATATGTTTACGTTACTGGCTCTCGTCACCCTTTGGTCAATCCGTAAGGCTTTTCCACGTCATTATCCGTTACCGTTTTTCCTGATTTTATTTGTTTCGTTTATTTTATTAGGCGTTTCTGAAACCCGCTCAGCGATCCTGCTATTTAGTTTATTTTGCCTTGTGGCGATTATTCATCACATCATGGTGTCGCCCTGGCGTACGCGCGTGATGTGGATAAGCCTGTTTGCTGCCCTTTTAATAGCAGCAACCTTTAGCGCAGCAAAATATTCCTCTCATCTGCTTAACCGTATCGAAACGGTGAAAACGGAAATTGAACAGTATCAGAACGGTGATACCAGCACGTCAATTGGTGGCCGAATCGGCATGTGGCAAGCAGGACTTTGGGCGTTCACACAACACCCATGGGGCCAATCAGCAGACAGCAGAAATCAGGAAGCTAAACACTGGCTTGATATTCACCAACCCGATAACCAAATCGCCTATCTGAATATTCAGTATCATACTCACAATGACATCATCGAGAGTTTATCCTTACAAGGCATTGCTGGTGGTATCACGATGATAGCGTTTTTTGTGGCCCTGCTCGTTTCCCCTTTATGCGGTAAAAAACGTTACTACGAAGGACTACTGCTCGCCATTCCTGTGATCTATTTCAGCATGGGCGATTCCCAGTTTTATAATCGCGAATCTCCCTATTTTATTCTTTTAATCTGGGGTTATTTTGTCATGATGCGGCAATATTCCGCTTCTGTAACCTCGGCAGGGCTTAAATATTGCCATGGTAAATTTATCTGATTCCCCCTTGCTCAGCATTATTACTCCCATGTATAACGCGGGCAGCATGTTCGATGAATTTATGCATTCGTTACTTGCGCAGTCACTGGCATCGCTGGAGATCATCATTGTTAATGATGGATCCAGCGATGGTTCTGGTGAGCGCGCTGACGCCTACGCGCAGCAGCATCCACATATTCAGGTAATTCATCAGGAAAATGGTGGCGTATCACGTGCACGCAATGCCGGTTTAGCCATTGCACGTGGTAAATATGTCACCTTCCCCGATGCGGATGACACCATGGCGCCCAGAATGTATCAGATACTGGTAGAAATGGCTGAAGCGGATAATCTGGATGCAGCTCAGTGTAACGCTGAATGGTTTTTTAAACGGGACCAACGCGCTAAGCCACTCATTCCTCTGGTTCGTTTGCGTAGTACGGGTGTACTCGATGGTGCTAAATGGTTAAGCACCGCGCTGAAAACGCGTCGCTACATGCATGTAGTCTGGTTAGGCATTTACCGTCGGGCATTAATTGAAGAGCATCAATTACAGTTCGAGCCAGGCCTGCATCATCAGGATATTCCATGGACCACCGAGTTTATGCTGCTGGCAAAACGTGTACGTTATACTGATGAGATCCTTTATCGCTATTATATGCATGATGCTTCCATCAGCAATTGCAAACGTACCGGCCAGCGTAATGTGGAATATCAACGGCACTATTTAAAAATTGCCCGCATGCTGGAAGAACTCAATCAACATTATCGCGGCGTGACAAAAATATATCCCGCCTTCCATTATCAAATTACCCATGAAGCGCTTAGCGTTTGCCATAGCGTACGGCGAGAGCCGGACGAAAATGCACGCAACGCTATCATTGCAGATATTTTCTCAACCGGAACCCATCGATGCATGCTGCGAAACGCGCGAGGCGTGAAACAGTGGTATCAGCTTTTGCTGTGGCTCAGCCGCCTTTATCGCTGGCGTTACACTTAACCACAATGGTTGGCTTTAACCTCAAAAAGCTTTTCCCTACAATCAGCCCATAAAAATTTGAGAACAATGGACTATGGCAAGCCCGATGGCAGCAAACACTTCTCCGCAAAATATTTTGCTTATTAAATTACGCCATCATGGCGATATGCTGCTGACGACACCTGTCATTAATGCGCTTCATCAGCATTATCCACAGGCGAATATTGATGTGCTGCTCTATCAGGAAACACGTCCAATGCTGGACGCGCATCCGGCAATACGTCATTTTCATATTATTGACCGCAAGTGGAAAAACGAAGGGAGCTGGCGCAAATTTGCACATGAACGTGCGCTAATCGCCGCTATTCGTGCCAGTCATTATGATGTAGTCATCAATCTGGCTGATCAATGGCGCGCGGCGATCGTGACGCGTTTATCAGGTGCGCCGCTGCGCATCGGTTTCGCCTTTAAAAAGCGGGATAATCCATTCTGGCGGTTTTGCCACAACCAATTGGTTCCTACTAACGATCACAATGCATTACATACTATTGAGCAAAATATGACTGCGCTGGCGCCGCTGGGCATCAGCCGTGAAAACGCATATGCGTCAATGTATTACAGCGAAAGTGATAAGCAAATTGTCCTTACTCAACTGGCTAAAAGCGGCATAACGTCACCTTTTATTGTGGTACAGCCAACCTCGCGCTGGGGTTTTAAATGCTGGGAAGATGAGAAATTCGCGGCCACCATTGACCAGTTGGCACAGTCCGGCCGCAAGATAATCCTCACTGCGGCGCCGGATAAAAAAGAGCTGGCGATGATTAAGCATATTCAGTCTCTGAGCCAATCGCCTGAAGTGATCTCATTCGCGGGAAAACTTTCATTGCCGCAACTGGCAGCGCTGATTGATCACGCGCAGCTATTTATTGGTGTTGATTCAGCACCAATGCACATGGCAGCGGCACTGGATACACCATGCATTGCGCTATTTGGCCCAACCAAATTGCAACAGTGGCGTCCCTGGGGCAAAAACAATCGTGTGATCTGGGCTGGCGATTACAGTTCGCTACCTTCGCCGGACTCCATTGATACTAAAACTGAACAGCGTTTTCTTTCAGCCATTCCAGTTGAAGATGTGGTTGCAGCCGCCAGGAGCTATCTAAATGAGTAAGTTACGTCTGGCAATTGTACGCCAGAAATATCGTCCCGATGGCGGTGCCGAGCGCTTTATTTCACGCGCCCTGGAAGCGCTGGGCAGTGAACAGCTGGACCTGAATATCATTACCCGCCACTGGCAGGGTATACCCAATCCTGACTGGCATCTGCATATCTGTAATCCCGCCAAATGGGGGCGTATCTCACGGGAACGTGGCTTTGCGCGTGCGGCACGCGCCTGCTGGGAACGGGAGAAATTTGATATTGTGCAAAGCCATGAGCGCATCGCCGGTTGCGATATTTTTCGTGCTGGTGATGGCGTCCATCGCGTCTGGCTTGAACAGCGTGCACGCCTTGTATCGCCATGGCAGCGCCTGAGCGCCACCCTCAGTCCTTATCATCGCTATGTATTACAGGCAGAAGCGGAAATGTTCCATTCTCCGGCGCTTAAGGCGGTAATCTGCAATTCAGAGATGGTAAAAGGCGATATTTTGCGCTGCTTTTCGCTTGATGCCAGTAAAATTCATGTGATTCACAACGCCATTGATACTTACCACTTTCAACCCGCGACCGAGGCTACCCGTCACGCCAGTCGTCAACAGCTTACGCTGCCAGACAGCGCCACGGTGCTGGTCTACGTGGGTTCAGGCTTTGAGCGGAAAGGCCTGAAGGCCGCAATTGAGGCGGTAGCCCGTAGCAATCGCTACCTGATAGTCGTGGGACAAGATAAACAGTTGCAGCGCTACCAACAGCTGGCGAATCAGCTGAACTGTCTGGATCGCCTGCGCTTTGTCGGCGTTCAGCAGGATGTACAACCGTTCTATCATGCCGCCGATGGTTTATTACTGCCTACGCTCTACGATCCCTTCCCGAATGTGGTGCTGGAGGCGATGGCTTGCGGCTTACCGGTGATCACCAGCACCGGCTGTGGTGGCGCTGAGTTTATAACGGCTGGTCAGGAAGGCTTCGTCTGCGATGCGTTGAATATCAATGCGTTAAACCAGGCTATCAATGCTATTCCGTCACTCGCTGTCGATTCAGGCATGGGTGAAGCTGCGCGCCGTAAAGTTGAGCCTTATGGTCCGCAAAGGTTAGCTAAGGCCTTAACTTCGCTGTATCAACAGGTGCTAAACACTAACTGACAAGTCAGATGAGTGCGCGTGGCGTTTCTGATACCATGCCGCAATCTAATTTTTTGTATTTTTTGACGCCAACATGTCGTAACGGTAACTATGACGACCATTTACACCGCATTGCTTTATCTTATCCAGCCACTGATTTGGCTGCGCCTGTGGCTGCGCGGTCGTAAAGCTCCGGCATACCGTAAACGCTGGGCCGAGCGTTACGGCTACTGTGTGGGCAAAGTTCAACCCGGCGGCATTGTGCTGCATTCAGTTTCCGTTGGCGAAACCCTGGCCGCCGTTCCGCTGGTGCGGGCGTTACGCCATCGTTATCCCACCTTACCAATTACCGTTACAACGATGACGCCAACCGGATCGGAGCGTGCACAATCAGCGTTTGGTAAGGATGTGCATCACGTTTACCTGCCTTACGATTTACCCGGTTCTATCAATCGTTTCCTGGATACAGTAAACCCACGGTTAGTGATCATCATGGAAACCGAACTGTGGCCGAATATCATTCGTATACTGCATCAACGCCAGATTCCATTAGTCATCGCTAACGCCCGTTTATCAGCACGCTCCGCTAAAGGCTATCGCAAACTGGGCAACTTTATGCGCCAACTATTGCAGAGCATCACGCTGATAGCCGCGCAAAACGCTGAAGATGGTGAGCGTTTCCTTGAACTCGGCCTGAAACGTTCACAGTTAACGGTTACGGGCAGCCTGAAATTTGATATTTCCGTTACGCCGGAGTTGGCCGCGCGAGCAGTAACCCTGCGTCGCCAATGGGCCTCGCGTCGTCCCGTGTGGATTGCTACCAGCACTCACGAAGGTGAAGAGGCGATCGTACTGGATGCACATCGTCGCTTGCTGCAAACTTTTCCCAGTTTGCTGTTAATTTTGGTGCCGCGCCATCCAGAACGTTTCAACGATGCGCGAGAACTGACGCAAAAACGCAACTTCAGTTTTATCTTGCGCAGCAGTGGCGAGATCCCTTCCAGCTCTACTCAGGTTGTCATCGGCGATTCAATGGGTGAGTTAATGTTGTTGTACGGTATTGCTGATTTAGCATTTGTCGGCGGCAGTCTGGTTGAACGTGGTGGACACAACCCGCTGGAGCCAGCGGCACATGCTATTCCTGTCTTGATGGGCCCTCATATCTGGAATTTCAAAGATATTTGCAGCAAATTGCAGGAAGCGCAGGGGTTGATCATCGTTACGGACGTCATCTCGCTTGAGAAAGAAGTGACTAATTTACTCCAGGACGATGATTATCGCCGTTATTACGGCCGTCATGCAGTGGATGTGCTACACCAGAATCAGGGCGCACTACAGCGTCTTTTACAGTTACTTGAACCTCATTTACCGCCACGGGCCCATTAATGCCAATACGCCAACGTCTTTCGGTGGTGATAATCATCAAAAACGAAGCGGAACTGTTGCCAGCTTGCCTCGCCTCAGTTAACTGGGCTGATGAGATTATCATACTGGATTCTGGTAGCTCGGATGATAGCGTTGAAATCGCTCGCGCTGCGGGTGCTAAAGTTTTTCATGCTGACGACTGGCCGGGATATGGCAAGCAACGTCAGCGCGCGCAAAGTTATGCCAGAAGCGAAATGATTTTGATGCTTGATGCCGATGAGCGCGTAACCCCTGAACTGCATAAGGCGATTGAGCAGGTATTAAACGCACCGCCCAGCAACGCCGTTTATAGCCTGAGCCGCAGCAACCTGTTCCTGGGCCGGTTTATGCGCCACAGCGGCTGGTATCCCGATCGCGTGACGCGCCTTTACCCACGGATGCTGAACTATAACGATAACCAGGTGCATGAGTCGCTCAACGCCCAGGATGCGCCAGTCCGAATGCTAAAGGGCCATCTGCAACATCTGACCTGCCGCAACCTCATCGCTTTTCAGCGTAAGCAGCTTGCCTATGCTGAAGCCTGGGCGCAGGAACGTCACCAACGCGGTAAACGCTGCGGGCTGTTCTCCATTTTTAGCCATACGTTAAGCGCTTTTATCAAAACGCTGCTGCTACGTGCTGGTTTTCTTGACGGTAAACAGGGCTGGATATTAGCGGTGGTTAATGCGCAGTATACGTTTAACAAATACTCGGCGCTTTGGGCGCTTGGTCAATCCTCGGCAAAAAGGTGTATATGAGTACTAAAGCCATTTATCCCGGAACGTTTGATCCTGTTACGTTAGGCCATCTCGACATTGTGACCCGTGCGGCACAGATGTTTGATCACCTTATAGTGGCGGTGGCAGCAAGCCCAGGTAAGAAACCGATGTTTGACCTGAATGAGCGAGTTGCGTTGGGACAGCAGGTGACTGCGCACTTGCCTAATGTTGAAGTGGTTGGATTTAGCGATTTAATGGCGAATTTTGCCCGTGCGCAGCAGGCTAATGTGTTGGTGCGTGGCCTGCGTGCGGTATCAGATTTTGAATATGAGCTACAGCTGGCGCATATGAATCGCCATTTACTGCCCACGCTGGAAAGCGTCTTCCTGATGCCATCTGAAGGCTTCTCGTTTGTCTCGTCTTCGCTGGTGAAAGAGGTGGCGCGTCACGGTGGCGATGTTACTGCCTTCCTTCCCGCGCCGGTACATCAGGCGTTACAGGCCAAACTTACCTGCTGCTAATGCTGGCAGCACGGGCACCAGTAAGTGCTGCGCTGCCCGTGCTTGCCGCTAATAACTGGTGTTCCACACACGCGGCACGGTTCACCCGCCCGGCCATAAACCTGCAACTCCTGAGCGAAATAACCCGGCTTGCCATCACTCTGTAAAAAGTCACGTAAGGTGGTTCCGCCCTGCTCAATCGAGCGCAACAGCACCGCTTTAATCGTATTAGCCAGCAGTTCCGCTTCTTTTTTGCTTAAACTCATTGCGGCTCTGTCAGGCAGGATCCCCGCAGTAAACAGCGATTCACTGGCGTAAATATTACCGACGCCGACGACCACTTTGTTATCCATTAACCACTGTTTAATCACCGTGCGCTTGCCGCGTGACTTTTCAAACAGATAATCGCCATCAAACACGTCGCTAAGCGGTTCCGGTCCCAGATGAGCCAGCACGTTGCTGCCCGCTAAGTCGCTGCTCCATAACCAGGCACCAAAGCGTCGCGGATCGGTATAGCGCAGCACTTTGCCATTGCTCATCACCAAATCAACATGGTCATGTTTAGCCGCCGGCAATGCTTCAGTTAACACTCGCAAACTGCCAGACATACCAAGATGGATAATAATCCAGCCGTGCGGTAGCTCCAGCAGCAAATATTTGGCACGACGCTGAACGCTAAGGACCGGCTGATCGCTCAATGCCAGAATCTCTTGTGAAACCGGCCAGCGCAAACGTGCATTGCGCACGATGGCATGCAGGATAGTTTCTCCTACTAAATGCGGCTCAATACCGCGACGACTGGTTTCAACCTCTGGTAACTCTGGCATAGCCTCTCCTCAGCGTTTTTCACAAACAAAAAACCCGGCCGGAGCCGGGTTTTTAGCAGAACACCAAAATTACTTAATTTTGGCTTCTTTGTAGATTACATGCTGACGTACAACCGGATCGAACTTTTTCAGTTCCAGTTTCTCTGGTTTAGTACGTTTGTTCTTCGTGGTGGTATAGAAGTGACCTGTACCAGCAGAGGAAACCAGCTTGATCTTCTCACGAATACCTTTAGCCATGATTCAGTTCCTTAGTACTTCTCACCACGGACACGCAGATCGGCCAAAACCGTATCGATGCCCTTTTTATCAATAATACGCATACCTTTTACAGATACACGCAGAGTAACGAAGCGCTTCTCGCTCTCAACCCAAAAACGGTGTGAGTGCAGGTTCGGAAGGAAACGGCGTTTCGTCGCGTTCATTGCGTGGGAACGGTTGTTACCGCTCACCGGGCGCTTTCCAGTTACCTGGCAGACTCGTGACATGTCTATTCTCCAAAAATCAAATCAGCTCGAGCTTTAAAAATTAGGTTTTGGCCGCCTCGTCAGGCTTGCAGCCCGCCAGGCGAGTTCCATGGAACCCGCTAAGCTGGCCTAACCGCCAAACCCGAGATTCTCAAAGGTGGCGTAGTATACGCCGCTCGGCGCAAGTGCTCAAGTCCCGAACAGATAAAGATCCCGAATGATCGGGTAAAAAGCCATCATCCGGCCTCCCTTTCCTTACTCTTAAAGCCAGCCACGCTCGGCAAATGAAACATATTCACCATGGCCAATAACAAAATGATCGAGTAAGCGAATATTAAGCAGGCGGCAGGCTTCGCTGATTTTGTGAGTAATATCGCGGTCCGCTTTGCTGGGTTCCGACACGCCTGAAGGATGATTATGTGCCAGTATCAACGCTGCCGCGTTCACCTTCAGTGCTGCTCGTACAATCTCGCGTGGATGCACCTCAACGCTGCTAATTGAACCGGAAAACATCTTTTGCGCCAGTAAGACACGATGTTGATTATCCAGAAACAGCGCCATAAAGATCTCGCGTTCCTGATGCGCTAACAGGCTTTGCAAATAGTGTCGCGTAACCTGGGGGTTTTCCATCGCACTTTCTCGCGCCAGCTGACTGGCAAAAAAACGCTTCGCCAGTTCGGCAATGGCGTGCAGCTGTGCCAGCTTTGCATCCCCGACACCTTTGATGTCACTGAAAGCCGCTTTGCTGGCGGTCATAATATGATAAAGCGAGCCAAACTCCTGGAGCATCTGTTGAGCCAGATCCATAACATTCAGCCCTGCTGAACCGGTACGCAGAAAAATGGCCAATAACTCAACGTCGCTCAACGCCTCCACACCTAAATGCTGTAATTTTTCCCGCGGTGCCATATTTTTCATGGACTTTCTCCCTGCTGCCTTCACTATCCTGAACCGCCGCCTTGCCAGTCACCAGCAGTACTGCGGCGTTTTACGAGATGTCTCGCAAACAACAGGGAGTGAAAAAGCGATTCAAGGGTTTTGTGATAAAGTCCGTGCAACATGTCGCGTCAGGCGCGGCAAACAGATGAGTGAGGCAAAAAGATGATGGGATTAGCCGGAACAAAAATTCTTTTGGGCGTGAGCGGCGGCATTGCCGCTTATAAAACACCGGAATTAGTTCGTCGCCTGCGCGATCGCGGCGCCGATGTCCGCGTAATGATGACCGAAGGAGCCAAAGCCTTTATTACACCGCTCAGCCTACAGGCAGTTTCCGGCTACCCGGTAATGGATGATCTGCTCGATCCAGCCGCCGAAGCGGCGATGGGTCACATAGAACTCGCGAAGTGGGCTGATTTAATTGTGCTGGCCCCTGCCACTGCCGATCTGATAGCCCGCCTGACTGCGGGTATGGCAAATGATCTGGTGACCACGGCCTGTCTTGCGACTGCCGCACCCGTTGCTGTGGTTCCGGCGATGAATCAGCAGATGTACCGTGCGCCTGTCACCCAACAAAACCTGCAAACCTTACAGACTCGCGGCCTGCTAATCTGGGGGCCAGACAGCGGCAGTCAAGCCTGTGGCGATGTGGGGCCGGGTCGCATGCTGGATCCGCTGGAAATTGTTGACCATGCCGTGCAATGGGCATCACCTGTCAACGATATGCAACATCTCAATATTATGATTACTGCCGGTCCGACGCGCGAGGCACTGGACCCGGTGCGCTACCTCACCAATAAAAGTTCAGGAAAAATGGGCTTTTCTATCGCTTCAGCGGCCGCCAAACGTGGCGCAAACGTCCTTTTGGTAGCCGGTCCGGTCAGTCTGACCACGCCCGTCGGTGTGAAACGTATTGATGTCACTACGGCGCTAGAGATGCAGGCTGTGGTGATGAGCGAGATAAACAAACAACATATTTTCATTGCAAGCGCAGCCGTGGCAGACTATCGGGCAGCCGAAATTGCGGCCGAAAAAATCAAAAAACAGGGCGATGATGATAACGCCACGCTGCAACTTATAAAAAATCCCGACATTGTCGCTGGTGTCGCCGCATTACAAGCAGACCGACCTTTTGTGGTTGGATTTGCCGCTGAAACCCAGAATGTGGAAGAATACGCCCGGCAAAAAAGAGTACGCAAAAATCTGGACCTAATCTGTGCTAATGACGTTGCTAAAGCCGGACAAGGTTTTGATAGCGACACCAATGCTCTTCATCTTTTTTGGCACAACGGAGAAAAACGCTTACCGCTCAGCGAGAAGGCGCTCCTTGGCCAGCTCTTATTAGACGAGATTGTCAGCCGTTATGATGAAAAAAATAGACGTTAAAATACTTGATGCACGTGTTGGCAAAGAATTTCCCCTGCCGACCTACGCGACGTCGGGCTCCGCTGGGTTAGATTTACGCGCTTGCCTGGATGATGTGCTGGAAATCGCACCAGGCACCACCACGCTGGTGCCAACGGGTTTAGCGATACATATCGCCGATCCCAGCCTGGCTGCCGTCATTCTGCCGCGCTCAGGCCTGGGCCATAAACACGGCATCGTTCTGGGCAATCTGGTGGGTCTGATCGATTCCGACTATCAGGGCCAGTTAATGGTTTCTGTATGGAATCGTGGACAGGAAAGTTTTACGCTACAGCCCGGCGATCGCATGGCACAACTGGTTTTTGTACCGGTGGTGCAGGCCGAATTCAACCTGGTTGAAGACTTTGACGCCAGCTTGCGCGGCACAGGTGGCTTTGGTCATTCAGGCCGTCAGTAACACACGCTACCGATTTTCACTTACGCCAGTCATTATTATTTCTCATTGTCATGAGACACTTGCTTGTGGCAGATGCGTAGGTGTTGCCTGTTTATGGTGAAATTCAAGGGTCTTTAGGATCATGGCAGAAAAAACAGTCGCAAAGCGGAACCGTCGCGAAGAAATTTTGCAGGCGCTGGCGCAAATGCTTGAGTCAAGTGATGGCAGCCAGCGAATTACGACCGCCAAACTGGCAGCAAATGTGGGTGTCTCTGAAGCGGCTTTATATCGCCACTTCCCCAGCAAAACACGCATGTTTGACAGCTTGATAGAATTTATCGAAGACAGTCTGATTACCCGTATCAACCTGATTCTTAAAGATGAAAAAGAGACGATGGCGCGTCTGCGTCTTATCGTGCAATTGATTCTGGGGTTTGGTGAGCGTAATCCGGGGCTAACGCGTATTTTGACCGGCCATGCGCTGATGTTTGAGCAGGACCGCTTGCAGGGTCGTATTAATCAGCTGTTCGAGCGTATTGAGGTACAACTGCGTCAGGTCATGCGCGAGCGAAAGATGCGTGAAGGCGAAGGTTTTCAGTCGGACGATACCCTGTTAGCCAGCCAGCTGTTGGCATTTTGCGAAGGATTATTATCGCGTTACGTTCGTTCTGAGTTTCGTTTTCGTCCCACAGCAGACTTCGATACCCGCTGGCCGCTGATTGCCGCACAATTGATATAGCAGAAGGCGGGCTGGTGCCCGCATTTTTGCATTAAATGCCGTAGGCTTTCTGATAAGCGCGAACCTGCGCAAGGTGATCAGCCATCTCTGGCTTCTCTTCCAGATAAGCAATCAGATCTTTCAAGGTAATAATCGCGGTGACTTTGCATTTATAGTCACGTTCTACTTCCTGGATTGCTGAAATATCTCCGCGTCCACGCTCCTGGCGATCCAGTGAAATTAATACGCCAGCCAGTGTCGCGTTGTGCGCGCTGATAATGTCCATTGATTCGCGAATTGCCGTACCAGCGGTAATCACATCATCCACCAGCATTACACGCCCTTCGAGCGGACTACCGACCAGTAAACCGCCTTCACCATGATCTTTAGCTTCCTTGCGGTTAAAACAGTAAGGAACATCACGATCATGATGATCGGCCAGCGCGACGGCAGTGGTTGTAGCGATTGGAATGCCTTTGTAGGCGGGACCAAATAGCAGGTCAAAATCCACGCCATCGTCTACCAGCGCCTGCGCGTAAAAGCGCCCCAGCAGCGCTAAATCTCGTCCACTGTTAAACAGACCGGCGTTAAAGAAATAGGGGCTTTTACGCCCAGATTTTAACGTGAATTCACCAAACTTCAGCACCTGCTTGTTTAAGGCGAACTCAATAAACTGACGCTGCCAGGCTTTCATCTCTTGCTCCTCAAATAAAGAAAAGGCGACTCGCTGGTCGCTTGAGCACCCCAGCAACAACCGGAGCGCTCCCGCTTTATCAATCACTTACAATTTTCAGATGGTGCCAAAAAGTGCTATTTGGTGCCATTCGATGGACACTTTCTGGACACTCCAATCAGTGGATTGAACCGGATTGCGTCCTGTAAAAACTCTGGCGCAAAATGCGCATACACCATCGTTTGTTGGATCGTGGCGTGTCCGAGGATACGTTGCAAGGTGATAATGTTCCCTCCGTTCATCATGAAGTGCGTAGCGAACGTGTGTCGCAGTACATGGAGAGCCTGCCCGTTGGGAAGGTCGGGTTTGATTTCTTTAAGAACGGCGCGGGCACTCATGTAATTCGGATAGAAAAGGCGCCCCGTTGCCTTGGTTTTCACTTCCGCTTCCAAGTCAGTATCTATGGGAACTGCTCGGCGTTTGCCGTTTTTGGTCTTCATAAAGATCACCTTTCCACCTATCACATGCTCCCCTTTCAGGCTGGCTACCTCATTCCAGCGGCCACCGGTCGCCAAGCATAACATAACGGTCTTTAAATCATCCCCGCTAAGCCGAGACAGCAACAACTCCACTTCATCAGCCGACAGGAAAGCCATATCAGTTTCAGCTTCCTTGAAAGCTTTCACCTCATGAAACGGGTTAGGGTTCTGATATTCTTCAGCGTTGATCAGCTTGGTAAACATGCCACTCATAATCGCGCACTGGCGATTCACGCTTGACGGTTTCAGGTCGCGGTCGAGCATCATTACTCGATAGTCCATGATGGCCTTACGAGTTAGTTGGTCGGCTCGCGTTACGCCCATTTCAGCCAAATTACCGATAATATTCGTCAACCTCTCCCGTTCCTTCTCGCCGCGACTATGGCTTTTTCCGTGAAATACCCACCAAAGTCCCAATAGGTCAGTGAGTTTTCGCCGGTCGGCTGGTTTGTCCAGCCATTCTTTGTTGTGGTGGCTAACCAAGATATGGCGCTCAAAAATCTGCGCTTCACCCTTGGTGTTGAACTTGCGCCGGATTCTTCTTCCCTCAGAACCACGGGGCCTAATGTCCACTTCATAACGACCATCATCGAGCTTCTTAATCGACATAAGACAGCCCTCCGACATCATTGTCGTCTTGGTAACAAATCGTGAAAATGTATAGCCTGTAAACTGTTAGCCAGTTTTCTTTTCGGATTGGGACGATTTTGTTAACTCTTGCCCAATGTGTGCGAGAGCCGGTGCAATTTGACCAGCTTCTGTGTCGATCTCGTCGAACATGAACCAGTCTCTGTACTTTCTGAACCTCGGATGTTTGAAAAGCTTCATGCCAGCTTCCATTGGCATTTTTGATTTCCCCGATTCATAGCCGTGCCATGTGTGGTAGTTAATCCCCAATAATTCAGCTAGTTGCTTCGTATTAAGCCTTTCTGAATCTCGTATAAGCTTCAATTTCTCTCTTTGCTCTATTGACATATGTTTGCTAATCTCCAAATATATAGACAAACAAAAAACACCTTCCCATCTAGCCAATTCGTTCTAAACGGTGCTAGATAGCTAAAGGGGCCAAAGCGGAGAATATCAAATGCAAGATGTCACTAACACCGAAGAGATCGAGCTGAAAGCGGAAACCGCAACTGATACCGACGACGAGAAAGCGAAGGTCGAGCGCAAGCGCGCCGAGGTCAAGCTATCGGAAGACCCCTCCAACCTTCTCTCGAAGGAAGGTTTCGCCTTGTACGTGGGGAAAACGCCAATCGCTATCGCATCCATGGCGAAGGCCGGGAAGCTTCCAGCGTTTTACATGACCGATCCACTCAATCCGGGCGGCCATGCTGAATTGTGGGTTCACCGTGGCGAATGGGACAAATACGCCGACCAGTTGGTCGAGAACGCGCCGGATGAATGGCACGGCTGGAAAGACCGCCTGCACCACTCCAAACCGTCTAAGCGCCATTCGAGGGCTGCTGCGTGAAGACTCAACGATTTCTAATTGCCTATGAAGGTAAATTCACGGATGGACGCTCACTTAATGCCGCAGAGATTAAGGCGATGGTGGATAATTTTAATTACGAAGAATTAATGGTTCCGGTGACCTATGCGCATTATAGCTGGAGTCCATTGCTTAGCGAAGTTATCGCTTTGGGCTGTGATGTTATCGACTATCGAATTCATCTTTACGCTGAAATAAAAGTGACCGATGAACTAAAAGAGATAGCAGGCAGGAAATTAGCCTATCACCTTACACCAGAGGTAATGCCCGGCGAGAGAAATAATTATGCGCTGACCCGATTAGTCGGTGTTGGCGTGACTCAAAATCCAATTATTCCCGGTCTCGATATTCTGCAATTCGATAGGGTAAACCATGAAAACGCCATTTTACGCAGCGGCCAATAAAGTATTAACCATGTATGCCTTGCGTCAGGAACGGACCAGTGCCTAGGCACCGGCACACTCTCCAGCAGAGATCTACTGGGCATGTGAAATGTTACAGAGTATCGCTGCCGCAGCGGCTTATGTTGGCAGCAAAGAGGCGGTCTATATCCGCGCTGCGGCAGATGCCTGGAGCCGGACGGAAAAAGCGCCGGAACCATTCAGTGTAGAGGAAAAACAATCATGACAACCGCACAGTGCCCTTCACTGGCCGCAATGCTTATCAATGGCCAGCAAGTGACCCACAGACGCCATACCCGCGGTTGGTTGGAAACGCCAGACGGTCGCCACTTCCAGCCAAAAGCCAGCGAGGTGCAGTTTATTAAAGGATGCCGTACACCCTTTATGGCGCGGCCCCGAAATAAAGTGCGCTGGTTTGCCAAGCTGATGGGAATATTTGCATAGGTAAATAATCACCCGCAAAAATATTTATACAAAGAGGACTGCCGCTATGGAATTTAAAAACATCTTCATTAATCGCCCTAAACCCAATGACACACTACTCCTTCGTCGCCATTATTATATTAATGGGTGTCATGCTGGCGATATATTTTACAGCGCTAATGCTGCCGACGACATCCGTACATCGGGTGAGATTGTTGATGCGTTAGCTTCTCATGTCGGCACTAATAGTCATGTTGACGTGTCCGAACAAGTGGACATTGCTGCATCTGTGATCCTCACGAATGAGACGAATGTTTCGGATGGTACGACCACAGCCAAAGACTTTACATTTTCTCAACACCACACCATGAGCGAGAAAGAAAAGGAAGACTGGTCAAAATTACGCGCCAGTTTCCCCATCGATAAGCAGGCTCGGGTATCCAATGTTTATATTCGCATTAAAGATGAAAGAACCCCCGCGGGTAATTTCTTCTTCTGTCTGGATCAGCTTAAATGTGTGTCCATAATCAATAACAGTGGGCTCACGCCGCTGCTTGAAGTATCCAATGGTTACATTGACCCCAGCGTCACTTACGTACAATTTATAAACTTTCTTATTAATAGCATCGCAGATGCCAATAAACATGAAAACCAAATAAGAGTTTATGATTTGATTATTAATGACGAAACAGTGCGAGAGATAACCCCCGCACATAAATAAGACCCGAACCAGCTTATAAGTTATTTAAACCATTTGCTGGATGGATGTATATCGCCAATGCGATGTCTTTTGGCGAAAGGCGTATCAAAATGCACATTCGGGATGGCAACATCGGCTTGGTCGAGAATAGGGGCAACGACAATGGCATTACAGAATAACGTGGCGTTTTCTTTCGCTAACTCCAATGTGTCAAATTCTTTTTCTGAAAGCCTACCTATTTTAGATGATTTTCCATTATCAAAAAATGATGCATCCCATCGCCATTTATTTCCTTGCTGTCTCAAAGTAATGAGGATAGCACAAGGAACCCCGGGATCTTCTAAATCATCTTCACCTTGCGACACAGTGAAAATTGGGGACTCCATTAACGTTACAAATTGCACAAGGTCATCAATGGTATTTGGCCTTGTTTCAAATGATGGGCTTTTAAAAATAGGGGTTCCATTGGAAAGCACCCAATGTGAACCCCGATCTTTCTCAAAATATACATTGAATTTCATCACAACTCCTTTGTGGCGGTGAGTAATTGTGCCTGGAACCTTGTCAGGGGATTAGCCAGGCACGATGACGTTACCACAACGCGGCCGGGCGCGTAATCCCGGCACCATTTGCAAGCCCGTCCGTGGGCGTGTTTCCAAATGGTCGACAGCTGGAGGCACAGCGGCGCATTCGTTTTTGTCTCCCGGAATATTTCTCACATCTGGATTTACCTATGAACGCAACACTACAACATGACGTTGTTCGCAGGCTCATTAATGACTTTGAATTTAAAGAGCGTGATAAATATTTGCAGCAGGGCGTTTGCCCCGCCTGCCATAAGCGCGAGTTATTCACCAGCATTGATAAACCCTGGGTGTTGAAATGTGGCCGTGAAAATAAATGCGGTCACCAGGTGATGGTCAAAGAGTTGTACCCGGACATTTTTGAGGACTGGTCAAAGCGGTACCAGGCCACACCGGAAACGCCTCACGCCGCCGCTGAGGCCTATTTGCGTGAAGCCAGGGGGCTGGACACCGAACACCTGAAAGACTGCTTCACCCAGGGAGCCTTTGCCAAAGACGGTATGGGGTCGGCTACGGTCAAATTTAAGCTGGCATGTGGTGCGACGTGGGAGCGCATCATTGACCAGCCGCAGCGGTTCGGCAAGCAAAAGGCCAACATCAGAGGCAGCTATGTCGGTCACTGGTGGGTACCGCCGTCTGTGGATCTGCTGGACGTTAAGGAAATCTGGATCACCGAAGGCATTTTTAATGCATTAAGCCTGTGTCAAGCAGGATTGCCCGCCGTCGCCACCCTGAGCAGCAACAATTACCCCTTGGCCGCGCTTGATTCGTTGGCCAAGGCATTGGGCGATAAGCCTCGCCCGCGGCTGGTATGGGCCTTTGATGGCGATAAGGCCGGTACCAAGCATACGCTGGCGTTTGCCGCCCGCAGTGATGCGTCGGGCTGGAAAACCCGTGCGGCCCAGCCGATAAAATCGACCGCAGGCCTGGACTGGAACGATTTGCTGATACGTGACCGGTTCAGTCAATCCGACATCAAAAATTATCGCTATTACGGCGATCTCCTGCTGGCAAAAAGCCCTACCGAAAAAGCCCTTCTTATGCATCAACATAATGAATGGCACTCGTTTTACTTTGAACACGCTTCCCGCATGTACTGGTTTGAGTTGGATCTCGATCGCTACATGCGGGCCTATGAGCGCATCACCAACACCGGCTCAGAGGTTGTCCAGGAATGGGAGGCCAAGGAAAGGGCTATCAAGGAGTCTGGCGGCGTTTCAGAGATAGCCAACTGCTGGCTGACGCCGCTGTATTTCCAGCGTTCTGAACCGACAGACGAATCCTGGTATTACGTGAAGGTCAACATGCCTAATCGGCCGCCGGTGAAAGACACTTTCACCGCCAATCAACTCACCAGTTCCGCCGAGTTTAAAAAGCGTCTGCTGCACATCGCCAAAGGCGCGGTTTACACCGGCAGCACCAAGCAACTGGACAAGTTTATCCAGATGCGACTACCGGAGATCAAAGAAGTGAAAACCCAGAATTTTATCGGTTATAACAAAGACTATTCGGCCTGGCTGTTTAACCGTGTGGCCGTCTGTGATGGGCGGTTGTATGAAATGAATGACGAGGATTACTTCGAGATCAACAGCGCCAGCGTCAAAAGCCTGAGCCTGACCCCATCGCTGGATCTAAACCCTCGCCTAGACCAGTTTACCACTGGCTGGGTTGACGACATCTGGACGGCATTCGGTGAAAAAGGCTATGCGGCGCTGGCATTCTGGCTAGGGTCATTGTTTGCCGAGCAAATCCGCGAGCGTGACAAATCCTTCCCATTTTTGGAAATCGTCGGCGAGCCGGGTACCGGTAAATCGACGCTGATTGAATTTCTGTGGAAACTCGCCGGCCGTGAAGAATATGAAGGGTTTGACCCGTCCAAATCGACCGCCGCCGCGCGTGGCCGTAATTTCGCCCAGGTCGGCAACCTGCCGGTGGTCTTAATCGAAGGTGACCGCACCACCGATAACGCCAAGCAACGCGCTTTTGATTGGGATGAACTCAAATCACTGTATAACGGCCGCGCCTCCCGGGCTGTGGGCATCAAATCGAACAACAATGAAACCTATGAGCCCCCGTTCCGGGGCAGTATTGTGATCGCCCAGAATGCCGATACTGACGGCAGCAAAGCGTTTCTGGAGCGTATCATTCACATCTACACCGACAAACGCGCCCAGTCGATTCATACCCGCCATGCTGCTGAACGCCTGGAGCAAATCCCCGTTGGTCAGGTGTCCGGTTTCACGTTGCTGGCCACGATGCGCGAAAAGGAAATCATGAAGGCCTTCGGCGCGGGGTACGAACGCGCACGCAACGAGTTGGAAGCACGGCCGGATATTCGACATATCCGCATCGCCAAAAATCACGCGCAACTGGTCGGACTGCTTGACGCGCTGGCGCTGGTTGTACCGATGCCGGTTGACCGGTTGGAACAAACGCGCGAGGCGATCACACGGCTTGCTGTGGAACGGTGCCAAGCATTGAAAAAGGATCACCCTATGGTTCAAGAGTTTTGGGAACTGTTTGATTACCTGGATGAACTCGCCTCACATGGCATTAATCATTCTTCGGATGAAAACGAAATTGCGGTGAACTTCAACCATATGGAGGAAGTGGCCGCCGCGCACCGGCAACGCATACCGTTCACGTTAACGGAAATTAAAAAGCTGCTGAAAAATGGCAATGAGCGCCGGTTTATCCGCCAAAGTACCATTCGCAGCGCCGTCAGTGAGCGTCATAATCGCGGTAAGGGAGAGATGCAACGAATGCCGGAAACATTCCGCTGCTGGGTATTTCGTCGGGAGAAATGAGAAGTGATAAAAAACCGCGTTTATCGCGGTTTTTTGTTATCTCGCCTGTGCCTGCAACAGGTCTAACGCTAATTGCCGTTCATCAGGTTTCAACCTTTCCAGCAACGCCTTGACCAGCTTGTTGCCGGTCAGCCCGCTGGGGCTGAGCGAGTGCGAGTAAGTCGCGTTAAATACGAAGGTGTGACCACACTCCACGTCTGAGCAGGCGCAATACAAATCGGCCAACTGCTTGTTCTTCCACTCCGTCTTTCGGATGATGGCCGGTGCATTACACTCCGGGCAATGAATTTTGAATATGCGCATATTTACCACCCCGCACGCCAGTGCCAACAATGGGGATGATTTTAGCGTAATTATGTTCATTTTTCGCCCTTATCTGCGTTGATTGTTGCGGTTTCAACATCAAATTTCAGGTGCAGGTGCGCCGGAATTTCTCGATCGGCATTAACGCCATTCATAAATTTGCGCTGGAGCGGGATCACCTCGTCCTTGCGGTAGGTTCCGCGGGCAGTTTCCGGGTTGCCCATGACCGCGCCATTGGTCGGAATAATCCCGCCGAGTCCCGCCGGGAAGCGGTGCGCGGTAAAAATATCCTGGGCGGTGATACCCTTGACGTTGGCAAACTCGTCCTTGGCGCTCATTTCACCGACCGAGATCAGCTTTAAGCCCTCCGGGGTACCGTTCGGGATATTGACGAACATGTTACGAAAGTTGCCCAGCCCTTTGGACTGTTCGATCTTTTCCTTGATTTCGGCCTCCACCTCGCTGGTGATGTTGGCGTCGTTGGCGTACAGGATAAAGCCCATATGGGCCCCGTTGTTGTAGTACCGGCGTCTGAAAATCGTCGCCTCACTGTTCAGCAGCACGGAATGGATGCCGCCGATATAATCCGGCAGCCCGTAAACCTGCTGGCGCGGGTCATACATTTTAAAAAAAATAATGTCGCGCCGGTCATAGACCAACGGCGGCCCCTCCTGCAACACCACAAAGTCGCCGTTCTTTCGGCAGCGCAGATACAGCGACGGCAGCGGCAACAGGTCGATCACCTCCCCAAACACGTTTCTGATTTTCAGGATGGCCACATCCCCGAACAGCAGGTAATCAAATGCCATCTGTTCGACCTGGTCGGTGGTCAGCCCCCCGCCCAGATAACCAGCCGCCACCATGTTGCGCCGATAGTAGAGTACGCCGCCGTGCTGGCCGTTGAGGTTCGGCAACTGCGCCAGCGCCAGGCGGTCGATGGGTAGCCGCCAATGGTCATATTCGTTGTCATACCAGATGTTGTGATAATCCGTGCCGGTCGTGAGGATCGGTTCCGGTTCGCCGAAGGTGATGACGCTGCCTTTGCCTGGCGTAAAGGTTTCCGGTTTAACCGCAGGGGTGCCTTTCCGGGCGGCGAACTGCTTACGGGGCTTGCGCTTTTTCGTTGTCATGCTGCTTTTCCAAAAGCCCAGATCGATGGGCGGTCATATTCGTGGTCGAGAGGTTCATTAATCACGGCGTGCGAGATAGCAAAGAAGACGTCTGCGTGGCCGGTGGCGTCCGAGCGTTCCGCGACAAAGGTCATGGCGTTGCCGCTGGCGGTGGTGGTTCGTCGGATGGCCATAAAGCTGGCGGCGATCTCCGCCCGCTCTTTGTTGGTTTCATCCATCGCGTCTTTGGCCCATTCGATGCGCTTGCGCTCGATAACGTCGATCATCTTCATCACCAGGCGGTTTTTGCTTTCCACGCTGTACAAAATGGCGTGCGCCTCACGTGGGGCGAACTTGTTCACTAGGTCAAAGACCCCCTTGCCGATGCCGGTTGTATCGATGCCGATATAGGTGATGTTAAATCGCCTCATCAGCTGTTTGACCTGCTCCGCCTGCCAACTGAAGTTAAGGCCCTGCCATTGGTAAATCGCCAGCACGCGGAAGCGCTCACCGTCAAAGACAGGCGGGGCGACGATAACGAAGGTGGAGTTATCACCCGAACGGGATGGGTCAAAGCCCGCCCACACCTCGCGGTTGCCGAATGGCCGCGCAGCGGTCGGGTCGTAGTCTCCCCAGGTGTTGGGGTCAACTTCGCAGGCGGCCAGGGTGGCAAACTTGAACACCGCATCTTTGCTGTCGACGAACTGGCACATGTACAGCATGGCGAACGCGGTCGGGTTGTATTTGTTGCGAAGACGCTCGATGTTGACCAGGGCCCCGAGCCCACCCTTGATCGCATCTTCCATGGTGATGACATAACGCCAGATACCATCCGGGCAGCGCTGGCCGGCGTCGCGCAGGGCGCTCTCTTTCGGGAATACCTCCGCCTTGCGTTTGGCGTCGTCCTCCTTCCATTCATCGCCCGTCCAGACCGTATATGCCTGGTGTGTTTTAGCGCTGGGTGTCGAAAAGTAGGTGGTACGAAATTTGTCATGCGTCGCCATCGCCGACGCGACTTCATGCAGTCGCGTGAATTTGGGGATCCAGAACACCTCATCACCGTAGAGATGGCCGTTAAAGCCCTGGGCGGTGCTGGCGTTGGTGGACAGGAAACGCAGAATTGCGCCATTGCTGAGGCGGATATTCTTGCCGGTCAGCGTCACGTCAAAATATTGCTGGGCGATCTGGACAATGTACTCGCGGAATATTTCCGACTGGGCGCGGGAGGCCGAGAAGAACACCTGATTGTCGCCGGTGGTCACGGCATCCTCGAAGGCTTCCCAGGCAAAATAGAAGGTCATGCCGACCTGGCGGCTTTTCAGGATAAAGCGCCAGTCCTCGTCCTTATGCTCTCGGCAATGCAGCTGGTAGTCGAACAGGTGTTCGTTCGCCCAGGCATCCAGCATGTCCGGGGTGATACCCGAGACGTCATTTTTTTTGTACTTGCGCTTGCGCCCGTCTCCGCTCGGGGTGCCGCCGCTGTCCTCGTCAAACACCATCGCGCTACGGGTCTGGATCTCGGCCATCTTCTCGGCGTGTTTGTTGCGCTGGACCCGCAGTTTGACGTCAGCGGCGATCAGGTCGCGCAGTTCTTCCAGTTCCAGCGCCGTTTTCTTCTCTTTATTGGAAAGCTGGTTGTAGCGCCGGGCGATGGCTGACTCTATCGATTCTGCCGGCAGCAGGTCGGCCCACTGGCCGACATCCGCCCAATGGTAGATTGTGCGCGGGGGGAGGTCTAACTCCTGCGCAATATCGCGGGGTGTCCAGCGCTTTAGATATAATGCGCGGGCCGCGTCTTTTATTTCATCTGAATATTTAGCCATGTCGTCATTATGACTGGGAAAAACAAACGGATTTATCATTAAATATCGGCAATAGGTGGATAAGCACCGATAACCGAATGCACCCGATATAAAGCGGGTGCGCCCGCCGGCGCAATTCGCAATACTTAATTTCACGTTCACACGCACACTTTATTACTGACTATTTAAGGTTTGTTATGCCGCAATCCAATTACCGCACTGATTGGCTATGCATTGCTACATCAGGCCAGGCTGTCGACGGTCGCGTCATTGAATCACAATGGCTGATTGATGCGGCACAGACATATTCCCGTAATACCTACACGGCCATGATTTGGCCACACCATCCGCAATTTGATTTAAGCGAACGAGAATTTACCTGCAATTTGGGCGAAGTCGACGCGCTGAAAACAGAAACGGAAGGTGATGTCGTCAAGCTGTACGCGCAACTTATCCCGAATCAATTTTTAATTGATGCCAACCGAATGGGGCAAAAGCTCTTTACGTCAGCAGAGTTTATTTCTGATTTTGCCGGCAGCGGCAAAGAGTATTTGTTCGGGCTGGCTGTTACCGATATTCCCGCCAGTCTCGGCACCGAGAAAATGAAGTTTATTTTAGCCGGTGAGGAAAAAGATGCCGAACGCGGCAGTTTGGAAACCTTCAGCCTAGGGAAATTAAAGGTTAACAAGGCTGAAAAGAAAGAACCGTCTTTCTGGGGGCGTTTATTTACGCCTCGCAAAGACTTTACGCCAACACCAGCCCCCAATACTGACACTAACCAGCCCAATGAGGGCGAGGACGAGAAGATGGATGAATTAAAAGCCCTCTTGCAACAAATGCTCCAAATGCTCAGTGAGATGAGCGACGCCGCCAGCGGCGACTCACCGGACACGAACACGCCGGAAGTGGCCGCGGAAGAAGTGGCCACCATTGCGGAAGACATCGCCGACGCCGCTGACGAGGTCGCCGAACTGGCCCAGGAAGTCGCCGATAACCTGGAAGATGAAGTCAAGGCGGAAGAATTCAGCGCAGCGAAAGCCAAGTTGCTAAAAGCTATGAAGGGCTTTACCGCGACGCCGGCAAAATCTTCGCGTCGTGGCAAGCGCCGCCAGTTCAGTGTGCAAAAACGGAAGGTCGGCAATGGCGATCAGCTTACGGCGCTTAACACCACGCTGAACACCTTCATGGCCAAGCTGTCCGCACTGGAGAACGGTGGCACCCAGCGGCCAAACCAGGCACCGGGCGGCAGTAACAAGCCGTTTGAGTTTGTCTGACCTACCCGTTTATTAGGTCTGATCTGCTCGTTTATTAGGAAATCGACACTATGCAATTAACACCTAAAGCTGAAGCGCTGCTGCGTAAATACGCTGCCGGCCTGGCGAAAGCCAACGGCGCGATGGATACGTCCCGCTTCTTCTCCCTGACGCCGCCGAAAGAAACCGTGCTGCGCAATGCACTGCTGCAAGAGTCGGAATTCTTGCGCTTGGTCAACGTGATGGACGTCAGCCAGACGGTCGGCCAGGTAGTCAGCACCGGTAAACCCGGCATCTACACCGGCCGCAAGAAAGAGGGGCGTTTCTCTCGTCCGCTGGGTGTGGGCGGTAATGAGTTCAAGCTGTACGAAACGGATTCCGGCTCTTATCTGCCGTATGACCTGCTGGTCATTTGGGCCAATTCGGGCAGCGAGGACGAGTTCTTCCAGCGCATCCAGGCGTTTAGCAATGAGTCCTTTGCCCTGGATATGCTCCGCGTGGCCTTCAACGGTGTGAAAGCGGCGGACGACACCGACCCGGAGAAGAACCCGAACGGTGAAGACGTCAATATCGGCTGGCATCAGATTGTGAAAGAGCGCTCCAAGGAGCAGGTCATCACCGGCAATGTCACTATCGGCGGCGCAAAAGCGGACTTTGTCGGCCTCGATGCGGCGGTGACTGACATCATTCACACCTGTATTTACGAGCCGTTACGCAACGACCCGCGCCTGGTGGTGCTGGTTGCCGCCGACCTTATCGGTGCTGACGCCACCACCATGATGAACAAGGTTGACCGTCCGACCGAGAAAGTGGCCGCACAGCTGATTAACCGCGAGATTGCAGGCCGTAAAGCCTACACCCCGCCGTTTATGCCGGATGGGCGCTTGATCGTCACCACCCTGGATAACCTGCACATCTACACCCAGGGCGGCACCCGCAAGCGCAAGGCGGAGTGGAACGACGACCGCAAACGCTTTGAAAACAACTATCTGCGTATGGAAGGCTACGCCGTCGAACATGACGAATTGTATGCCGCCTACGACAAAATCACCCTGGCACACGACGAGCCGGCACCGCAGCCGTCAGTTGGTGGAGGCGCATAACCATGGCCATGTCCCCCTGTCAACGCCACCGGGCACGCATTATGGCGGCCAAGGCGCTGGATAACCGCGAGGTGCTCACTGCATCACCGGTCAGCTTCCATCTGCAAAAGCTTGAACTGGAAGCCGATGTCGAGCGCTTGCGCTCGTTGCCTATGACGGCCGACCGCATCGACATGAAGCGTGACGAGCTTTTGCCGCGCTGGCTGCCGACCGTGGAAGCCTACCTGGCCGGCGACAAGCGCTACATGAACCCGGCGCTGGTCTACTGCATCATTTGGTTGTTTGACACGGGGGAAATGGAACGGGCGCTCGACTGGGCAGATATTGCCATCAGCGAGGGCCAGACCATGCCGGAAAACTTCAAAAGCACGATGCCGGCGTTTGTCGCCGACACCGTTCTGGCATGGGCCACCGATGAGGCCGCCGCAGGGCACAGCATTGAACCGTACTTTAGCCGGACGTTTAACAACATCCGTGACAAATGGCGGTTGCATGAAGACATCAACGCCAAATGGTTCAAGTTCGCCGGGTTATACCTGTTGCGTGACGAGAACGGAGCACCCCGCGCCACCGCGGTGGAGGATGTCAGCGTGCTGGAGCAAGCCGACGCGCTGCTGGCCCAGGCTGAGAAGTTCAACAAAAATGCTGGCGTCAAGACCATGCGCACGAAGCTCGCCGCACGCATCAACGGTCTGACGGCGGAATAACGACTACCGCACGGCGGGGCGGGCGCGGTGGAGGCAGAAAACTCGCAAGGTTTTCTAAGGCCGTGGAAATCGTTAGCCCGCTTCTCTTTTTGCATTGGGGTATGAACCGATGAATGGGCCAAGTTTCAGCATCAGCGGGCGACCGATTGACTATCAGCAGGACGTCATTGCCAACGGTGAGCCGTTCTGGCCGGATTTGAACCTGGGCGAATTCCAGAAGTCGCGCACGTTACCGGCCGACCTGCCGGCAGAAACCGCAGGCATTGCGGTACTGGCGGCCATTGCAGAGGTCAACGCCACCTGCGCGTCTGTAGTCAGCTACTGGGCGGCTAAAGGCCATGCCAGGGCGGCAGACGTGCCCGGGGCCAGGATGAATGATGAAACCCAACTGACGGCGCAATACAAAAAGGCCGTCTACGCTAGGGCGAAAGCCGACCTTCTGGGGGAGTTCGCCACCATTGGCCGGCGTGAATCGCATCCAGGCCAGGAGAGCAACGAGACCCGCGCCATTCTGCTGGCCGAGGCGGCGATGGTCATGCGCAACATGCTGCGCCTGCCGCGCGTTGGGGTGCATCTGATATGACTGAACTGGAAAGCCTGACGGCGTTCATCACGGCCAATATGCCACCCCGCGCCATGCAAATGTTTCTGCCCACGATGGATAATTGCGAAATTATCCGCAGTGCCAAGGGGTTAGGGCTGGGACAAAGGCGCATTGGTGTATTGCGTTATGACGCTGTGCTGTCGTGGGACGACTTCCCCTATCGGGAATGTTCGCCGGGCCTGGTGTATGCGCTGGTGCTGACCTGGCTGTCGGAGCACGCCAACGCCTTGAATGACGAGTTGAAACTCCCTGACCCCACGGTTGACCCGGAATACGATGATGAAGGGTCGTGCATCCTCCAGGTGGTGGTCGCGGTTGCGGATGAAATCATCCTCAAGCCCAGCGGCACCGGCGCGGTGCCCTCGAAGGGGCAGCGCTGGGATGTGGTCTACCCCGAGGTCTGGACGGCCGAAGATGTCGAGTTTTTCACTCGTCACGGTAATGCACAGTGATCCGCGGCGAACTGGATAACAGGCAGCTTAGCCAACTGCGCACCGCCCTGGCCGCCGCCGACCTGCCGGCGAAGAAGCGCCAACGGCTGCTGTGGCGTATCGCCAAGCTGGGTATCGTTGTGGCGGCCAAGCGTCACCAGCGCGAGCAAACCGCGCCGGACGGCACACCATGGGCACCCCGAAAGCGGGGTAAAGGCAAGATGTTGAAGGGATTGCCCAAGCTGCTGGCGGTGAGGGAAATGCCGGAGATCCAAGGGATAAGGATTTACCTCAAGGGCGGCAACTACCGCAATGGCACAAAACCCATCGCGGCCGGTCTGGTGGGGGCCGTACAGCAGGAGGGGGCCAGCATCACCATGAAAGCCAGCCAGGCCCCGCGCAAGCCGCAGGCCAATCGTCCCGCCTTACCGCGGCAGGCCAAGCGATTGCGGGCCCTGGGGTACAAGATCCGCCAGGGTAAACGTTGGGTGAAGCCATCCAGCAAAAAAATCATGGAAACCATGAGTATGGCGCAGGCTGGATTGGTTATCAGAAAATTACGCGCCGCGCCACCGAAGCGCGTCTGGACGATTGATTTACCCGGTCGTGCATTCCTAGGCGTGAGCAATGATGAATTTAACAAAATACTTGCACGGCAGTTACAGGCGATCGGCTTCGGCTGGGACGTCTCCGCGCAGGACATCAGGGGGTAAAAATGACATGGCCAAACGTCAACGTCAGTCAGATTAACCGCTATAACGGCACCACGAAGGACGTCGAACGCGTCATTTTGTTTGTCGGCTATGGCAAAACCAACGCCGGCAAAACCCTGGCGTTGAACACCGGCAGCAACCTGGACACGGCGCTGGGCTCTGCCGATAGCCTGTTAAAAAGTCTGGTTGCAGCGGCCAGCAACAACGCCGGACAAAACTGGTTTGCTTATGCGCATGTGCTCCCCGAGCCGGCTAAAGGGACTGACGTCAAGCCGGATGAGGACTGGATGAACGCGGTTAAATTGGCGCAGAACGTCGCCTCAGTGGAAGGCGTCGTCCTGGCTTTTGATACCGATAGCGCCGCCACCATCAACCGCGCTACGGAAATGCGTGAAACCCTGAAAGCCAGCTTCGGCCGGTTCGTGTGGTTCGCGCTTGCGGTCGGCGGCCCAAACAAGGACGAGGACTGGGCGACCTATACCGCCCGGCTGGCCGCGCTTCAGGACAAAATCGCCTCCCCGGGTGTGCAACTGGTGCCCCGACTGTGGGGGAACGAACCGGGCGTGTTGGCGGGGCGTTTGTGCAACCGCTCGGTGACCATTGCCGACAGCCCGGCCCGCGTGGCTACCGGCACAGTCACGGCATTGGGTAACGACCACCTGCCGGTCGATGGCACCGGCGCTGAGATTGATCTCGCCGTGTTGCAGGCGCTGGAGACCAAACGTTTCAGCGTGCCGATGTGGTACCACGATTTTGACGGTATCTACTGGTCTGACGGCCGCACCCTGGACGCCGAGGGTGGCGATTACCAGACCATAGAAAATGTACGCATCGTGGATAAAGCCTCGCGCCAGGTGCGCCTGCGGGCTATCCCGAAGATTGCCGACCGTTCGCTGAACAGCACCCCGGGCAGCATCGCCGCCCATGTCACCTACTTCGGCAAGCCATTGCGCGAGATGTCGAAAGCCGTGCAGATCAATGGGGTCGAGTACCCGGGGGAAGTGAAGCCGCCCAAAGACGGTGACATTGCCATCCAGTGGGCCAGCACCGTTAAAGTGCAGATTTTTATTGTGGTGCGACCGTATGAAAGTGCGAAAGAAATCGCCGTCAGCATCGAACTTGACACCTCACTGGAGAGCTAACCATGGGTGAACGTATTAGCGGCGGTTCGTTCGACGTGAACTATGACAGTGTCATGATCCACGTCGAGAACGCCACGGTGACCATCACCGACAACAGCGCCGCGGTGCAAACGCGCGGCGTGCCAAACGGGCACGTCAAAGGCTCCGTCAGTGCTGACGTCGAAATTGAAGTCGATGCGCTCAACTTCAAGAAATTCACGGCGGTAGCCCGTGCAGCCGGCTCCTGGCGCGGCATTGCCGCGAAAGATTTTCTGTTCTACGCCAACGCTGGCGATGAAGAAGAAAAAATCGAGGTGTTCGGCTGCGTGCCGACGCTGTCCGACCTGGTCAATATCAGCCCGAGCGAAGCCAGCAAAACCACTAAGAAAATCAAATTCATGGTCACCAGCCCTGATTTTGTGGCTATTGATGGCGTGCCGTATTTGTCCGCGCGTGACACCCGCGACCTGAAAGGATGATGCCATGCCGAATGGTGAAACAAGCCTGTTTGCCAAGCTGGTGTTGATTGGGGCTCTGATTGGAGCCGGTCAACTGCTGGTTGGCCAGGAGAAGATCACCGCCCGGCTGTTTATCGGGCGGGTGATTTTGGGGTCGGCCGTGGCACTGGTATCCGGCGTCGCGCTGATCCAGGTGGGTGACATCCCCGAGTTGGCCATGATCGGCATTGCCTGCATGTTGGGCATTGCCGGCCACACGGCCGTTGAAGCCGCCGTCCAGCGCTGGCTTAAAAGCAAGAAGGATAAGACCTCATGACATTGAGCCAAAAGCAACAACAGTTTACGCACATGATTGGCCAACTGATCGCCTGGGCTGGGGCGAACGGCTACGCGCTGACCTTCGGCGAAGCCTATCGCACTCCTGACCAGGCCAAACTGAATGCCCAGTCCGGCAAGGGGATCGCCAACAGCCTGCACACCCAACGTCTGGCGGTGGATTTTAATTTGTTTATCGATGGCCAATACCAGACGCAGACCGAAGCCTATTTGCCGCTGGGCGAATATTGGGAAAGCCTCGGCGGTAGCTGGGGCGGACGCTTCAAGAGCAGGCCGGACGGTAATCACTTCAGCCTTGGACATAACGGGGTGCGGTGATGCGGGCGGCATGGGGGCAACTGATTATCCTGGTCGCCGTGTTTTACATCGGCTGGACAGCGCACGGCTGGCACACTGCCAAGCTGGCGCTGGCCGCGAATGAGTCCGCCGAGCTAACCCGCCAGGTGGTCACGGAGTTAACCCGCCAGTCGGGGGAAGCGTTAGAGAAGAAACTCGCGGAGTTAAAAGCCAATGAAACCCACACCGAACGGGTTATTCGCACTGAGGTGGTCAAGCCGGTATTCAGTCATGTTTGCGCTACTGATGACTATGTCCGGTTGTTCAACGAGAACGCCGATCGTGCCGAGCGAACCCTTTCAGGAAAATCAGTTGACCCTGTGCCCGACAAACCTGCCGCGTCTGGCGGGAACAACCGGCGCTGATTTTGACGCGGCACTGACCGCGTACATGCAGCTGTATACCGCCTGTGCGGTGAGACACAACGCCCTGGTGGGCATTATTCGACAACGTAAGGATTTACCGCAATGAGCGAAACAAAAAGCAAAACCATCACCCTGACCGTGGCCGGCGTTGACCTGGCGTTCAGCCCGAATAAAACCGCCTTTAACGCGCTGATCAACGAGATGACCCTGACCAACAAGGTGGCACCAATGGTCACCTACCTGGGCCGTATCGTTGAAGCCGATTCAAAAGCGGCACTCGGCAAACTGCTGGATGACTATCCCGGCGTCGAGATGCAGCTAACCGAGAAGATCAACGCGATTTATTCGCCTCACCTTGAGATTGAAATAAAAAACTGACGGCGCGGTTGGCAGCCATACGCGCCAATCCGCTGGAGCAATACCTCGCACTGCGCCGGTATTACCTGCCAGGGGAGGACGACAGCGAGGAAAGCCTCGCCCGCGCCCTGTGGCTGGATGAATATTTCGCCCAGACAAAAGCCTATAAAACTGCTGAGGGCATCGCCATTGCCCTGAATGGAAAATGACATGCGCCATTTGGATTTTACCTTGAGCCTAATCGACAAGCTGACGCGCCCGCTGAAACAGGCGCAGGCGTCGGTAACCGGTTTCGCCGAAAAATCGCAGGCGTCATTTACCCGCATCGGTATTGGCGCGGGAGCAGTGTGGGCCGTGGCGCGGTCTATTCAGGGCGTGTTAGGGCCGGCTACAGAAATGAAAGACGCGCTGGCCGAACTGGATGCCAAAGGCGTGGCCGAAGACACGTTGAACCGGCTGTCCAACCAGGCGCTGAAATTCTCCATGCGCTACGGCAAAAGCGCCGTCGACGTGGTGAATTCAAGCTACGCGATGAAGGGGGCGATGATCGGCCTGGCAGACCAGGATTTGCCGCGCGTCACCCTGGCCGCCAACACCCTGGCCACCGCAGTGAAAGCCAGCGGTGAGGAAGCCGGGGAATACATGGGGGCAATGGCCGCTCGCTTTAACCGCGAACTGTCCAACCTGGGACATGTGGACTTTGCCGAGGCGTTGGCCGGCAAGACGGCCTATATGGTGCAAAACTTCGGCGTCAAAATGCAGACCATGCAGGAATTGATGGAAGGCACCAAGAACGCCGGGGCTGACTTTGGGGTCAGCATGAACGAACAGTTCGCCGTGCTGGGTGAGCTATATCGCACCATGGGCACCGAGTCCAGCGGCATTTACGAGCAGTTCCTGCGCAGTGCGCCGGCCGCGGCCCAGAAGCTGGGCATGAGCTTTGTCGACGCCACCGGCAAGATGTTGCCGATGGGCGATATTCTGCAAAAAATCCAGGCCAGATACGGCAAGAACATCGAAGGCAACGTCAAGGCGCAACAGGCACTTGATGCAGCATTTGGCGGCGGTGCCGATGTGATTAAAAAACTGCTGGGCCGCCAGGATGCATTGAATAAAAGCATCACCGAATTGGGACGCAATGACGGCATGAAGCGAGCACAGGAAATGGCCGAGAAGATGGCCAAGCCCTGGGAGCGCATCACCGCGACCTGGTACGCCATGCGGGCGGCGATCGGTAACACCCTGCTGCCGGTGATCACCCCGCTGATTAATCGCGTCGCCGACGTCGGTGCCACCTTCGCCCGCTGGTTAGAAATGTTTCCCAACATTGCCCGCTGGCTCGGCTACATCACCCTGGGCGTGCTCTCCTTTGGCCTGGTTGGGGCATCAACCAACATCATCATGGGGATATTTGGTTTCACCATGGTGGGACTCAAGGGGATCGCCAAGGCCCTGGGTGGGGCCTGGAAAATCTTAATCTGGACGCTGAACCTGCTGCGGCCGTCGCTGCTGACGACCCGTATCGGTTTGGCCGCGCTGTGGGTGCAATCCAAACTCCTGGCATTGTGGACGGGCATTTGTCGCGTAGCGCTGTTTGCCTGGAACGCGGTGTTAAAAGCAGGGGCGATTGCCATGCGGGTGTATGGCGTAGCGACAATGTTCGCCGGCGCGGCCATGCAACTACTGACCAGCCCGATCACCCTTATCATTGCCGCGCTGGCGCTGCTTGCGGTCGGTATCTGGTATGTGGTCAGTCACTGGGATGAACTTAAGACCGCCATCATGAACACCGCGGCGTTCAAGTGGGTCATGGAAACCGCTGCACAAGTTGGCCAGGTATTTGACGATGTCTGGAAGTCCATTTCCCTAGGCTGGGATATGGTGGTCGCCTTCTTCATGGGACTGTCGCCGGTCGCGGCATTTGAAGGATTTGGGGAGAAGATCGGCAACATCTTCCGCTCTCTGTTTGACAGCCTGAAAAACGCCTTTGCCGGGACTTACAACTGGATAGCGGAAAAGCTGAACAAGATCCCCGGCGTCAATATCGACCTCAAACCCACCGCCGAGGCAATACCGCAGCCCGCTGCCCCCCAACTGACGGGGCAATCGCTACTGAGCGGTAACAGCGTCGGCGCAGTGGTGCCGCAGGGCGGTCTGATGCGCCAGGTTAAGTCCGACAGCAAAACTACCGTCGACAATCGCCGCAGCATTGGCGAAGTGAACTTCGTCATGCCCAACGGCATGACGCCGGGCCAACTGGCCGAATGGCAGGAGATGAACGCCGGATGAGTACCGAACCGCTCTACATCGACCTGTTGATAACCCAGGGCGACTTCACCCTGGACAGTGGGCAAGAGCCGCTACGCTGCAACAACCGGCAGAGCATTGGGCAGGACATCGTTCACAGCATTGTCGAAAGTGGCATTACGGCCCGTCTAATTGGCGAACGCAGCCCAACGATGCGCGGTGACGTGATCACCCAGTTGATCTTGCTGGTTGAGAGCGATGAACGGTTAGTGCCCGGCACGATTGTGATCACCGAAGAATCGCTGTCGCGCCTTTACATTACGGCTGAAACCTACGATTTCGGCCCTATCAGTACGGGAATTGATTATGAGTGAAAAGCCGACCGTCGATTTTGAGCAAGTGCTCAAAGGCAGTGGAATGCCGACCACCGAAGACGAGATCACCGCCGAGTTTAAGGCGCTCGTCCAGGCTGAGGGCTATATCACAAACACGTCGCGCATGTCGCCGTTCTGGCGGCTGATCACCAAGATAGTCAGCACGCCGGTGCTGTGGCTGAAGGACGTACTCGTCCAGGTCGTGCTGACCAACATGTTTGTGGCAACCGCGGGCGGGGCCATGCTTCGCCTACTCGCCTGGGCGGTCAATATTGAGGCAAAACCCGCCAGTGCTGCCCTCGGCGTGCTGCGCTTTTACAAGACTACCGCCGCCAACGCGGTGACCGTTACCGCGGGCACGCTGGTGCAAACCGAGCGCATCAACGGCGTGGTGTATGTGCTGAAGGTCACCGAAGACACGCTGCTGCCCGCCGGGGACGAGAACGGCCTGGTGCCGGTTATCGCTACCGGTACCGGCAGCGGCTACAACCTGGCACCCGGCTATTACCGCATCCTGCCGGTTGCCGTGAACGGTATCGCCAGCGTGGTGAATGAGGAAGATTGGTTGACGACGCCGGGGGCCGATGAAGAAACAGACGACGAACTGCGCGACCGGGCCCGCAATCAATTCAACCTGGTAGGGAAGTACCACACCGATGCGGTTTACCGCAGCATGATCGCCAGCCGGATAGGGCTGAGCGTTGACCGCATTTTCTTCAAGCATGATGCCCCGCGGGGGCCAGGGACGGCTAACGCCTACTTGCTGCTCGACAGTGGCGAGTTATCCCAGCCGTTTGTTGATGCCGTCAATGACTACATCAACACCCAGGGTCACCACGGCCACGGTGACGACATGCAGTGTTTTGCACTGCCGGAGACCCGGCACGACCTTGCGGTTACCGTGTATGTTCCCAGCAAAGAGAACATGACGCGCGAGGCACTGGCCGAACTGGAAGCCGGCGTCACCCACTTGATCCGCTGCGCCTTTAGGGAGAATGCCACCTACCCGGTGAAGAAGACCTGGCCCTATGCGCGTTTTTCCATGTCGAATCTGGGCCGGGAGCTGCATAAAACGTTTCCTGCGATTGATTCGCTGGCATTCTCGCTGCCGGACATCGTCAGTGATCTGTCGGTGCCGCGGCTGAACAGCCTGAAGGTGGTGATCGCCAATGATTGATTTTGACCGCCTGCTGCGCGGCCTGCGCTTGCCTTCCTGGATGGACAGCGGCGAACCGGCCAAATTGCTTCGCGCCAGCCGCCAGTTCTGGACGAAGGTCAACGCCTGGGTGCAATGGCCACTCCAACAGTTTGACCCGCTGACCTGTGCCGAACCACTGCTCAACCTGCTGGCGTATGAGCGCGACATCACCCGCTTTGACGGTGAACCGCTCGCCCTGTACCGCAAGCGCGTCGCGTATGCGTTTATCAACGCCCAGGATTCGGGGGAGGTCGCAGGGTTTATCGCCATCTTCGAACGCCTGGGGATCGGCTACGTCGAATTGCTGGAGCGTCAGGAGGGGATCGACTGGGACGTGATCATCGGGCGGGTGACCGACAGCCAAGTCGCCGAGAACAGCGACCTGTTGCTGGAGATCATCCGCAAGTACGGGCGCACCTGCCGGCGCTATCAGTTTGAGGTGATCACCGCGCTCGGTATGCATCTGCGTGCCGGCTGGTACCAGGGCGAATACATTTGTTACCCGGTGAGCCTGGGTGACGTGAAAACAGAATACAGCGCGACCTATAGCGCACGTTTGTAGGGGTGAGAAATGTCACAGACCGTTATTACGAAAGCCTTTGTTGAGTGGAAAGCAAAGCAGGCCATCGACAACCAGCCGGTGGTGCTGGACGAGTTTATTTTTGCCTACATCCCCGGTCTTGACGTCAACAAGCCGATCGCTAACACCGAAGGGCTCCCCGCCGCCGACAAGATTGTGCATCGCCAGGCGGTCGGCAAGGCCGGCGTCGTCAACCTGAACGCGGTGGTGTACTCGGTGACGATGGGGGCCGAGGTCGGTGATTTTGATTTCAACTGGATAGGGCTTGTCAATAAAGCCAGCGGCACGTTGGCGTCAATTATTCACGCCCCGACCCAGCGCAAGGTCAAAAACGCCAATGGCCAACAGGGCAATGTGCTGACCCGGTCGGTGCTGATGGAATTCAACGGCGCACAGACTGAAACACGCATCAACGTCCCCGCCGAGACCTGGCAGATTGACTTTACCGCTCGCCTCGCCGGCATGGATGAAGCTGCGCGGCTGGCCAACCTGGATATTTACGGCGCGGGCGCGTTCTTTGAGTCGGGCTTTTTGGTGGCAAAAACGGGTAATCAGTATTTTGTTACCCAGGGGCTGGGCTACATCGGCGGGCTGCGTGCGGCGTTGGCAAACAACCAGAATATTACCCTGAGCGCGAAGCCGACCAAGGTCTGGGCCGATGTGTGCTATCACGGCACGGTCACCAGCACCTACCGGACGGAAATCAAAATCACCGTCGCCGGCAACCTGGCGAACTACACAGAGAACGGCATCGCGCACTACGTGTTTGCCCTAGCGAGCATTGACGCGGCCGGAGTGATCACCGATTTACGCCCAAAAGGTTCACGCGGTGAACAGCAGGCCAACAGTGACTTTTTGCGTAAAGACGACAACCTGGCCGCATTGAAAGATAAGGCCAAAAGCCGGGGTAGTTTGGGGCTGGGAACGGCAGCCACGCGCAATGTCGGTACCGGCAGCGGCAATGTGATGGAAATGGGCACTGCTGGCTTGGGTGTTGGCCCTATAGCTAAGACCGACGCTTACAGCAATATTGCGCAGTTTTACCGTGTAAATGCGTCTGCTGCTAATAAGCCTCCGGCGGTTTCAGGGAACGTATCAGCTGGTGTTGTATGCTTGCCTATGGATGCCGCACCATCCTCAGGCTACGTTGCTGTTGTTGGTGGAAATATGGCGGCGTATGTCGGCATTTCTCAAGCAGAGGCTAACGGGATTACCTGGGCGAGAATTTATACCGATAAGTTTAAACCTACTGCTGCCGATATAAACGCTGTTGCTAAGACTGGCGATAGAATGAGCGGCCCGTTAGGCACTACGTATGCTGATTCTTATCGTATTGTTTCCGGGAAATATGGCTCGTTCTGGCGCAATGACGGTAATGCAACATACTTTATGCTCACCAATGCAGATGACCAATGGGGAGCATATAACAGCTTGCGTCCATTCGGTGTTAACAATGCTACTGGCGCGGTAACGTTAGGCACTCAAATAACGTTTGAACACGCTGAATATGTTCGCAAGCTAGGTATAAATACATATCAATCCAATGGTGTGACTTATAACCAAACGAACGGCTTCCATCTTCAGGGGAGTGGCGACAATTACGCGCAAATCTACTTTCTTGAAACCGTTGGCCAATATACCGCGCTGCGCTTTCGAGTGCGCGGTGGTGGGGAGGATGGCTGGCCTGAGTTTCGAAGCAATGGTTCTGTGTACTTAGGTGGGCGCTGGCCCGCGATTATCAACTCTGCCGGCACCACGTGGCATCCTGATGGGAATGTTGAAGGTCCGCAATGGGGTGGGTATCTCAGTAACTGGTTGAACAATCAATTCACTGCCCGCGATAACAACATCAATACGCGCGCCACTTGGGATTACGTTAATAGCCGTTCGGCTGTCGCCGGTGGTCGTGGTGGTTGGTGGTATAAGGACGAAGTCACCGGGTTGATATTCCAGGGGGGCACCGTCACACGCGGCGGGGATGTTACCTGGGTAGGATTTCCACGCGGTTACCAACGCGAATGCTTCGGTGTACAGATGACACTGTTCCACCGTTGGGGAACAAGCCAGGCCAACGTCGAAGCACGCGATGCGCAGAATGGCGGCTTTAACGCCGTGATGTTTGAACAAGAGCACCAGTGTTACTGGTGGGCGGTGGGGGTATAACGATGAGTTACGGGTATAGCGCCAAAACCAATATATTCTATGTTATTGAAGACAAAGAGGGTTATGCAGAATTTGGCAACTGGCCGGATGATGTTAAGTCCATCTCGGATGAGATATGGGAAAAGTTCAGTGTGCAGGGCCCCCCGGGAAAAATGCGCGGCGCAGGCAAAAACGGTTTGCCGTGCTGGGTCGATATACCGCCGCCAACCCGCGAAGAGCAAATTGAGGCGGCAGAGCGGAAGAAGGCACAGTTGATGGCTGAAGCAGCCAAGGCGATAGCCCCTCTTCAGGATGCGGATGATTTAGGGATGGCAATGGTCGAGGAGAAATCAGCGTTAATTTCCTGGAAAACCTTTCGCGTTAAGCTGAACCGCATCGATA
Organism: Mixta mediterraneensis; assembly: GCF_030283135.1. Classification (NCBI taxonomy): domain Bacteria; kingdom Pseudomonadati; phylum Pseudomonadota; class Gammaproteobacteria; order Enterobacterales; family Erwiniaceae; genus Mixta; species Mixta mediterraneensis. The sequence continues at coordinate 61,911 of NZ_JASUAZ010000004.1, read as the reverse complement.
CCTCTGTCGCCCCTGATATTGAATGGCCGGAGGTACCGGGTGTGGCGTAAGGCAACGTTACGGATCGCGGACGACATGGCCGCGGTGTCCTGCGCCATTGTTCCGGCGCATCCCTGGGTTTATGGCCTGGGCCAGGCTGCCGAATCAGGAAATTATCTCAGCCCGACCAATACCCTAGGCTACCTGGCTAAAAAACTGGTCGGGAGTGGCGGTCAGGGTGATGTGATTGTTTTCATGATCGCAGAAAACACTCACGACGCCTTCATGGCGGGGCTACGCAGTCTAGCGGCAGTCTTTCCCGCGCCGGCGTTTACGCAAGTCAGCCGGATGGCTCAAGCCGCCGTGGAACTGAGTACGGTGAAAATGCAACTGCCGGCAAAAGTCTCCAACGCACTGCCAGCCGCCATGCCGTTGTCAGTGCCCACCAATCGGGCCGCACTGAATGCCCAGCGTGTTGCGAAGGCCCAGATAGCCGCTGCCGCCGGCAGCAGCATCGCGGGGATGCAAGCCCAGATCGCCGATTTTGTTCAGGCCCGTTCCAGTATGTTGACGGCGATCAGCGATGCCCTGGAAACGCTGAAAGGTGCCCGCGCTGAAGCCTGGGTATTTACGCATTCTGGTGATAGAACAACCGCAGCCGTGGAACTGTTGAAAAATATCCCGCAAGCGACGGCTGTTCACACTGCCGCCATGATGTTCACCGGCGATTCGCTGGGTGTTTTGGAGAAGATGATCGATGAGTCAGGCCGCATTACTCGCCCTTGATGGTGAGGGGATCAGCATGAAAAACATGCTGGTATCACCGTCGATGCAATTTCAGGAAAAAGACCAATCCGGGCAGACATCCAGCACGGCCAACTCCGAACAGGGCATCAAGGCCAAAGAGTTGCGGGTCTCGGGGCTGGTGACCTTTGACGAAGAAGCTACGCTCCAGCGACTCTTTCAACTGGCATCGGCGACGGATGCCGGCGGAGCCTTGAAAAAATACCGTATCGCTAACGAAACGGCGGCGGCCATCAATTTCAGGGAGGCAACATTTACCGGCTCGATAGATGCCACTCCCCAGGAAGATCGCCTCGCCTGGCTGGTCAACTTCACCTTGCGGGAAAAAATCAGCGTACCGGAAAAACGCCAGGCCAGAAAAGGCAACGCAACAACCAGCACCAAACAAACCGGCGGTGCCGGGGGTAAAGGCAAGGCGGCTGCCGAGGATGCCGACAAAATGACTTGGTTCGAGGAAAAGGTGTTGAAACCTGTTAACGATGCCCTGGGGTAAGCCATGAAACCGATTAAACGCCTGTACCTCTCCGCGGACACCGTGCTCCTGGTTGACGCCAACATCATGTTGGAACTCAATGCGTGCGGCCGGGGATTTATCACCGCCAAGACCGAAACGGATTACACAGGCAAAATGGTACGGCTTGATGTCGGCTATGACGGCCTGGTATTGCGTTGGTTTACCGGTTACGTGGAACGCTCCCAGCCGGCTGATAACGGTTCTCAACGGCTTTTTGTCCGCGAGCTGATCGGCGTTTTTGATAAGCTTTGGCCCTGTTCATTCCAGCATCCGACCCTGCGCGACATTACCGCCGGGTTGTCTGAGCAAAGCGGCCTGACCATCGCACCACCTGACGGGGCCGTCTATGCGGACAAGCCGATCCCCCACTTCACGCATAGCGGCACCGGGTACCAGCTTTTTGCTGCCCTGGGTCGCGCGTTCTCCATCACGGATTATCTGTGGTATCAGATGCCGGATGGTACCGTTTTTGTGGGAGCCGCTGAGCATAGCCTCATGGCCGGCAAACCGGTCGATATTCCGGCCGAATTCAGCCAGGCAACGGCGGGCGGCAACTCCATGACCGTGCCCATGATCCAGAGCCTGCGACCTGGTGCAGAGGTGAACGGTCATCGCTTAAATCAGGTACGGCTGGAAAACGACAATATGGTGATCACCTGGTCACCGCGCAATAAAACCACCGGTCAGGTGCTGCAAAAATCGCCTATCCAGCGCCAGGTTGAAGGGGCATTCCCTGAGTTGGCATCCGGGTTGCACCTGCCAAAATTTGCCCGAGTGGTGGCACCGACCGAAGATGTGGCCAGCGGCAATATCGCCGACCCGTTTCGCCCCCGCTATGCCGTGGATTTACAGCTGATAGACGCGGACGGCAAACCGGTACCCAATACCCCGATTTACCCCGCCGTGCCGCTCCCGGTACCAATGGCCGGCAGTGAGTCGGGCATGTTCCAGTTTCCACCCGAGGGAACCTTGGTTGAGGTTGGCTTCACCGAGGGGCGGCCTGACAAGCCTTTTGTGCGTCAGACTGTGGCCCAGGGGCAAAACCTGCCCGCGGTAAAACCCGGCGAACAACTCCAGCAGCAGCGGGACGGCGTATCACAGCGGGTAACGGTTGCCGGCGATTGGGAACGGCAGACCGACCAAGCGATAAGTGAAACGTCGATGAAGCGGGCAATCAAGGCCGATGAAGAAACCCGCTCGCTGGTTGTACGCGAAACAACTATCCAGGCCACGGACAAAACCACCGTTCTGGGCACCACCACGCTGATGGCCGGTGCCGTGATGCATATCAGCCAGGGCGATTACAGCCTAGGCACATCGGGAAGTCTGATTGTGACATGCAGTAAAAACGCGACCGTCGACGTTGGCCAGAACGTGAAACGAAAGATTGGCGGCAACCTGGAAGATAACATCGGCGGTTCGGTCACGTTGGATGTGGGGGCCGCACTCACTGAGAAAATAACCGGCATCCGGCGCAGCGTCGCCCAGGCGCAGCAGCTTATCGCCCCTGTGGTGAAGTTGGGAACCGACGAAATTAACGTCTTGACTCTGCTGACCGACACGCTGGATGTACTCAAGGAACTGGCCACGCTTACCGCCAGCCATACCCACCCCAATGCCGGACAGAGTCAGCAGTCCGCGCAGTTCACCGCTACCGCCCAAAAAACAGACGTACTCAGCGCCAAATATGCCCCGCTGATAGGCTGATTTTCACCACCTAAAAAAACGCGCTGTAACGCTCACCACTGAACGCATAACGCGAAGGCCGACACTGTTCGGCCTTCTTTGCGTTCGCCTTACCACGACCCGCTGACGTGACAGAAACTGGCAGGCGGAAACGTATCCGAGACGGAAACGGCGCTACACCGCACCCGCCTGCACGATTTGGATCATAAAAATTTTGCAAAAGAATTGGGGCGCAAATCGACCGCCAGCCAGCGCCGTGGCTGGGGTTCTAGCGCCTGGATGGTTTTGCAATCAGTGCAAGGTTTTGCAAAAAATTGCAAAAACACGGTGGCGGTGGCGAACCAGGTAAATTGATAACGTGATGTTTTAAAAGGTAATGAGTTACTTTTCGTGGGTGTGGCCAGCGCTCGCGCCGATAGCGCGGATTCAACACACCTTATTGCGTGAGGTCAAGAGGGGCGCGGGTTTCAGGCTGATTATCGATAGGAAAAAGTTTTGCACTCTTTTGCACTACCGGGCGAGGTTCAGTGCGCACCGGCAGTGAAAACGCAGGCGAAAATACAGCACGGAAACGAGACGATTTAGCGCTGACGAAATATCCAGCACTGGACTGACTCGCCGGTAATGGCGCTTTTAATCACCTGGTAGCCCAGGAAGGGATAAGCCAGCCCGGGAGTTTTCTGAGCGACATGCAAACCATTTTTTGCGGCATAACATCCAGGGGGATCTCGATTTGCGAGATCCCCCTGAGAATCGGTCTTTCAGCCGAATATGCTGAGATCCCCTTGACAGGCCCATGCCTTCAACAACGTGCTTCATCGCTACATAGGGCTCGCCTTTATGCTCAACGATATACAGCTTATCCCCATGAAAAGTAAACGGAAAAATAGTATTATAATTCATTGCTAACGTTCCATTTGGTGAGTGTGGGTACAGAAACAGCCCTTGATGCCGACTATATCCCCACCAACCTCGTTATGCCAATGCACACATAATCCGAACACTAACACAACAATTACACCAACAAATCAGGCTAATATTTAGCCAATCGAGATATTCTCAAAAATTGATGGGGGGCATCGGAAAACCGTCACAATCATCACAAGATTTTAAAATGTAATGTATCTATATAATATATATGAATAAATTAGCACTTTGAAAACCATCACAAAACCTTCACAAGAGCATCACAGTGTGATGGTTTCAAAGCATCACAACTCTGTTTCATAACTCATTGAATTTACGTATTGTGACGGTTTCTGTTGCGTTTTGTGATGGTTTTACCGTCACAACTTTTATTTATTTAAATCAGGGTGATATGTGGTGTTTTATGGGGGCGTGATGGTTGTGACGGTTTTCCGATGGCCGACTTAAATAAGGGGTGCTTAAAACCCATATTTTTTAACATTTAACCATTGCTAAGAGAATTGCGTGAAAAAGCCCCAAATGCTGGGGCTTATGGTCGATGTGGTCAATCGGTGGACGCAGAGAAAAATTTTGCAAAATATTTCTTTAGAAAAACGCCCGCGAAGGCGGGCGATAGGTTTCAAAGTTTGCCGTTTTCGATTCTGAAATCGACCAGCTTTTTGTTTTTCAAATCGTATGTGCAGTAATACGTCATTGTTATCTTAGCATTAAACCCGTTAGTGAATTTTACTTTGTCGCCAATGAAGGTCATTCTGTTCTTGGACTGGTTGTATTGGGAATGACTGAACATCGGTGTAAACATTCCGTCAGTCCACTCAAATTCATACTTAGATGATTTCTCAACGACCGGGCGGCATAGGTTTGAAACCTCAACCCAATTTTTTTCAAAGATACAGGTATCATCACTAGCGCTGCATACTTTCGTTGCGGCCGCCGCTGTTTTACTGGGGCTTGCCTCACCATCGTCAAAATACCAATACAGACCAGTCCCGATCACAACTAATACAGCCAAACCCGCCAGCGGATGCCACCACCGATCACCAGGCTTCTTCACGCCACAATGCGGGCAGACCTTAGCACTGTCAGCTACCGTTTTTTTACATTCTTTGCATGTAGTCATTGCCATATGTAAAAACTCCATTTTTTCAAGGGAATTAAAGTTCCATGCGATGTTAGCCGCCCTATCTATATGTGCAAAGAAAAGAAGCCCTTAGTTTCAAGGGCTTCTTGTGTCGATGTGGTCAATTGGTGGACATTACAAAAAACAATCCTTTGTTTTTCATTTAGTTAAATCGGTTTTCAGGTTGCTCGCTGGTCGCCTGTTGCATCAATTTTCCAGTGCGGCTTTCTGCGCCTGGATTAACTCTTCAATACCGCCACGCGCCAGTGCTAATAACGCCAGTAACTCTTCATGACTAAACGGTTCGCCTTCTGCGGTGCCTTGCACCTCGATCATGCGACCATCCTCCATCATCACAACATTCATATCAGTTTCGGCGGCGGAATCTTCCACATACTCTAAATCACACAGCGCTTCGCCGTTGACGATGCCGACAGAAATCGCAGCCACCATGCCTTTCATCGGATTAGCTTTCAGTTTGCCCTCTGCCACCAGCTTATTCAGCGCATCCGCTAATGCTACGCAGGCGCCTGTGATAGAAGCAGTACGTGTGCCGCCATCGGCCTGAATCACGTCGCAGTCGAGGGTCACGGTATATTCACCCAGCGCTTTGAGATCAACAGCGGCACGCAGCGAGCGGGCAATCAGGCGTTGAATTTCCAGCGTGCGTCCACCTTGTTTACCTTTAGCCGCTTCACGCGCCATTCGGCTGTGCGTTGAGCGCGGCAGCATGCCATATTCGGCAGTTACCCAGCCCTGGCCTTGTCCTTTAAGGAAGCGCGGCACACCTTCGTCCACCGTGGCAGTGCAAAGCACTTTGGTTTCACCAAATTCCACCAAAACGGAACCTTCAGCATGTTTGGTATAATTGCGGGTCAATGTGACGGGACGCACCTGTTGTGCGCTACGGCCTGCTGGACGCATGGTAATCTCCGGCTTACTAATGATTGGCTGCGCATTATACGGACTTCCTCGTTCGCTGTCTCTTGCCGTGGTCTTATGCCTTGTCCGGAGCAGTTCACAGCATGGCGAGCGTAACTATTTGTCGCTTAATGATAAATATTACGTAATGCCGTTTCTGATACGCTTATGCCTGTTATGCGCTGCCTGGCCTCGCTATACTTCACCCCATCTTTCTGAAAATGAGTAACGCTTATGATCCGCAGTATGACCGCTTATGCCCGTCGTGAAGCCAAAGGCGAATGGGGCAGCGCCGCCTGGGAGCTGCGTTCCGTTAATCAACGCTATCTGGAAACCTATATCCGCTTGCCGGAACAATTTCGTGGCCTGGAGCCGGTGATTCGCGAACGCATTCGTCAACGTCTGACGCGTGGAAAAATCGAGTGCAATCTGCGTTTTGATGCTGATCCAGGTGCACAAGGCGAACTTATGCTGAACGAAGCGCTAGCAAAACAGCTGGTGCAGGCTGCCAATTGGGTCAAAATGCAGAGCGACGAAGGAGCGATTAATCCACTGGATATTCTGCGCTGGCCTGGCGTAATGTCGGCGCAGGAACAGGATTTAGATGCCATCAACTCCCAGTTACTTAAAGCACTGGATAGCGCGCTGGATGAATTCATCACCGCACGTGAAAGCGAAGGCGCCGCACTGAAGTCATTGATTGAACAGCGTCTGGAAGGCGTGACGCAGGAAATAAGCAAAGTACGCGCCCGAATGCCAGAAATTGTGAAGTGGCAGCGCGAGCGTTTAGTGGCGAAACTGGAAGATGCTGAAGTGCAGCTGGAAAATAATCGCCTCGAGCAAGAGTTAGTGATGATGGCACAGCGCATTGACGTGGCGGAAGAGCTGGACCGTCTGGAAGCGCACGTTAAAGAGACCTATAGCATTCTAAAGAAAAAGGAAGCAGTTGGCCGCCGCCTCGATTTTATGATGCAGGAATTTAACCGTGAGTCGAATACGCTGGCATCAAAGTCGATTAACGCTGACATCACCGCCTCCGCAATTGAGCTGAAAGTGCTGATTGAACAGATGCGTGAGCAGATTCAGAATATCGAGTAACGACGCACTAAAAATCGCTAAGCAGCAAATCATCAGTAAAGCCCGCACCTAGTCGGGCTTTTTTGTTATAAGGAGCTAGCATAAAGATGCAGAAAATGACAGTTAACCCACAAGGTTTTTATCCCGTTATTCCAGGCATATGGCTAAAATTTTTACCCTGAGAATAAATTTACTCGCACGCGAATATTCGCTCAGCTTTATCGCCCAGTGTAATCATTCAGTATTTTTTCTTAGACGAAACCGTAAATACGCTAAAAATAACGGTACTATTAATATTTACCGCCGCAATTCAATATGCTAGCAACGTCCGATACGCAGATATTTATTTAATTACCATAAACAGCGTATTCTTTAATCGATACTCCGCAAAGGCTACCTACATGATAAAAAAGAAGAAATATACCATGAACGCCAACCTGAATGATAATCATGGTTATACTAATGCGTTGTACAAGTATGCTGATTTTCTTAGGTTTGCCATGCGACTTTTCAATAACCTGGCTTATTTTTAATAAATTTATAGTTAAAATAATCAATCTGTCTGACGCGAGTCCATAGCTAAAATAAATCCAATAAAAAATCTCTTCATCCAAATATTCAGCCTAATAAATAACAGAATAGTGTAATACTGGATAAACGTTGACAGAACATTTCTCTCTGGAAAAATCGGGAGTTTCCACTGCTTTATGCAAAACAGAAAGACTATGGTCGTGGAAAAATATTGATTAAATTTATCAAGATTCTAGGATGTTTTTGTTATTTAACAGTTTTATCAAATCGGCCCAACAGTGATAAGCATTATGAGCTCTTTTCTTCCCATCCACTGGATGGTTCTGTGTTATACTTTTATAGTTAAATAATTAGGCCAGAAAAATTAAACTAGCCCACAATAATCGATTTTATGATACTCCTCCCGCGCATGATAATTTCTGACCTTTTCTGAAAAACCGGGAGAGATTGCATTTTTATCATTTTTCTTCTTGCATACGGCACATTTATTTACGGCTGCTTCGGCGTCAGGCCGCCCAGATGGCTTGTTTATTAAACGTCCAGCTTATTTTTTACATCTCATTTAAGTTGCTTTTTCTCAGAAAAGTAAATAACACGTAAGCTTTCATGAAAAATAATTTCCAGACAGGTCTTAAAAAATAATTTCTTACGTTTTAAATATCACCACGGCTCCGCTTAACCCGCTGTTATTTATCATTTTTAATTTCGAATTTTTATTTTAATAACTCTTTAATGTTTCATCCATGAATCTGCTCAATCCTGAAGATTCTGGCGTTTATCTTTTTTTAGAGGCACTTTTTGATAAAGTGCTGGTCAAAAATCAGTACAGTTGTACCGCCTGGGGAACTTAGGGAAATGCTCTTTATGCGATACATCCATTTATCTCATAAAGGTTGGCAATGAAAATCACCGGGAAATTTAGCTCCTCGCTGCTGCATCCACGTTATTGGTTCACCTGGTTCGGGCTTGGCTTGCTTTGGCTATTAGTCCAGCTCCCTTATCCTGTTTTAATCCGCCTTGGAGCGGGTGCAGGTAAGCTCTCTCGTCATTTTTTGCAGCGCCGCGAACGTATCACTCGCCGCAACATTCAACTCTGTTTTCCTCGCATCAGCGAAGAAGAAACCGAACGCATGATCGCCGGGAATTTCGCCTCGCTAGGCATGGCGCTGGCTGAAACCGGTATCGCCTGGTTCTGGTCGGATCGCGCAGTAAAGCGGCTTTTTCATGTGTCGGGCCTCGCGAATCTGCACTCTGCGCAGAATGAGAGGCGTGGCGTGATGCTGATTGGCGTCCATTTTATGTCACTTGAGCTGGGTGGCCGTATTAGCGGTTTGTGCCAGCCCATGATGGCGATGTATCGTCCTCACAATAATCGCGCCATGGAATATGTGCAGACTAAAGGTCGAATGCGTTCCAATAAGGCAATGATTGATCGTCGTGACTTACGCGGCATGGTGCATGCTCTGAAACAAGGTGAATCCGTGTGGTTTGCGCCCGATCAGGATTATGGTCCGAAAGGCAGTACGTTTGCACCGCTGTTCGCCGTTGAAAAAGCCGCTACCACCAACGGAACGTTTGTTCTGTCACGTCTGGCGAAACCAGCGATGATCCCCATCGTGCTCATTCGTAATCCGAATAATGATGGTTATCAGCTGATCATTGAGCCGATATTAGAAAATTATCCCCACAATGACGAAACTGCGGCTGCGGCTTACATGAATAAGGTTATTGAAAATCAAATTCTGCGTGCGCCAGAGCAATATCTTTGGCTGCATCGCCGCTTTAAAACGCGTCCGCCAGGCGAAGCATCACTTTATGTTTAATCCGAAAGCAGGCCCGGTGCCTGCTTTTTATTTTTATTCTCAACATGTTGCCTGTAATTATTAACGAAAAACAGCTTTGACAAAAACAGCGCCGCCTTTTATGCAGGAAGGTACGTTATTAGATGCCTGCTCATACGTCGCGTGGAAGAATGATCATTAGCAGAAGGCAACAGGTATCGCATCGCCACAAAAAAAGAAGTTCTGCTCAGTTATCGCTCTGGTGATAATTTTTTAATGGAAACTTTAGGTGGCGGCTGGCAGAAAACGGCACCCAAAGGCTTACTGGTGTTTAAGCCAGAATTAATGAATGATAGCTGTTTTTCATTAGCGAATGCAGGAATATCGTATGGATATGAACAGCGCAGCCAACTGGCAACGCCCCCTCTTTGACGATCGCCTTACACCTTACATCGAAATTAATGCACAACAGCTTGAACAGAATCTTCGACATATGCAGGCAAAAGCCGATGAGGCTGGCGTAGCGTTACGGCCACATATTAAAACGCATAAAAGTGTGTTCATCGCACGGCGGCAGCGAGAATTAGGTGCGCATGGCATAACCGTTTCGAAGCCAAGCGAAGGCGTTAGTTTTTTACTGGGCGGAGAGCGCGATCTGTTGCTGGCCTACCCCGTGGTGCGGGCGGAGAGCATCGCTGAACTATTTCTTACGGCTGCGAAATATCAGGCGAAAATCACTTTGATTGTCGATGCGTTGCAAGGCGTCGCGGCGATAGCTGAAGCACAGCGCCAGCAACCCGATTGCGATCTTAGCGTCATTATTAAGGTAGATGTAGGTTTGCATCGTATCGGTATTAATCCACACAACAATGACGCGCTGCAACTGGCACAATCGCTTAAAGAATATGGGCTGCGCTTTGCCGGATTAGTATCACACGCCGGTCACGCTTATGGGGCTGGGAACGCTGCGGCGATTTGCATAATCGCGCAGCAAGAAGCACAGCTGATGCATGCGTTACAGGTAAAACTTCGCAATGCTGGTTTCGATTTTTGCCCAATCTCCGTGGGGTCGACACCCACCGCGCTGGCTGCCGATGTTGTTCCAGGCACAAACGAAATCCGTCCAGGAAATTATGCATTACTCGATCTTACCGCTTGTCGTCTGGGATTGTGCCAGGTAGATGATTTGGCGCTTAGCGTCATTACACGTGTGGTGGCAGTAAATGAACATTTCGTCATTGTCGATGCCGGATCAAAAATGTTGAGCTCTGATAAAGGGCCGCACGGCACTAACGCCAGCGGATTCGGCGTAGCAGTAGATGAGATGGGAAATACCTATGATGTTAGTAAGCTTTCTGAAGAGCATGGTTTTCTTGTCTGGCAAAACGTTCGGCCTGCTATTGGCAGCCTGCTACGTATTTTTCCCAATCACAGTTGTGCAGTGATGGCGCAATCTGACAGTTTTGTCTTACGTCACGCGGATGGCTGTGGCGAGGTTGAATCTGTTTCGGCTCGCGGCAACTTTACCTGATTTATTGCTGACGGGCAGCGCTCCTGCTTGCCCGTACTTTACGCAAAACTATGCCAGTTCTACACTTCTACCGTTGTGACATTTTCCCTTTATCCTCCTCATGCTTTAATGGCTTTTTCTGTCCGTGTCAGGAGATACCATGCTGCCCTCACAAACCATTAGCATCACTATCGCGCGTAACTGGTTAGATCTTTATGAAACTATCTGGAAGCCGGAATTTTTTTCCAGATGGGCCACTGGATTATGCAGCGGCACGCCGGAACCGGAGGGTAATCATTGGCGGGCGCGAGGACCATCCGGTAACGTCAGGATTCGCTTCACCTCTCATAACCCATTCGGGGTGATGGATCACTGGGTAGACAGCGGAACAGGCAAAGAACTTTACATACCGATGCGGGTAATCGCCAACGCGCACGGCGCAGAAGTGCTGAGCACGGTTTACTGTCTGCCATTAATGTCTGATGAAAAATTTTCACAATCTATTCAACAAATTAAGCATGATCTTGCGCAACTTAATACGATTCTTACTCAATAAAACTAGTTGGCTATGCGTTTCCAGTCTTGAATTTTCTCTGGTTGTTAATAAAAAAAATTCAATTTTTTAACTTAAAAATGCATTAACACATCATCAGTCTTACCTTCTGTTTTTCACCCTCTCGCCAGTTCTGCTTAAGCATGGACGCCCGGAAAATTCCTGGCGTTCCTGCCCATGATGTAAACCGCATCGTTTGATTTGGCGTGCTTTTTCATATTTTATGAAAAGGAACCTCTTCCTTTAACGTTAAAAATCCCCACAAAATTTAATAAAGGATTTTTATAGTAATTAATAAATAGCATGAATAGCGTGAAACCATTTTTTCCTGAGCTTGCGCAATCAGAATTTTCTTATGGTGTTAATTTAAATAAAAAACGGTATAAATCATTTCACACACAGCAATATCCATAAAAATAACAGCAGGAAATAATAATGGACCGCTCAACCTATCCTTTGTTAACAGAAAAAGAGTTTGTTGAGATAGCCGGAAGGATGCTGGCAGGAGACTACACAACTACAACAGGATTTATTCGTGATTTGTCAGATTTTTTGTTAACTGCAGGAGACTCTGCCATTACAAGAAATCGTGAATATTCCAGGGATATTTATTTTTTATCTGAGCACCATTTGATTGAATCAATAATAACATGGCAAGCCTGGCAAGGTATTTCAGGACTTCGGCCAGAAAAATTGCACTAATTTACGGTGTCACGGCAATCACAGCTTGCCGTGACACAAAGAATAACTCCGCACTGGTACATGTACCATAACGAGCATATGATGGCGATACGAGAAAGAAATCTCACAAGTGCAAAATGGTCACTTCTCTCTTCTATTAAAATAATTGGCATTGGCGTATTACAACTTTCTTTATTAGCACAAATTCTACAGGCGAATGAATTAAACCTGCTTGCCATTGCTGTTACTGGATTACTGGCTATCGATACGCTGGCTGACCGCGGCTTTTCTAACTCGCTCATTCGCCATCGTATGCTGTCGATAAACGATCTTTCAACCCTGTACTGGGGCAATATGCTGCTGGGCGTGTTAATTTGTGCCGTGTTGTTTCTCGGCGGCGATTTGTTGAGCCGCATGTTTAACCAGCCCGAACTGGCAGTCATGCTAGAGATGGTTTCAGTGATATTTATTATTATCCCACAGGGTCAGCATTATCGTGCAATTTTACAGCGTGAGAAACAATATACCCGCATTGCTTTTACTGAAACATCGTCAGTATTAGCAGGGCTTGGTGTAACATTATTTACTGTTTGGTTAACACCCTCGGTATTATGCGCAATCTGGGGTTACATGGCGATGGCCTCAATACGTATGTTGATCTATTGCTACTACGGTCGTTCATGGTTCCAGCCTGAATACCGTTTTAGCCTAAAGTCATTTTCTCAAATTCGCGCAAGAAACGGATAATAAAAGCAAGTCTGTATGGTGGGCTCTGGGCATCTAAACGATGCGTTCGCGTGCTGTTAATCAGCACGCTTTTTCTTTTTACCCCTGGTTGATGTCGGAGTATGTGGCTTTTCACAGCGCTACGTTTTTAATTCAGCTAAGACCATTCCAGCCTGTTAATCCTATAAAAATCCGTCGATTTTTTCTTGCCGCGATGTTTAGTCAACGTAAAAGCTTTAACTTATAAGCCTTAACCATTTTATCGATCACGCTTAATACCTTGTTACTCCCCCTTACTGCAGGCTTATGTCATAAGCGGTACATTAGTGAGCTGGTGGTCTGGTAAAAACGACTCAACCTTCCTTCTGACTCGGCAGCACATTGGCCTTAACAGCATTTTTTGACATCCCGCCGCAAGGGTAATGTTCGAATCAAGAAAATCTTTCCCTGCGAAAATTGGCTTATATCGTCTGGAAATAGCCGATATGTCAGGCAACTAATCGCATTGCGGGAAATGCGTATGCAGTTTATACGTTATGTTAACGTGGCTATGAGCGATATATTTGCATAAAAATGAAGGTTATCCGTCAAGACTGGCGTAAATAGCGTTATATAAACGCATCGTTTAACGATCAGTTTACGCCAGCAGCACGAGAGAAACCGACGCAGGCGCGTTGGTGTACTGACAGCCGCAAAGCGATCTGAAAAACCGGGTGTATCATTTTTCATTCGTTTGCTGGAAACATGATGATGCAAGCCAAAGGATGGATCGTCAGCCAAACGCTGTATCTGTGAGCAATACATTAAACGCCTGGCTTAATTTGCCTATACGCCATAACCTTCCCTCCTTATCAAACATACAATTTTTTTAAGCCAATACAGATACGGAGATGTTTATCTCGTTAAATTTAAAAATATTTTTTGCTTTTTGCATAAGAAAATTTTAATCATTTCATTAAATGCCAAAAAAATCAGTAGCTGTTAAGTAGTGAACGCCGTAGCCTTGCCGCCGACTTTCTGGAGCCCGTTATGTTACTTACTGTTCTTTATATTATTGGTATTACGGCAGAAGCGATGACCGGTGCGCTTGCTGCCGGAAGACGAAAAATGGATCTGTTTGGCGTGATAATCATCGCTTCCGTAACTGCCATTGGCGGCGGCTCGGTACGCGACATTCTGCTGGGCCATTATCCGCTCGGATGGGTCAAACATCCTGAATATATTATGATTGTTGCCACCGCTGCGGTAGTGACGACAGTGGTGGCACCGCTGATGACCCATTTACGTAAAGTGTTCCTGGTGTTGGACGCGCTTGGTTTAGTTGTATTTTCGATCATTGGTGCTCAGGTTGCGTTAGATACCGGTCACGCTATGATAATCGCTGCGATTAGTGCAGTGATTACCGGCGTATTTGGCGGTGTACTCCGCGATATGTTCTGCAACCGTATCCCGCTGGTTTTTCAGAAAGAGTTGTATGCAGGTATCGCGTTTGCTGCTGGCTGGATGTATATCTTGCTGTTAAAAACCCCGCTGCCGCATGAGGCCGTAGTCATTATTACGCTTCTGTTCGGTTTCCTGGCCCGCTTACTGGCGCTGCGTTTTCGACTCGGCCTGCCTATTTTCAATTATCCCCACCCCGAACACTGATGACGTTGCAGGTATACTTTGTTGCTGCAAAAAAGCGATAAGCGATCGCAGCCCGGTATCCTGCAACATGAAGACAATGCGCTGCGCTAATACCGCACCAATACCCGGCAACCTCTGCCATGCTTCTCTATCGCGCTGAAGCAATGTATCCCAGCTGTTATCCGTCAGCGCATCAAGCGCCTTGCGCGGCACTGGAATGCCTAATGCACTGATCCAGCGCCGTAAAGGTTGTTGCCGTGTCAGATTAAAGCTGCGCCAAATCTGCTGTGCCCGCTCGGAAGAAATCCCCGTGGCGGCAATTTGATCGGAAGTTAATGTCAGCCATGCAAACAGGTGTGTCACGTCAGGAATTTTCATCAAGCGCAGCCAGGTGCTGCGTTGCACCCCCGGAATATCCAGCACGGACTTTTGGCTGAGCCAGCTGAGTCTTGCCAGAAATTGCTTCTGACAATCAGGAGTCGGCTGATAACAGCTCAGCGGGGTGAAAGATGCTGCATCTGGCGGTTGCGGGTAATTACGCTCCGCCACCCGCCAGATCACACGCTCCAGCCGGGGAATGCCCTGTCCCGCCAGGCTGATAATAACCTGGTCTCCCGCGATGACATCGCGTTCGCGCCAGCTACGCAGCGAACCAATATTTACGCGCCTGACAGTTTTATCATCCAGTTGAACTGACTGCAGATTAAGCACCACCGCTATTTTTCCGGTTCGCCCAATCGAAAAATCAACGGAAAGCACCTCACTGCTGACTTCTGGTGGCTGATACTTCCAGGCTACCGCCCAGTCACCTTCTCCGGGTAACCAGTTTTTACCGGCAGGACGAGATGACTGATGAACGACCACGCCATCAGTGACAAACGGCAGCGGCGAACGGAACCAGCGTTCACGCCAGTCAGCAACGTCATCTTCATTCCTGACGCTTTTGCTCCACTCGCCCGCCAGGGTAAATCCCCATTGAGTAAGCTGGTGTAAACGATCCGCCATATCTGCTGGTCCGTCCGGCCAGCCCCAAATAAAAATGCCAATGTCGTTCAACAATGGGCTGGATTGTTTACTCATCATTGCGCCTGCAACCTGTGCCCTGGCATTTTTTCCACCAGCGCTGTCCTGTTGATGACCGGACATCTTCAAAAACAGTTCGCCCTGCAAAATGACTTCGTCTTGTTCGCTGTCAATATTTAGCGGAATGGCTGGGATCGATGCCGCCTTCATCAACCACTCTTCGCCGCGCAAGCCATCGCCACGACTGATAAGCGAAACCAGTTTTCCATGGCGGTATACAAGCGAAACAGCGACGCCATCTACCTTGGGCTGGACCCAGAGATCATTATGGTTCCGCATCCAGTACGCCACGGCTAACTTGTCGCGTAGCTTTTTTATACCGGTATGTGCGACAGGATGGAGTGTGGCACCACTGGAAGGGAGCTGTGGCTGGTAATCAGGCCCTTTAAAACACTGCTGCCATTGCGTTAGTCGGTATTGCAGACTGTCATAATCAGCATCAGTCACTGAATTAAGACCTTGTCGATAGTAGGCATCATCCCATTGGCGTAATTGCTGTTGTAGACTGCTGATTTCCTTATGCGCACGCATGGGTGTCCAGGCAGGACATACGGCACTTAAGGCGGGAAATGTGAGGGTTATTAGCGCCAAAAAAATTATAAAAATCCGTTTCATTCACTGTCTCCTGACGGTTTTCATCATTCAACGCTTTTATTTTTCATTTAACCAGGCGTGATGACCGGATATGAAGGATGCCACGCAGGCGTTCTCCTTCTGTTACATCATGAAAGCCTCTCGTTGCGCGCCGCTACGCAAAAGTTTATCGCCACCGCTGCGCAAACGCTGCGTGCTGACAGTAAGCTGTGTATACTGTGCAGGAAATCGACTCCGCAATTATCCAGTTCAAGAAAACCATGGCTCAAGGCACGCTCTATATTGTTTCCGCCCCCAGTGGCGCAGGTAAATCCAGCCTGATTCAGGCACTGTTAAAGACACAGCCGCTTTATGATACGCAGGTGTCTGTTTCGCATACCACCCGCGGCATGCGACCAGGCGAAGCCCATGGCGAACACTATTTTTTCGTTGAAAAACACGAATTTGAGCAGATGATTGCTGAAGACGCTTTCCTCGAACACGCCAACGTGTTTGGCAATTATTACGGCACATCGCGCAAAGCAATTGAGCAAGTCCTTGCCACTGGCGTGGATGTTTTCCTTGATATTGACTGGCAAGGCGCACAGCAAATTCGTGCCAAAATGCCCAACGCGCGCAGCATTTTCGTGTTACCTCCGTCGAAAGACGAGCTGGATCGCCGCCTGCGTGGCCGCGGTCAGGACAGCGAAGATGTTATTACACGTCGCATGGCGCAGGCGGTGGCAGAAATGAGCCATTACGCCGAATACGATTATTTAATTGTGAATGATGATTTTGATCTGGCGCTGTCCGATCTGAAAACCATCATTCGCGCAGAACGTTTGCGCATGGCGCGTCAGAAGGCGCGTCATGATGCTTTAATCAGCAAACTATTGGCAGTCTGAATACAGTTTCAGTATGATGCCCAGTCATTTCTTCATCTGTGGAGTAGCACACCTATGGCACGCGTAACCGTTCAGGACGCAGTAGAAAAAGTTGGTAATCGTTTTGACCTGGTGTTGGTCGCTGCACGTCGTGCACGTCAGATGCAGGTAGGCGGTAAAGATCCGCTGGTTCCAGAAGAGAACGATAAACCGACGGTTATCGCACTGCGCGAAATCGAAGAAGGTTTGGTCACTAATCAGCTTTTGGATGTGCGTGATCGTCAGGAACAGCAAGAGCAGGAAGCCGCTGAATTACAAGCTGTTACCGCTATCGCTGAAGGTCGTCGTTAACAGCAAGCTGCAGGTCAACCTTGTATCTGTTTGAAAGCCTCAATCAACTGATTGAAAAATACTTGCCAGAGGAGCATATCAAGCGCCTCCAGCAAGCTTATCTTGTTGCGCGTGATGCCCACGAGGGACAGACACGCTCCAGCGGCGAGCCTTACATTACCCATCCGGTCGCTGTAGCCTGTATTCTGGCTGAAATGAAGCTCGACTATGAAACGCTCATGGCCGCGCTTTTACATGATGTAATCGAAGACACGCCCGCAACCTATCAGGATATGGAACAGCTGTTCGGCAAAAGTGTTGCCGAACTGGTGGAAGGCGTTTCAAAGCTGGATAAGCTGAAGTTCCGCGACAAGAAAGAGGCGCAAGCAGAAAACTTCCGCAAGATGATAATGGCGATGGTGCAGGATATTCGCGTCATTCTTATCAAGCTGGCTGACCGCACGCACAATATGCGCACGCTGGGTTCATTGCGCCCAGATAAACGTCGCCGCATTGCGCTGGAAACATTAGAGATTTACAGCCCTCTGGCCCACCGTCTGGGTATTCATCACCTTAAAACCGAACTGGAAGAGCTGGGCTTTGAAGCCTTATATCCTAATCGCTATCGGGTGATTAAAGAAGTCGTCAAAGCGGCGCGCGGTAACCGTAAGGAGATGATCCAGAAGATACTTTCTGAAATTGATGGTCGCCTGCAGGAAGCCGGTATTCCCTGCCGCGTCAGCGGCCGCGAAAAGCATCTCTATTCGATCTACCGCAAAATGCACCTGAAGGAGCAGCGATTTCACTCGATTATGGATATTTATGCCTTTCGCGTTATCGTGAAAGATCTGGATACCTGCTATCGCGTGCTCGGGCAGATGCACAGCCTGTACAAACCGCGTCCTGGACGCGTTAAAGATTACATCGCCATTCCCAAAGCTAACGGCTATCAATCGTTGCACACGTCAATGATCGGCCCACACGGTGTGCCGGTTGAAGTGCAGATCCGTACAGAAGATATGGATCAGATGGCGGAAATGGGTGTCGCTGCGCACTGGGCTTATAAACAGGCGGGTGAAAGCGGAACCACTGCCCAGATCCGCGCTCAACGCTGGCTGCAAAGCCTGCTGGAACTGCAACAGAGCGCAGGCAGTTCATTTGAATTTATCGAAAGCGTGAAATCAGATCTCTTCCCGGATGAGATCTACGTGTTCACGCCTGAAGGACGCATCGTCGAATTACCGACCGGTGCCACGCCAGTGGATTTTGCCTATGCAGTGCATACCGATATTGGCCATGCCTGCGTTGGCGCACGCGTTGATCGACAGCCTTATCCGCTGTCTCAACCGCTGAGCAGCGGCCAAACTATCGAAATCATTACCGCTCCGGGCGCACGTCCGAATGCCGCCTGGCTCAATTTTGTCGTCAGCTCGAAAGCGCGCGCCAAGATTCGTCAGCTTCTGAAGAATCTCAAACGCGAGGACTCAGTTAACCTGGGCCGCCGTTTGCTTAGCCACGCGCTCGGCGGCAGCCGCAAGCTGGCGGAAGTCCCTGCTGAGAACTTCAGGCAAGAGATCGATCGTATGAAGTTGACCTCGCTTGATGACTTGCTGGCAGAAATTGGTCTCGGCAATGCCATGAGCGTGGTGGTCGCGAAAAATCTGACGCAATCCGGTATGACGCCACTAAGCAGCAGCAAGCGTGGCAAATTACCGATCAAAGGTGCCGATGGCGTGCTAATCACCTTTGCAAAATGTTGCCGTCCCATTCCGGGCGATCCGATTGTCGCGCACGTCAGCCCAGGAAAAGGGCTGGTGGTGCATCACGAATCATGTCGAAACATTCGCGGTTATCAGAAAGAACCGGAAAAATTCATGCCGGTTGAGTGGGACAAAGTTACCGAACAGGAATTTGTTGCTGAGATTAAGGTCGACATGTTCAATCATCAGGGGGCGCTGGCCAACCTGACAGCGGCAATCAATACTGCAGGTTCCAATATTCAAAGCCTGAATACCGAAGAGCGTGATGGCCGTGTTTATAGCGCCTTTATTCGCCTGACCGCGCGCGATCGCGTCCATCTGGCCAATATCATGCGTAAAATCCGCGTGATGCCAGATGTTATCAAAGTTCACCGCAACCGTAATTAGTGCATGAACGCTCAACGTTTTGCTCGTATTCAGGAAATGCTGGCCTTACGCCAGCATGATCTGACTGTCTGTATGGAACAGGTGCATAAACCACATAATGTATCAGCGGTGATCCGTACCGCCGATGCGGTGGGCATTCATGAAGTACACGCCGTTTGGCCAGGCCAGCGTATGCGCACCCAGGCCTCATCTTCAGCAGGCAGTAATAGCTGGGTTAAAGTGGTCACGCATCGCAACATAAGCGAAGCGGTAAAACAGCTAAAAGCCCAGAAGATGCAGGTGCTGGCAACCCACCTTTCTGACAGCGCCGTAGATTTCCGTGACATTGATTACACCAAACCGACCTGCATTTTGATGGGACAGGAAAAAACCGGCATTACCGCAGAAGCGCTGGCACTGGCCGATCAGGACATCATTATTCCTATGGTCGGTATGGTACAGTCGCTCAATGTTTCTGTGGCTTCAGCCCTGATCCTTTACGAAGCACAGCGTCAGCGACAGAACGCTGGCCTGTATCAGCGCGATTACAGCGTGCTGGATGAAGCGGAACAGCAGCGCCTGCTGTTCGAAGGGGGTTATCCGGTCTTAGCCCGGGTAGCTAACCAGAAAGGTTTGCCTTATCCACACATCAATTCCCAGGGCGAAGTCGAAGCTGATGTTGGCTGGTGGGCCGCCATGCAAGCCAAAGGTAAAAAATGAAAGGCCGCCTGCTGGATGCCATTCCGCTCAGCACCCTGACCGGTGTCGGCGCCAGTCAGGCAGCGAAGCTGGCCAAAATGGGGTTGCACACCCTCCAGGATCTGTTGCTGCATCTGCCGCTGCGCTACGAAGATCGGACTCAACTTTATGCCATTGATGATTTGCTACCCGGTATCTGGGCTACGGTAGAAGGCGAAGTGCTGCACACCGATATTACGTTCGGGCGTCGCCGTATGATGGTTTGCCAGATTAGCGATGGCAGCGGCGTGTTAACAATGCGCTTCTTCAATTTCAACGCCGGTATGAAAAATGGCCTTGCGCCGGGCCGTCGTGTTACCGCTTATGGCGAAATCAAACGCGGACAGCGCGGCGCTGAAATTATCCATCCCGAATATCGTATCCAGGGTGAACACAGTAATGTAGCGCTGGAAGAAACGTTGACGCCGGTTTATCCCACTACCGAAGGCATTCGGCAAGCTACCTTACGTAACCTGACCGATCAGGCGTTAACCTTGCTGGAAAGCTGCCCCATTGCCGAACTTTTGCCGCAGGCATTAAGCGGTGGATTGATCAGCCTGCCAGATGCATTACGTACCTTGCATCGTCCGCCGCCGGATTTGAAACTCAGTGAACTGGAAGCCGGACGCCATCCTGCGCAGCGTCGCCTCATCCTTGAAGAACTTTTAGCGCACAATCTCAGCATGTTGGCAGTCCGTGCCGGGGCCCAGCGTTATTACGCCTTGCCCATGCCCGCCCGCCATAATTTAAGCGATCGGTTGCTAGCGGCGCTACCCTTCTCGCCCACCCACGCGCAAAAGCGGGTCGTCGCCGAGATTGAGCAAGATTTAGCGAATGATTTTCCGATGATGCGCTTAGTGCAAGGCGATGTCGGATCGGGTAAAACGCTGGTTGCCGCCTTATCTGCGCTCAACGTCATTGCTTACGGCAAGCAGGTAGCGCTGATGGCACCCACTGAATTACTGGCTGAACAGCACGCGAATAATTTCCGCCAGTGGTTTGCGCCGCTCGGCATTGAAGTTGGCTGGCTGGCAGGGAAGCAGAAAGGTAAAGCTCGCCAGGCGCAACAGGATGCGATAGCGCGTGGTGAGGTGGCAATGGTAGTCGGCACTCACGCCCTGTTCCAGGAGCAGGTGCAGTTTAACGGCCTGGCATTGGTGATTATTGATGAACAGCATCGCTTTGGCGTTCATCAACGGCTGGCGCTGTGGGAGAAAGGCGAAGAGCAAGGCTTTCATCCGCATCAGCTGATTATGACTGCCACCCCCATTCCGCGTACCCTGGCGATGACTGCGTACGCCGATCTTGATACGTCCACCATTGACGAACTGCCCCCAGGCCGCACACCGGTAACCACGGTAGCGATACCCGACAGCCGGCGCGATGAAATCATGACCCGTGTCGAACACGCCTGTCGTGAAGGTCGTCAGGCATACTGGGTGTGTACGCTTATTGAAGAATCTGATTTGCTGGAGGCACAGGCAGCAGAAGCGAGCTGGGAAGCGTTGAAGGAGGCCTTGCCCAATTTAAATATTGGTCTGGTGCATGGCCGCATGAAGCCAGCAGAAAAACAGGCTGTGATGCAGGCTTTTAAGGCTAACGAGTTGCAATTGCTGGTTGCCACCACAGTTATTGAAGTCGGTGTTGATGTACCAAATGCCAGCCTGATGATTATTGAAAACCCGGAACGTTTAGGATTAGCCCAGCTGCATCAGTTGCGCGGTCGCGTAGGACGTGGCGCAGTCGCTTCACATTGCGTATTGCTCTATAAAGCGCCCCTCAGCAAAACCGCGCAGAAGCGTTTACAGGTGCTTCGCGACAGCAACGATGGCTTTGTTATTGCTCAATTTGATTTAGAAATTCGCGGCCCCGGCGAATTATTAGGCACACGTCAGACCGGCAATGCAGAATTTAAAGTGGCGGATCTGCTACGCGATCAGGCAATGGTGCCAGAAGTACAGCGTGTAGCGCGTCATCTCCACCAGCATTATCCTGAACAGGCCAGCGCCCTGATTGAACGTTGGTTGCCGGAAAATGCCCGTTATACCAATGTCTAATCTGTATTTTTATCGCCGCGAGGCAAACGATTGCTTTTGCCTCGCGGATGATTACAATCGCCACACTATTTTTCTGGGAACAGTAAAAGATGTCCACCAAGTCGCAGCAAAACCCCCTTCCCGCCAGCCAAAGTGAGCTGATTTATCGTCTTGAAGATCGTCCACCGCTGCCGCAAACGCTGTTTGCCGCTTGCCAGCATTTGCTGGCAATGTTTGTTGCGGTTATCACCCCTGCTCTGCTTATTTGTCAGGCGCTCGGTCTGCCCGCTCAGGATACGCAGCACATTATTAGCATGTCGCTTTTTGCTTCCGGCGTGGCATCAATCCTGCAAATCAAGACCTGGGGGCCCATCGGTTCCGGCTTGCTGTCGATTCAGGGGACCAGCTTTAACTTTGTCACACCGCTTATTATGGGCGGCATGGCGCTGAAAAATGGCGGCGCCGATGTGCCAACGATGATGGCAGCGCTGTTTGGTACGTTGATGGTAGCGTCTTGCACCGAAATGGTTTTATCACGCGTATTGCATCTGGCGCGCCGCATCATTACGCCCTTGGTATCCGGCATTGTAGTGATGATTATCGGCCTTTCGCTGATTCAGGTCGGCTTGACTTCCATTGGCGGCGGTTTTGCCGCGATGAACGATCACAGCTTTGGCGCACCTAAGAATCTGTTGCTGGCAGGCGCAGTGCTGCTGGTGATCATTCTGCTGAATCGACAAAAAAATGCCTATCTGCGCGTGGCATCGTTGGTCATTGCCATGGCGGTTGGCTATTTGCTTGCCTGGACAATGGATATGCTGCCCCAGGTTTCAGCTCCCGCCAGCCAGCAGTTGATCGCTGTACCCAGCCCGCTTTATTACGGTTCAGGCTTTGACTGGAACCTGCTTATCCCGCTGATGCTGGTATTTATGGTAACGTCGCTGGAAACCATTGGTGACATAACCGCAACCTCTGATGTTTCTGAACAACCGGTCAGCGGCCCGCTTTATATGAAACGCCTCAAGGGTGGTGTGCTGGCAAATGGTCTGAATTCATTTGTTTCGGCGCTATTCAACACGTTTCCGAACTCCTGCTTTGGTCAAAATAATGGCGTAATCCAGCTGACCGGCGTGGCCAGCCGTTATGTGGGCTTTGTTGTCGCGCTGATGCTGATCGTGCTCGGCTTGTTCCCGGCTGTCAGCGGCTTTGTACAACATATTCCAGAACCGGTACTGGGTGGGGCAACCATTGTAATGTTCGGCACCATCGCCGCGTCTGGTGTGCGCATTGTTTCTCGTGAGCCGCTTAACCGGCGCGCCATTATGATTATTGCTCTGTCGCTGGCGGTTGGTCTGGGCGTTTCTCAGCAGCCGTTGATCCTTCAGTTTGCCCCTGCCTGGCTAAAAACCCTGCTTTCTTCCGGCATCGCAGCAGGCGGGATTACCGCTATTTTACTGAACCTGATTTTTCCCCAGGAAAAATAAGCCTTAAGGCAGGTTATAACCTGCCTGCTATTTATTCGGATTTACATCCAGCCGGTTGAGCTGTAACGGTATTTCAGGCATAACAACCTCTGACCGGATATAACTCGGGATGGATGCGATGAAATTTCTTGGAAAGTTTTTCCTCACCTTAGCGTTGCTGCTACTGCTCGGCCTGGTGATTATTTATATCTTGCTGCAGACACAATGGGGTGCGGGTTGGTTTAGCCGTTGGGTCAGTGATAAAACGGACTGGCATCTCTCCCTGAGCAAAATTGAGCACAATTTCTCTGCCCCTTCACATATCAGCCTTGATAATTTCAGCTTTGGCCATGATGGTCAGCCTGCGGTTTTGGTGGCAAAGCGGGTCGATCTGGGCCTGTCGCTGGTGCAATTTAGCGATCCCTTGCATTTTAGCAGCGTCGAATTACGCGACGGTGAAATCAACCTGGCAAACCTGACCTCAGGCAGTGCGCTGCCAGTTCAGGCAAATCGCCTGCAGCTTAACAATATGCGCATTGATAGCCCGAAAAGCACGCTGCCGCTATTTGCGCAGCAGGTTAATGGCGGCATTGTGCCATGGAAACCTACCTCCAGCGATATGCTGGGCCGCGATGCGCAGTTCCAGATGAGCGCCAGCACCATGACGCTAAACGGTGTGCCGGGCGAAAACGTATTAATTCAGGGCAGCGTGACGCAAGGCCGTCTGTTATTTAACAATATTGGCGTCGATCTGGCGCGCGGTTCGATGACCGGTAACGGTGAACGCGATGCGCAGGGCAACTGGAAGATTAACCAGCTGCGCCTGAACGACATTCGCCTGCAAACTGCCAGCAGCCTGAGAGATTTCCTGCAACCTTTACAGCGCGTGCCGTCTATTTCTGTTAAACGTCTGGATATGACCGATGCGCGTTTGCAGGGCCCGGACTGGGCGGTCACCGATCTCGACCTGACGCTGAAAAATGTCACCTGGAAAGGGGATGACTGGCAAAGCCAGGATGGATCGCTGGCAATGAATGCGGGTAACTTTATTCATGGCCGCTTCGAGCTAAACGATCCGATCGTTAATATGGATTTCTCACCCCAAGGCGTGGCGCTAACTCAGTTCAGCTCACGCTGGGTCAATGGCGTCATTCGTGCCGACGGCAACTGGTCGCGTAGCGATAAGCGTCTGACTCTGGACAACCTGGCCATCGCCGGGCTGGAATATACCTTACCTGGCGACTGGCGTGACCGCTGGCAGGCCGCACTACCGGACTGGCTGGATAGTGTGTTAGTGACGCGTTTGACTTCAAATCGCAACCTGATCATCGATATTAATCCGTCGTTCCCGTTCCAGATGACATCACTGGACGGTAGCGGTGAAAACCTGTTGCTGGCGCAGCGGCATCAATGGGGCATCTGGGGCGGCAAAGTCAGTCTGACGGCGGCGGAAGCAACGTTTAATCGCACCGATTTACGTCATCCCTCCATTACCTTATCGGCTAACGATCAACACATTCAGGTGACTGAGTTGAGCGCCTTTAACGGGAAAGGTTTGCTGGAAGGCACCGCCAGCGTGGGACAGCAAGCGGCTCGTCCCTTATCGCTGAATCTGACCGGGCGCGCCGTTCCGGTAAACGTGCTGCAAAACTGGGGCTGGCCCGTACTTCCTCTGAACGGCGACAGTAATTTGCAATTACAGTTGAACGCTGCGCTAAAAGCGAATGCGCCGCTGCGTCCAACTGTGCATGGTAAGCTGTCGGTCACCACCGACAGCCAGCAGCTGCAGCAGACCATGCAGGCCGGCCAGCTAAGATAGCCAGAAGGGCCGAAATTTCGGCCCTTCTATAATTTACGTCAGTTGATACGAGCGCCTGAGCCACCTTCTTCCAGCGGCCCGTCAGGATCGGCGGGCAATACGATATAAACGCCTTCAAACACCGCGCCACATCCATCATCGCCAAACAATTCCACTTCCAGCTGCACACGTGCCTTACGACCGCGTGCCAGGCGATCGAGATCGCCACTCAACGAACCAAGATCGGCGGTAGCGCCGGGACGACCACTGATCGGATAGCTATAGCGAATATGCGCATCGGCGAGAATAATTGTGCCGCCTAAGTGCCGTTCGCGCAGCAACAGCCAAATTAAGCCCCAGCCGGTCAGCGTTGCCAGCGAGAATAAACTTCCCGCAAATAGCGTATGGTGCGGATTTTGATTGCCGGTTTCCGGCATGGTCGTAATGAATTTCTGCCCGGTATATTGCAGGATGCGCACCCCCATCTTTTCACTGAGCGGAATGTGTTCATACCACGCTTGCTGCAGTTGTCCGCACCAGTCGGCTCGATGCAGAATGTCATCTAGCGTAACCACCGGTTTGATCATCAAAAAGTGACGTACCGGGGTAGTTTGAGGTGCCGTGATTTCACCCTGATTGACGTAACCCAGCTTGGCAAAGAACGCTACTGCATCTTCGCGGGCGCTACAGGTGACTCGTTTCACGCCTTCCTGACGCGCCACTGACTCCAGCGTCATCGCCACCAGCGTGCCTAAGCCTTTGCCCTGGACAGAGGGATGAACCGCCAGAAAGCGGATGGCGGCTTCGTTATCCGCATTGATATACAACCGACCGATGGCGACGGGATCGCCATGCTCATCCACGACCATTTGATGGTGTGCCAGAGCATCCCAGGCATCACGTTCCGAACCCTGCGGCTGGCGCAGCGGTTTTCGTAACATTTCCCAGCGGAACTGATAGTACATATCCAGTTCTTCCGCTGTTTGCGGCACACGAAGATGATACATAAAATGTTTCTCTCGTTCGGAGCTTGCGTGGCTGTTCCCTTGCCGCTCGGCTAACGACCTCACACCTGCAACCAAAACGTTACAGGACCATCATTCACCAGCGCGACCTGCATATCAGCAGCAAAACGGCCATTTGCTGTGGTGACCGCCTGCTGACGGCAACAGTCGCTAAAGTATTCGTAAAGCCGTTCCGCTACAGCGGGTTCAGCTCCAGCGGAAAACGATGGCCGCATGCCTTTTTGCGTGTCTGCCGCCAGCGTAAACTGCGACACCACTAGCACGCTGCCGCCCGCCTGCTTGACGTTCAGGTTCATTTTGCCCTGCTCATCACTGAAAACACGATAGCCTAATACGCGTTCAGCGAGACGCTCTGCCCGCTTCTCGTCATCGCCCTTTTCAACGCCCAACAGAATCAGTAAACCTGCACCTATTTCCCCTGTCACAGCGTGATCGACGCTGACGCTGGCGCGTTGTACACGTTGAATCAAAGCAATCATACTTCCTCTCGTTATTTTTCTCGTTCTTGTTGTTTTAACTGGCGATAATCGCCCAGGGTGGCAGTAATTTCAGCGCCTAACAACACAATGCACCAGGTCCAGTACACCCAAAGAAACAGGATTGGGATCACGGCCAGCACGCCGTAAATCAACTGGTACGAAGGAAACATCGTAACATACAGAGCGAAGCCCTTTTTACCCAGTTCAAAAAGTGCACCGGCAACCAATGCACCAATCAGCGCATCGCGCGGCGGTATACGCCTGGTGGGCACAATGCTGTACAGCAACCAAAACGCAAACCACGACAGTAATAACGGAAAAATACGCAGCATCTGATCAATCAGGCTGGTTACACCGCTAACATTTACCCAGCGTAGCGACAGCAGATACGAGCTGATCGCCAGGCTAGCTCCCGCCAGTAGCGGTCCCAGTGTCAGGATCATCCAGTAGACGGCAAACGAATAGACCAGCGGACGCTTTTTATGGCTACGCCAGATGGTATTGAGCGCGGAGTCTACCGAATGCATCAGCAGCAGCGCGGTGACAATCAAGCCGACTGCACCAACCGCCGTCATACGATTGACATTAGCCACAAACTGCTCCATATAACGTTGTAGCGTATTCCCAGCGGCAGGCATAAAGTTGGTGAAGATGAAGTTTTTTAGCTGAACGCTGACGTCAGAAAATACCGGAAAGGCCGCAAACAGCGCAAACACCACCGCTACCAGCGGCACCAGCGCCAGCAACGAAACGTAAGCCAGGTTCCCTGCCTGCGTTGTCATGTTGTCGTCGTTAATGCGCTTCCAAAGCAGCTTGAGCCACAGCCAGAAAGCATGTAGCCCAGGGCGGAATTGTCGTGACATCATGGCTTAGTGCTGGCTCGCAAACCAGTCCGGCACGGTTTTGCTGTCGGTTACCAATACGCTTTCAATGCCCAGCGCGCGCGCCGCTTCGATATTTTGTGCGTTGTCATCAAAGAATATTGCCTGATCGGCAGCGACACCTTCTGTATCCAGCACATGCTGGTAGATGCGCGCTTCCGGTTTACGCATACCTAAATTTTGCGACAGATAAAGCTTGTCTACCGCCTGCTGGACATCGGGATATTGCGTTGGCCAGAAAGCACAATGCAGCTTATTGGTATTAGACAAAATCACCACGCGATGGCCTTTGGCACGCAGCTTGTTCAATAACGCCAGGGTATCAGCCCGCACACTAACAAATACCGCCTGCCAGCCCGCAGTGAATTGTTCATAACTCAGGGAGATCTCCAGCTTCTCGCACAGCGCAGCAGCAAACGCCTCATCGCTGATTTCACCGCGTTCGTGCTGCTCAAACTCCTCATCCATCCGGAAATGACTTTGCAGCGATGCCAGCGGTACACAACTTAAGTCGCTCCAGACGCCTAACACGCGGTTGAAATCAATGTCGATAATCACATTGCCTAAATCAAATATGTACAGCATAAAGCCTCCTTCTGTTCCCTGGATCATTCACTCTAGCGGCAAAAGGCAAGGCTGAACAGGCAACCTCCAAGAGAAAAGTTTGAAGTGGAAGCGGGTGCAAGAAAGCAATGAGCAAGCGCTACGCGGGTTATGTCCTTACTGGCGGGGAGGACTGAAACAGGGCAAAATTCAGATTATGGCAGGCGAAAAAAAGCCCCGCAGTGCGAGGCTTTTTACTGAGTAGCTGTAGCAGAAAAATTAAACTTCTTTGCTACCGCGTGAGGCGCGCTTACGCTCGTTCTCAGTCAGGTGACGTTTACGAATACGGACTGACTGTGGTGTCACTTCTACCAGTTCGTCATCATCAATGAACTCGATGGCCTGCTCAAGCGTCATCTTGACAGGTGGAACCAGTGTGGTGGCTTCGTCAGTCCCGGAAGCACGCATGTTAGTCAGCTTCTTACCGGTCAGACAGTTAACCGTCAGGTCGTTAGAACGGCTGTGAATACCAATGATCTGGCCTTCATAGACTTCCGCACCGTGACCCAGGAACAACTTGCCGCGATCTTGCAGGCTGAACAGGGCAAATGCTACCGCTTTGCCCTGCCCGTTAGAGATCAGCACGCCGTTCTGACGCTGTCCCACTTCGCCCTGACGAATATCGTCGTAGTGGCTGAAGGTGGAATAAAGCAGACCAGTACCCGAAGTCATGGTCATGAATTCGTTACGGAAGCCGATCAGACCACGGCTTGGGATCACGTAGTCGAGACGTACGCGGCCTTTACCATCCGGATCCATGTTTTTCAGATCGCCTTTACGCTCACCCATGGCTTGCATTACCGAGCCCTGGTGCGTTTCTTCAATATCCAGCGTTACGTTCTCGAACGGCTCTTGTTTGCGACCATCGATTTCACGGAAGATAACTTTCGGACGAGATACCGCCAGTTCAAAACCTTCACGACGCATGTTTTCGATCAATACGGAAAGGTGCAGCTCACCACGACCTGATACGCGGAACGCGTCAGCGTCTTCGGTTTCTTCAACACGCAGCGCAACGTTGTGAACCAGTTCTTTATTCAGACGCTCAAGGATCTGACGTGAAGTCACGTACTTACC
Source organism: Mixta mediterraneensis (assembly GCF_030283135.1). Lineage (NCBI taxonomy): Bacteria > Pseudomonadati > Pseudomonadota > Gammaproteobacteria > Enterobacterales > Erwiniaceae > Mixta > Mixta mediterraneensis. The sequence goes on along the minus strand of NZ_JASUAZ010000004.1, from coordinate 32,379 downwards.
TTCTTTACCGCAGAACGGTGAGGTGTTGACGTTAAAAAACATGGTTACGGTTGGCTCATCAACGCTCAGCGCTGGCAGCGCCTGCACGTTTTGAGGATCGCAAATGGTGTCAGAGATGTTCAGCTCACCCAGGCCGGTAACCGCAACGATGTCGCCAGCTTCAGCCAGATCGGTATCAATACGCTCCAGACCAAGGTGACCCAGCACTTTACCGACTTTCCCGTTACGGGTTTTGCCTTCGCTGTCGATAATAGTAACTTGCTGGTTTGGCTTAATTTTACCGCGCTTAATGCGGCCAATGCCGATCACGCCCAGATAGTTGTTGTAGTCCAACTGAGAAATTTGCATCTGCAGCGGCGCTTCAACTTCAACCTGTGGTGGAGAAACGTGGTCAACGATTGCCTGATACAGCGGAGTCATATCGTCTGCCATATCCGTGTATTCCTGACCCGCGATACCATTCAGCGCAGAAGCATAAATGATTGGGAAATCAAGCTGCTCGTCAGTGGCATCAAGATTTACGAACAGGTCAAAGACCTGGTCCACAACCCAGTCTGGACGAGCGCCAGGACGGTCAATTTTGTTGATAACCACAATCGGCTTCAGACCATGCGCGAACGCTTTTTTGGTCACGAAGCGGGTTTGCGGCATTGGGCCATCCATCGCATCTACAACCAACAGCACCGAATCCACCATGGACATAACGCGCTCAACTTCACCACCGAAGTCGGCGTGTCCTGGGGTATCAACAATGTTGATACGGTAGTCATTCCATTTAATGGCGGTGTTTTTTGCGAGGATGGTAATCCCACGCTCTTTCTCCAAATCATTGGAGTCCATCACGCGCTCAGTAGCTTCGGTACGGGCGTCGAAGGTACCGGATTGTTGCAGCAGTTTGTCAACCAAGGTGGTCTTTCCATGGTCAACGTGCGCGATAATGGCGATGTTACGCAAATTTTCGATCACAGCTTTGCCTCAGGCATTAGAAATAGCGCGCTATTGTACACGGATTAAGCGGAATACTGAACATGATCACACTTTTCACTGAAAGATTATTGCATTGACGGAAACTCGCACTGTTTCCGGTGTAGAAAATGCACTAAATTGGCAGATTGCACCAAATTAGTGCTTATATTTAAGCCTGTAGCACCAATTTAGTGCAAATCATCCATAATGGTGCAGTCCGCCAAGCCTGCAAAATGCGTTACAGCGCGATTTAGCGCGATAAGATAAAGTTGGCACAGAATTCGCTTTATATGAATTAAGCAAAAACGACAGTTAGACAACGGTTGAAGAGCTTGCCGAGATCTGTTGGTTAGGGATGGATGTATCAAGAGACGCATTCCAGGCAACAAAGTTCTCTCACCATGTAGACAATGACCATTTCCAGGAGAGTTGAGTATGTCCGCTGAACACGTTCTCTCGATGATGAACGAGCATGAAGTTAAGTTTGTTGACCTGCGTTTTACCGATACCAAAGGTAAAGAACAGCACGTTACTATCCCTGCTCACCAGGTTAACGCTGACTTCTTCGAAGAAGGCAAAATGTTCGATGGCTCCTCCATCAGTGGCTGGAAAGGTATTAACGAATCAGATATGGTGCTGATGCCTGACGCGACCACAGCGGTAATGGATCCGTTCTTCGAAGATTCTACGCTGATCATCCGTTGTGACATCCTTGAACCAGGCACGATGCAGGGCTACGATCGTGACCCGCGCTCAATTGCAAAGCGCGCTGAAGATTTCCTGCGCTCTTCTGGCATCGCGGACACCGTGCTGTTCGGACCAGAACCCGAATTCTTCCTGTTCGATGACATCCGCTTCGGCTCTTCTACTTCCGGCTCACACGTTGCTATTGATGACATCGAAGCAGCATGGAATACCGGTAAAGAATACGAAGGCGGCAACAAAGGTCACCGTCCAGGTCTGAAAGGCGGCTACTTCCCGGTTCCACCCGTTGACTCATCACAGGACATCCGTTCTGCCATGTGTCTGACCATGGAACAAATGGGCCTGGTAGTGGAAGCGCATCACCATGAAGTGGCAACAGCCGGTCAGAACGAAGTGGCAACCCGCTTCAACACCATGACCAAAAAAGCTGACGAAATTCAGATCTACAAATATGTCGTGCATAACGTCGCGCACGCTTACGGCAAAACAGCCACCTTTATGCCGAAGCCAATGTTTGGCGACAACGGTTCAGGTATGCACTGCCATATGTCACTGTCTAAAGGTGGCGAGAACCTGTTCTCTGGCGATAAGTACGGCGGCCTGTCTGAAATGGCGCTGTTCTATATCGGCGGTGTGATTAAGCACGCTAAAGCGATTAACGCCCTGGCGAACCCAACCACTAACTCGTACAAGCGTCTGGTTCCAGGCTACGAAGCGCCGGTTATGCTGGCTTACTCAGCCCGTAACCGCTCGGCTTCCATCCGAATTCCGGTTGTTGCCAGCCCGAAAGCACGTCGTATCGAAGCACGCTTCCCGGATCCAGCGGCTAACCCATACCTGGCATTTACCGCTCTGCTGATGGCCGGCCTTGACGGCATCATCAATAAGATCCACCCAGGCGATGCCATGGACAAAAACCTGTATGACCTGCCGCCGGAAGAAGAAGCTGAGATTCCAAAAGTAGCCGGTTCACTGGAAGAAGCCCTGAACGCACTGAACGAAGACCGTGAATTCCTGACCCGTGGTGGCGTGTTCACTGACGACACGATTGACGCCTACATCGCCCTGCGCAAAGCAGACGATGACCGCGTTCGTATGACTCCACACCCAGTAGAATTCGAGCTTTACTACAGCGTTTAATCAATTTTAGGTTTTATGTTGCCGTGGAAACTTTCAGCCCATCTTCGGATGGGCTTTTTTCTCCGCGAATTCACCGCTTATACGCCTTAAATTTAGCTTAAAGACTACAATGCACTTAATTAGTGCAGAGGATCGCTGTATGGCAACTGGTTCGCTGCCCGATGCAGGGCAGATTCTCAATTCCTTAATCAACAGTATTTTGCTGGTGGATAACGGTCTGGTTATTCATTACGCCAATCCGGCAGCACAGCAATTACTGGCGCAAAGCTCTCGTAAATTGTTCGGCACGCCGTTACCTGAATTAACTGGCTACTTTTCGCTGAATATTGAGGTAATGCGCGAAAGTCTTGAGGCAGGCCAGGGATTTACCGACAGTGAAGTTACGCTGGTTGTGGATGGTCGTGCGCATATCATGTCGCTGACGGCGCAACGCTTGCCTGACGGCTTTATCCTGTTGGAAATGGCGCCGATGGATAATCAACGACGCCTCAGTCAGGAACAATTACAGCATGCCCAGCAGGTAGCCGCTCGCGATTTGGTTCGCGGTCTGGCGCATGAAATTAAAAACCCACTGGGAGGCTTACGCGGTGCTGCACAACTCTTGTCGCGCGCGCTGCCCGATCCCTCCCTGAATGAATATACCAAAGTCATTATTGAGCAGGCGGATCGGTTGCGAAACCTGGTGGATCGCCTGTTAGGGCCACAGCAGCCGGGCATGCACATAACCCAAAGCATTCATCAGGTCGCTGAGCGTGTAGTGAATCTGGTGTCGATGGAGTTGCCGGATAATATCTCGCTGGTGCGGGATTACGACCCCAGTCTACCGGAGTTGCCACACGACCCGGATCAAATCGAACAGGTCTTACTCAACGTCGTACGTAATGCGCTTCAGGCCTTGGGTGATGAAGGGGGGAAAATCATTATTCGCACCCGCACAGCCTTTCAGTTAACGCTGCACGGCACGCGCTATCGCCTTGTGGCACGCATCGATATTGAAGATGACGGCCCGGGTATTCCAGCCCAACTGCAGGATACGCTGTTTTATCCCATGGTAAGCGGACGCGAGGGCGGCACCGGCCTGGGCCTCTCAATCGCCCGTAGTCTGATCGATCAGCATTCAGGAAAAATAGAATTTAACAGTTGGCCTGGCCATACCGAATTCTCGATTTACTTGCCTATTCGCCAGTGAGAATGAGATGAACGCATTCCACTCCACGGCAGCGGGGAAATGAGCTGGCAATGAATGACCACTTTTTCAGCAAGACTGTTCAGTGCTCACGATGTTGCGCTCTGCCTCAGCCTTGATTCAAAAGCGGTTTCAATTGGGGGAACGTGTGACGGAAATCGAAGAAATGAGGGTGTGGATCCTTACAGACTTACGGCATCGTAATGTGCCCACGGCGGGATACATAAGCTCCCTGATAACTGAAGGATCCACAACATGAAATATACACCGGTTGGCGTTGATATCGCAAAACATCTTATTCAGGTCCACTTTATCGATGAATATAGCGGTGAAGTCGTTGATAAGCAGCTTCGTAGCCTGGATTTTCTGGCGTTCTTCTCTAACCGCGAACCCTGTCTGATCGGCATGGAAGCCTGCGGCGGCTCTCAGCACTGGGCCAGAGAGCTGATAAAACTGGGGCATAAGGTTCGTCTGCTTCAGGCCCGGTTCGTTAAGGCATTCGTCATGGGCAACAAAAATGACGTTATGGATGCCCGCGCTATCTGGATGGCGGTACAGCAACCGGGAAAAGCCATCGCGGTAAAAACGGAAGAACAACAGGCTATCCTGGCCCTGCACCGCATGCGGCAGCAGTTGGTGAAGTTCCGAACTGCGCAGATAAACGCGCTGCACGGAATGTTCCTGGAGTTCGGTGAAACCGTGAGGAAAGGACGGGCTTCGCTGGATAAAGCAGTGCCGGTGGTACTTGAGCGCCTGCGGGAAAAGCTGCCGTCGTTCCTGATTGCTCTGCTGGAAGAGCAACATCGCAGGCTCAGTGAGCTGGATGAGCAAATCAACGGGATAGAAAAACAGCTGAAAGCCGTGGCAAAGCAAAATGAAACCTGCAGACGGCTACTGGAAATCCCCGGTGTGGGGCCACTTATCGCCACAGCCGCCGTTGCCACAATGGGGGAAGCGTCAGCCTTTAAGTCGGGGCGGGAGTTTGCGGCGTATGTGGGGCTTGTGCCGAAGCAAACAGGGTCCGGTGGAAAAATAAAACTGCTGGGGATAAGTAAACGTGGCGACACCTACCTGCGAACCCTGTTTATCCATGGAGCCCGTGCAGCCTCTCTGGTGGCAAAAGAACCGGATTCATGGATAACGGGGTTGAAGCAGCGACGGCCGGCCAGCGTGGCAGTTGTTGCAACGGCCAACAAACTGGCAAGAACAGTATGGGCCATATCGGCTCATAGCCGGAACTATGAAAAAGATCACGTCAGTGTCAGACCGTATTAATGGCTGATGCAGATAAACATTAACTCTTACTAAAAGGGTGAATGCAAAAAAGTTGCTGTGGCAATCGAAGTGATGACAACGACAGGTAAGACCGTGACTTGCTAAACCTGAATAGAAACCGGGGTATAAAGCCCGCAATGAGAATAAGGTGTGAGTCAGCGAATCTCATAGTGGCCCGCAGCTCTGACTGCAATAAGGCCGGATACAGAGCTGCAACTACTCTGTCAATGTCAGAACAACGAAAGCCTTGCAAACTGGGATGCGTTCATACAGGTTTCTATGCTCGACACGCCTATTCCTGCTGACATCGAGAACTGGCTGCACCCTGTTACGACAGAGGGTGGCCAGCTTTCGTTGATGATCGCAGAACATCATCGCGCTGACGTACGTGTGCAGTCGTTTGTTAACTCACTGCGTCAGAAACACCAAAAACCCATAGCCATTAATTTTCTTCCGCTGGACCAGATACGGGAATTAAAGGCTAAACAACCCAGAGACACCCTCAATCAGGACTTCAGCGACAACCAGAAAAAGGTTGTCGCTTACTTTCGTCAGGCTGCAAAGCTACAGGCTTCAGATATTCATCTGGAGATAGGAAAGGGTGGAACCACGCATGTGATGATGCGTATCCACGGAGACCTGATCAAAGTCGATGCCATCTCGAAAGAAGACGGCGAAGACCTGGCCTCCACCATCGTACTGTCGATGTGCGATGTCGCAGAATCTCAGTTCAACCCCAACCGGCAACAGGATGGGCGCTTACGAAAAGATTTTCTGCAGGGCCTGAACCTGTTCGGTGCCCGTTATGCCCATACCCCTGCCGTATATGGATTGTACGTGGTCATGCGCGTTATTCCAGACGACAGTGCAGCACCGCCTACGCTGGATATGTTGGGGTTTCTGCCAGCACAGCAAAAGCTTCTGAGAAGAATGCTGCAACGTCCGGAAGGTATTGTCATTCTTTCCGGCCCTACGGGTTCAGGGAAAAGCACAACGCTACGCACATTTAGCGCGATGTATCTGGACAGTACCCGGCACCTGCGGCGGTTGATGACCATCGAAGACCCACCTGAGGGGCACATCGAGGGCGCAGTACAAACCGCCATTATTGCTGACAAAAACAACCCGGACGCCGTATCAACGGCATGGGTTCGTTCCATATCCGCCGGACTGCGTTTAGATCCGGATGCCCTGGTAGTCGGTGAAATGCGCGATAACAACTCAGCGCAAACCAGCATAACCGCCGCGATGACAGGCCACCTGCTGCTGTCCACGCTGCACGCCAATGACCCGATTAATATTCTGGAACGTCTGGTGACGATGGGCATTAACCCAGCGCTCCTGACGGACCCGCAATTGATGATCGGTCTTATCAGTCAGCGTCTGGTCCAGCTGCTCTGTCCGGAGTGCAAAAAGCCCTGGTCTGCCGTTGAGAGCACACTGACCGACGACGAACGTGACCTGTTAACGCAGGAACTGTTAGCTGCAGACAATCTGTATTTCCGCAATACAGAGGGGTGTGAGTGCTGTCATATGGGCATTGTGGGCCGAACGGTGATTGCTGAAGTGATTAGTCCTGACGCCACCTTTATGCAGATATATCGCGAAAAAGGGAAACTGGCCGCCCGTAGTTACTGGCACCGCACGCTTGGAGGGATCACCCGAAACACGCACCTGTTACATCACATCAATGCCGGTCTGGTAGATCCGCTGGCCGCCGACCGTATCAGTCCGCTGGATGAAGACCGCTGGCTGGATCTTAATAAAGAGGACGTCAGCCGATGAAAAGACTGCACGTACTGCGGGCGAAACTGACCACAGCGGGGAAGAGTAAGCATGGGCTGGCGGTTTACCGGCAGGCAGCGACCCGCTGGCTTTATCGTCATACCTTTTCTACCGGTGACCGGCTTTCGCTTTATGAGGATTTGGCTTTTTTACTGGACAACAACCGTACGCTGGAAGTTGCGCTGACCAATATGCGCGACAGCGCTACTGACTTTGGTAAACGCACCTCCCCTTCAGCCGTCTGGCTGGATGACTGCCTGAAGGCTATTCGTAACGGCCAGTCTCTCGACGTAGCCCTTGCCGATTGGATCCCCCGCCAGGAGGCCGCGATTATCAGCGCCGGCGTCATGGATGGACGGATATCAGAGGCGCTTCGGCGGGCGATGACGGTGGTTCAGGGCGTTGATGAAATGAAGTCTTCAGTGTTTAGTACACTGGGTTACCCACTGGCGTTAATTTCCACCGTGATTGGCATCATGGTACTGGTCAGTAAGCATTTTATTCCTCAACTGACCAAAATTGTGCCACGGGAAACCTGGGAGGGCGGCATTTGGTGGCTGGGCGCAACGTCGGATTTTGTCGTTATTCATGGCGTCCTGCTTTCGCTTTCGGTCGCGTTATTGATTGCCTGGATAACCTGGTCATTCAACAACCTGACCGGCAGGGTTCGGCGCTGGCTGGATTATCTTGTTCCCTGGTCGGTGTACAAAGATTTTCAGGGCGTTGCCTTTCTGCTCAATATTTCAGCCCTGCTGCGGGCAGATGTTAAGACGCTTGATGCTCTGGATATCCTGTCGCGTAACGCATCTCCGTGGTTGCTGGAACGTCTGAACGCAACACGCCGTCTGGTTCGCCAGGGGCAGCATCTGGGGCTGGCACTGCGCAATGCTGGCTACCAGTTCCCCTCAAAAGATTGCGTCAACAAGCTGGTCCTGCTCACTGATGGTGATAATGCCGACATCATCATTGAAAACTACGCCAGACACTGGCTAATCCGCGCAGTCAAAATCATTAAACGGCGTGCAACACGCTTATCCACCTTTTTGTTCCTGATCGTCAGTAGCTACATGATCCTGTTAGTTCAGGTCATACAACAGCTTAACGATATGGCTGGCCAGATGGGCCAGTAACGCGCTTTACCCACCCACACTCACTGGCATTTCAGCCATTCACAGTAATTAAGGAAAACTCATGAAGAACTCAGCTTCACAGGCACTGCCGCGTCCTGTTCACCGTGGCGTACTGAGCATTGAACTGGTCATTATCCTCGCCGTTATTGTCATTCTGGTGATTTACATCTTTGCAAACAGCGGCAGTTTGTTCCGCAAGAATGACACCACGATGGAACTCGGCAATGCGCAGGAAATCATGACTCAGACCCGCACCCTGCTGAAAACGCAGGGAGGATATGAATTCAGCGACGCGGCCAAAATGACCGGCACACTGGTACAGTTCGGTGGCGTACCCAACTCGATGACGCTCGTTGGTGATAAGAGTTCAGGCAGTGCGACCGTGATCAATACCTGGGGCGGAAGCGTAACGGTACAGGCAGAAGCTTCATCCGGTGGTAATAACACGGGATTCTCTCTGACCTATGAAAGCGTCCCACAGGAAGCCTGTGTCACGATGGCCACCAAAATGTCACAAACCACGGTCGTCTCTGAAACCTCTATCAATGGCACCGCAACGGTCGGCGCAGTCACGGCCGCTAACGCCGGCTCTCAGTGTCAGGCCGATACCGGTTCTAACGGTAACAACACACTGAAATTCAAAAGCAACACGTAACACAGTGTGACTCCACGCTAACCACTGACCGGGCAGGCAAGATGTCTGCCCTTTTTACGGACTGATGATATGGAAACTATTCTGTCACGTACCGTGCTGCTGCTCTTGCTCCTGCTGACTTCCAGCTCTTCTTTTGCATTCTGCTTTCAGGCGGCCGGCGCACGTTACCAGATTGATCCCGTGCTGCTTGAAGCCATGGCCGTACAGGAAAGCGGGTTGAATCCCCGGGCTATCAATACCAATCGCAACAAAGCAGGTAAGGCTGTCAGCACCGATTACGGTGTGATGCAAATCAACTCCACCCACATCCCCACGCTGATCTCAATGGGTGTCATCCGTTCGAAAGATGACTTACTGAACAACGCCTGCCTTAACGTGCAGATCGGTGCCTGGATACTGGCAAAACATTTGCAGACCTGCGGTGTCAGCTGGAGCTGCCTGGGTTCTTACAACGCAGGTTTTGCTGATAATAATGAAAAGCGAAGGATGGTTTACGCCAGACGGATATACGGTATCTACAACCAGTTACTGGTACGAAGACAATGATGCCCGTCCTGACGTTTTGCGTATTTTTACCGGTATTTGCTCTCATGGGGCGCAGTCTTGTACGGCAAGCTTCCGGGTTCATTCGTGAAACGGAAGGGGTGACACCGACGAACCTGCCTTTCTCTTCTTTCCTGGTGTTTCTTTTTGCCGTTCTGGCAAGTGTCGTCGCTACCCGGGGGTTGTCACAGTGTTTGCCCTGGCATGTTGTACTACGTGACCTGATCTTACTCGGGTGGTGCGTTCTGCTTACCGAACTGGATCTTGCCCGGCAATGGTTGCCATTGCGGTTCACTAACAGCCTGATATTCAGCGGCCTGCTGTTCTCCCTGTTATCACAATCCGGCATATCAACATTGATGGCGGTCGGTGATGGAATGGCAATGTACGGTGTGCTCTTTCTCTTCCGACTCTGGGCAAATCGACACGGCAGGGAACGATTCGGACTGGGGGATGTGTATTTGCTCACAGGGCTGAGCGTCTGGCTAACTTTGCCCACTACCGCCGTAATTGCCCTTGCAGCGCTTGGCCTCATTTTGCTGCAACTGCTTTCCAGCATGGTTGGCTTACTCTCCAAACAACAGGAAATCCCCTTCGCCCCATACCTTTGTCTCTGCCTCAGCGTGGCCATTCTGGCGCAGAGGTTTCCTTTATCTACAGGCTAAATCGCATGAATAAACAGATACCGTCCTCCGTTAACCGGGGGATGCTGACAATTGAAATACTCGTTGCGCTGGTCGTCATCATGCTCGCCGTCATCTATGGCTACCCCCGCTATACCAACTACATGCAGGAAATGGAATGGGGAGTCGAGGCAAGCAACATGACTGCCGTAGGCAGCGCAGCGAAAAGCTATATTCGCGATAACCGCGATGCTTTGGTAAGTCAGGTCAGCGGAGGAACCCCCGTGACCGTGACAGGCGCAGATCTGCAACAGGCGGGGTATTTGCCGACAGGATTCTCACTGCGTAATACGGCCGCACAGACTTATCTGGTGGGTATTGCCCGGGATCCTAAGTTCAATCAAAAACTGGTGGCCTTTGTTCTGACTACCGGCGGTCAGGAGTTCGCCTATAAAGGTTTGCGCTACATCTCACAGAAAGTAGATGGCTCAGGTGGATACGTCTGGCCAGACAATGTGGCGACAGGTGCATTTGCCGGCTGGGAATTGAACCTGAACAGCTATGGCCTGAGCGCAGCAAAAGGTCGGCTGGCCACATGGCTTTCATCGGATGTCCTGGGCACCGACCAGCAGGAAAGCGACCGTTTGTATCGCTATCAGGTCAGCGGTCGTCCCGACCTGAACCGGATGCACACTGCTATTGATATGGGCAGTAATGACCTCAACAACGCTAAGGCAGTTAACGGTGAAACAGGAAACTTCAGTAACACCGTCACTGCCGAAAACGATATCAAAAGCAAAAGCGGATGGCTCATCACAGGCACGGGCAAAGGCTGGCTGAATGAAGCGCACGGCGGTGGTCTTTATATGGATGACAACGACTGGATCAAGTCGGTAAACGGCAAGGGAATTTACACCAGTGGCCAGCTCAAAGGTGGAACAGTCCGGTCAGACGGTCGCCTGGCTACCGGCGAATATCTGCAGCTCGACGGTGTGGCCACAGCCGGTGCCGCGTGTGAAAGCCGCACCGTGGGACTCGACAGCACCGGCGCACTGCTCTCCTGTCAGGGCGGCATCTGGCAAAGCCTTTCAGGTGGGACATTCAGCCGTACAGGCAGCGGACAACTGGTACTCAACGCGCCGGGAAGCTACAAAAACATCCTGGTAACCGTATCCTCTCTGTTTAACGGTAAAGATGGCTCTCACACGGCATTTGCCAACTTCAATGTCACCGTAAACGGCCAGGTAGTCGGGACACTGAACAACCAGGTTATCGTCAGGAAAGGTGGCAGCAGCGGTCACTCCTGGGTTTATCAGTCGTACGCAGTCGTCCAGCGCATGTTCTCCGTTCCTGTCAGTTCCGGCAATCAAATCGCCGTGACGATGGCGTCTTCCGATTTCCATGTCAGCAGCGATATCCGCGTAGACCTGACGGACTGAACAACACCTGAATATTGAAAAGGTAGATAAAGATGAAAAAACAAATGATGGAATATAAAGCCGAAGAATATTTACACATAGCCAGCACCGGGCACCGTGCCTTCTCATCGGTTAGCGCTGCCAGCCTGCAATACGCTTTGACGCGTTTATCGATGCTGACGGCAAAATCGCATCATTTTGCGCCGGGTGGAAAGCAGCATAGCGGGCATATTATCGTTTGGGGAAAAGTCAGTGACGGCATGAGGATGATCCCCAATTAAAGAGTGACCTGTTTTTCCAGCTCTGATTATCTCTCCTCGTTTCGTAAAACCCTGTTAATCCCCTCTTACACATGGCAACGCTCATTCAATGTCGTGTTATTTCAGGAATCCTCATGATGAAAACCACGTATCTTGCCGCGCTGGCAGGCATTCTGCTGTCCGGTTGTCAGGCGCAGCAACCGCATAATACTGTCCCGCTGACGCAGGCATCAGACGATGCCTCACGAATCCGCAGCACACAGCAACAGCTTTACCTCGATGGTGCACTAAACCAGAAGGCCACGCGGCTTCCCGGTAGTTTCGCGGCAAACAGTGACAGGCTTTCACTGAACTGGGAGGGAGATGCTATTGAACTGCTCGCCCAGCTGGCCCGTCAACGCGGACTTAATTTCGCATACAGCGGGGTTCGGCTACCGCTGCCCGTCAGTGTTCATGTCAACAACATCACGTTTGAGAACCTGCTCCGTCAGCTGGAAACGCAGATAGGTTGGCGTGCCACCCTGAAACAGCAGCCACTGGAGCTGCACCTGTACTTTGCGCTTCCGGATAAAGGAGGTCGCCTCGCATGAAACGACAGCTACTTGCAGGCCTGCTGCTGTGTTGCACGCTGCCTGCATTCGCAGAAGATGCCCCGCCTGCAGATATGGCGGACTACCTCAATCCGACCGTCAATGATTTTAACGGGCTGAGCGATACCGTCTGGCAGATGCTCAACGATGCTGGCCAGACTGTAGGGTTTCAGGGGGGAAAAGCTCAGCGAGCCTGGGAACTTCGTCAGATACTGACGGCCCGCGACACCACACTCAACAATATGTACGACTTTCGCCCCCTTATCAGCCGACAGGGCTATATGCCGCCGGTGATAGCCACCGCGACTGACATGGCACATATCACGCCGGATCAGATACGCACAGCATATCGCACCTATAACATTCTGGTTCCGGCTCGCTTTGTCAGTAACCCTCCGGGCTGGCGAACCTGGCTGCTCCCGGGGCTTGCCAGCAAGCGTATTGATGCACCGGATGCCAGCGTCCGCCCCAAAAACAGCAAGGAGAAGGCTGTCTGGGAAAAAGCCGTGCGTCGTGGCTGGGAGGAAGGCCGTCTCAGTGCCGATCGCACGCTGGAAGCCAATTTCAACCGTTTGACCCGTGATTACACCGGCATGCTCCGTTATTCCACGCTGCTACAGCAGGGCATTATTCAGGCACCGGATGTCAAAGAGACCCAGCAGAGCGTCACCGGCACACGTGATGAACTGATGATTGGTGACAAGGTGAAACGCATTCAGGATCCGGCAGGCTTTGTCGTGGATAAAAAACAGTGGAAACCTGTCATCCGCAGGGAGGCGCAATGATGTTACCGGCATTTGATTTCCATAAGCACGGTGGAATCACCGGCGATGCCTTGCGGTCCTTTCTTGTTCACTGTTCCCTCAACAATGTTTCCGATATTTTCCTGCAGGGTGGCGGGCCGCTGGTTGTTGATTTGTATGGCCGTAAGGTCCGGGCCAGCGAGTTCCGCATTGAACCCCCTCAGCTGGCCCGCTTAATGGATGATGTTTTTTCTGAGCAGATCAAAGGTGATCTCAAATCGGGCAAAGGGGTCGACCGCGCCCTTCAGCTGACCGGTGATATTTACAACCGTTACGGACTCGGGCGAGGCGAACGCCTGCGCTTTCGCTGTAACTTCGTGCAGGCCACCATCGGTGACTATGACATGGTGCCGGCACTCACGCTGCGAACCATCCCGACCATTATTCCGCCGCTTGAAAGCCTTGGGCTGGAAGATGATTTATTCCCGGCGTTACTTCCTCACAAGGGCATAGGTCTGGTCGTCGGCGAAACAGGTTCGGGGAAATCCACGCTACTGGCTGCTATCTATCAGTACTGCGCCCAGCATTACCCTGACCGCAAAATTGTCACGGCGGAAGACCCGATTGAATTTCTGCTGAACTTTCCGGATGCCATCCTGATGCCGGAACAGTCGCAGATTGGTCGCGATGTGGCTTCCTTCTCTGAACACCTGCGGCTCTCATTGCGTCGCGCACCTGGTGTAATTGGCGTGGGCGAAATACGCGATCTCGAAACACTCTACGGTGCCGTCATGAACGGCCAGTCCGGGCACCTCTGCCTGTCTACTATGCACACCGACTCCCCGGGAGAGACCATTCCCCGCGCGTTGATGCTGGTCCCGACAGAACTTCGGGAAGCGATGGCACACAACCTGCTGAGCAATCTGCAGTACATCATTGCCCAGCGTCTGTTACGTACCACCGACGGCAAACGTCAGGCTGTGAGGGAGTATCTGGTGTTTGATGATGATGTTCGTGAAGCGCTGGGGCGTCTGGATCATACCCGCTGGCGTGACTGGATCGATAACCATCTGAGTGAGCGTAAATCCCGCATGAGTGATAAAGCATGCACACTTTATATGCAAGGCCGTATCAGCCTGCACGAACTAAGGACCGTTATTACCCAACGCGAACTGGAGCGGAGGATGTCCATGTGAATATTTGCCCCTGGCGGGATGCCGGGCGACGACTGGAAATACTGGGTATTCCGGTCGTGCTTTTTGCCCTGTATGCCGCATGGTTTCAGTGGCCGGAAACGACCACGCTCTACATCATCACCGGCATCATCCTCTTCTTTCGGCTCCTCTCCTTCTTCGGTTTCACCATCACGGTGCTCTGGCAGCGCCTCATCTATCTTCTTCGCGGACAGCGCCTGACAGGTCGTCCGTGGTGGTATCGCAAGTTCTTTGAATAACATAGGAACATGACAATGCAGAAACGTACTTATCTCACCATCATGCCGGATAACAAAAAGGACGCATTACGCGCGGCCGGACGTCTTGCTGATGGAAATTATGCCCTTGAGTATGATCGTTCAGAGAAACTCTGGTTCGCAAAACAAGACGCCGATCTTGAGAAGGTGAAGCCCTGGCTTCCTGAAAATACTATCTCGCAGCCAAACCAGACCACCACCGATAACCTGACGCCTGCAGAAGAATTTGCACAGGTGCTTCAGGATGCGGGTTTTATATTTCCCGCTGGTGAATTACCTGAAATGGATGGAAAAAAACATCGTGTATATGTTGAAGGTCAAAAAAACATCTCTCAGCATAAAAACAAAAATGGAGACTATCCCGGAGGTTCTGGTGTTTATCAGGGGTTCATGGATGGCCGGCCAGCTGGATGGTACGAGAATCACCGGGCAAGCGAAGGCAAGGTGAACTGGACCTCCACCGGCTCACATACCTATAACCCGGCAGAGGGGATAAAACATCGGGCACTGGCCGCCCAAAAGCGCTGGGACCGGCAGATACAATCTCAGCTGGAATTTGCGCAGATGGGCAAAACCCTGGCGCGGCAATGGAGCAAAATGCCACCGGCCCCGGATACTCACACTTACCTGACCCGAAAAGGGGTGCCGGCAGTAAACGGTGTTCGCCTGGATAAATACGACAACCTGGTCATTCCGCTGCGCAATACAGCCGGCGAACTTCGCACGCTGCAATACATCAAGCCCGACGGTACCAAAAACCTGAAGAAGGATGCCGAGAAGACTGGTAATTACTTCGTCGTCGGCGGCGAACTAAGCCCACAACGGCCCATTCTCTATGCAGAAGGATATGCAACTGCGGCAAGCCTGCATCAGGCCACAGGCATACCCGTTGTGATGACGGTCGATGCGGGCAACATGGTGACGGTGTCACGAAACCTTAAAGCTCTTTATCCCGAGACGGCCCACATCATCCTTGGCGAAGATGACTTCACAAAAAAAGATAACAAAGGACTCAATAAGGCCCGGGAAGCCGCAGCAGCTATTGATGGTACTTATATCATCCCGCAATTTACTGAAAGCGAACGCTCACAGGCATTCGCTGGCACCGGTTCATTCAGCGATTTCAACGACATTCATTCATCACGGGGACTCGATGCCGTGCGCGACCAGCTGTCTCCAGCTCTTGACCCTTTACTCCCTGACTGGCGTCAGCCCTTTACAGAGGAACATCCCATGCCAGACACCCACCCCAGACAGGACTATCCTGAAGAGCAACTACCGGAACCTGCTGATATCGCAGAATATGCGGCTTACATGCAGCAGGAGCCTTCTTCACAATCCCCGGAAAGTGAAGACAACCTCGTCGGGCAGAACAGCAGCGAACCGGCAGAAGCTGTATCAGCACCTGCTGAAGCCACACATGCACCATCTGATGCAGAAATGCCCCCGGTTAACGCAAAAAACGAACCAGAAATAGCAATTTCACAGCCACCTGATGCAGAAATTGCGCCTGTTGATGCAACATTGCAGCCCGGTGATACCGAATCCGCGCCAACTGAAGCCAGTCAACATCCGACAGAGACCGACGCTCTTGCCAAGCCGGCAGCCGCCTTACCTGACGCGCATATTTCACCGCCAGATGCGTTGCCGACATCCCCAGAGCCGTCACCACAGCAGACGTCCGAAAGCCCTGTTGGTGTAACGCCAGCCCCCGAAGTGCCACCGGTACAGGGTGACAGGGAGACGCAAGAAGTGAAGACGACTTCGCCGAGCGAACCGCAGGAAACACCTGCCGAAGAGAACGGCTTTAACTTTACCTTTGGTCGTCATGCTGGCGACGTTAGCCCGCAGGAGGACCCGGTACCCCGTATCAATCTTGATGAATTATTGCAGGGCCTCAGTAGCCGGCAGGAAGACCGCACGTGGATATACGCTCTCGATGGCCAGGACGCCTTCCGCGATTACGGCGATCGCATTGTGATGGCTTCACCGGAAGCCAGTGAGAACGACCGCATGATCCTGGCGGCTCTGCTGTCTGCGAAAGCCAATCAGCGCGGCGCGGTAGAAATTACCGGCAGTGAAGCGTTTATCCTGCGGACAATGACGCTAATCGCAGACTACAACATTGAGGTACACCTTAAAAACCCACACCAACGGGAGCAGTTCGAGGCACTGCTGAAATCAAGGGCTGAGAATACCGCGCCACAGAACGGACTGGATATCGGCCCCGCGGGTCCTTCAGTTGAGCCAGCACGTGCACAAGCTGCAGCTGACTCACCGGTAGTCTCCCCTTCAGCCTCAGCGGCCAGTGAAGCACCCGCCCAACCTGCTGCACCGGCGCTGACCACGATTGAAAAAGAGACGCTACGCACCGGTCTCACAGGTAAGCTGCTGGATGCCGGCAAAGCGCCATACCAGTTTGATAAAACCAAATCCGACAGCTTTTATGTGCAGATGCGCACCAAAGGCGGTAACAAAACCTTCTGGGGTATTGAGCTTGAGCAGGCGTTAAAGGACAGCGGTAAGCAGCCTGGCGATATGGTGAAACTGCAATTCTTGGGCAGGAAGCCGGTCACCGTGAACGTGCCAGTGAAAGATGCCGACGGTAAGGTTACCGGGTTTGAACGGCTCGACACCCATCGCAACCACTGGACGGTCACCCCTGCTATGGACAACCGGCTGCTTGTTGAGGACCGACACGCCGTCGCACCGGCGGAACTTGCCGCCTACGACGGTAACGCCTTCTGGAAGCTACAACAGCAGATCATTCAGGCAGCAAATCTGCCACTTACCACGCCTGACGCCAGCGGACACGGGTTGCTGTACACCGGTCCGGATGGCAAAGGTCAGTCTGCCCCGGACACACCGCCGGTTGATGCTCCCGTACCTTCTCATTCCAAAGCAGCTGGATCCGTTGTGATGCATGCGCTCGCCGCCGATGGAGAACTGCTGGCTCATCTGGTGAAAGGGCATGGTGATTATCTTCAGGGCATTATTCGCCATGAGGGTGAGCTTAGAAACGTACTGGCCCGCATCTGCACTGGCAATAATGGCAACACCTATCTTGCACTTAACTCCGTTCAGGATAACGGCGCTCTGCAGCTCATAGGGCACGCTTCTGCAGTAAACACGGTGAAAAATAGCACGGCTAATTTCGACACTTTTGCATTTCAAATGAAGGGCAAAGACGCGCCTAAATTTGCCGTACCGCTGGTTACACCGGAAAAGATCCCGCCGGCCCTGCACAGCAAACTGGGGTTCTCTCAGGCATATACGCCACCGAAGGCTGAAGAACCTGCTCAGTCTCCCCGGGCGCAGGTAAAGCCGGCTATCCAACCACAGCCAATGTGAGGGCATGATGCGACGTACAATCTGTTTCACACTTTTATTCCTGGCGTGCCTTCCCGCTGCTGATGCTGCTTCCTGCCGTGCAGGTACCGCAGCTCAGCTGGGCAGCGAGGCGGGCTACAATCGGGCGAAAGCCGCAGCTGAGGCCTGGTCACAGCGTCAGAACAACGTCTCGGCGTCACTGGGCGACTGTCTGGGCAATATTTCCACCACAATCACAGCCCCCACATTTCCTAATCTGGCGGATGTAATGAATCAGATTGGCCAGAAAATCTGCAAGGCGGCACGAGACAAAATTAATGACTATGTCCCGTCCACTATTGATCCATGGGGAGATTTACCCTCCTCCGCCAATCTGTCGTCATATAGCTCTTACATGCCCGCCCCACAGAGTCAGTCTGTCACTTCTGCACCGATAAGTTCCGCGACCAGTGGCGGCAGTTCCTCTTTCATTTCCCTGAACTGACGGAAGTAATTCAACGATGAAAAAGAATCCAGCCTCCCCTGCGGAGGCTTCTTCGGCTGCGCCTGAAGACAGACGCCCGCCAGATGATGCCATGATCCCTTTCATGGCATCGCTCGAGCTACAACAAAGAAACATGCTCAACGCAGGCTTTGCCCGCAAGGCGCTACAGGTTGCACTGATCGCCGCCACGGTGAGCCTGCTGCAATGGCCGGTTAACGCCTGGCTGGTCTGGAGAGTCGCCAACCCGCCGACAAAATACTTCGCTACCTATAAAGGCAGCGTACTGGAGCAACACCCCACTTCAGAACCTGCATATTCTGATGATGACGTCATCGCATTTGGCGATAAGTTGATCCGCGATTCTTTCCAGCTCGATTTCAAAAATTACCGCACGCAGATTAGCGACCAACAGCAGAAATTTTCTGAAGCGGGCTTTAACAGCTACTACAGCGCTCTCACCAGTTCAAACCTGTTCGCTAAAGTCAAAACAGACAAGATGATCATGTCAGCCAACACCACTCGCAAGGGCATGATTTACCGGCGCGGCAGGGAAGGCGAAAACGGCCCCTACATGTGGGATATACAGTATCCGGTCACGCTGAGCCTGGACGGTCAGACCCGCAGCCTGCCACCACAGAACTTTATCTTCACCGTGCGCGTCCAGCGAACCGACGTCAGCGTTAAACCCGAAGGTATTGAGGGCGCGTCAATCGTCACCCGCGATGCCCGCTAATTTTACTCAGGTACTCTCATGAAAAAATACACTCTCACTGCAGTGGTTATGCTGCTGTCAGCGGCTCCGGCACTGGCGGCGGACTGGGCACCCGCCCGCACGGGTAATACACCAACCGCCGCGACTCCCGCAGCACCGACACCAACAGCACCTCAGAGCGAACCCGCAGCCCCACAGACAAGTACAGCTCCGCAGACCGATATCACCGCGCCGTTACGTCAGACACCACCACCCGCCCCACCCACTGCAGCCCAGGCATGGGCAATGAGTCAGGCCAACCCTCTGGATAATCGCCAGGGTGTTGAAATGGTAGGCAAAGTGATGGACGAAGCAAGCAGAGGGCGGGCGTGGCAACCTGCTGATGTTGTCCCCCGCATTTCGACGCTGACAGTAAATCTTTCTCCTGGTGCCTCCCTTCCCGTCCTGCGCACCACAACAAATCAGGCCAGCACCCTGATGTTTACGGATAACACGGGAGCACCATGGCCGCTGGCTGCACCGCCCTATAACGGCAATCCGGATGGTTTTGCTGTGAGCTTTATACCGGACAGCAGCGTGATGACCGTGCAGGCAAAACGCCAGTACGACCGGGGGAACGTAACGGCATATCTGAAGGGACTGGCGGTACCGGTGATTATCGACGTCAACAGCGGTGAGGCCGGCAACGACACAGGTGCCCGGGTCATCGATAGCCGTCTGGATCTGCGTATTCCACAGCGCGGTCCGCAGGCGAAGAAAATGCCCGCCGGTCAGTCGAAAATTGGTCTCAATAATCCCACCCTGCAGGCCTTTCTCGATGGCGTTCCACCTAAAGAGGCCAGACGCCTGAAAACGCAGGGTGATTTGCCGGACACGCAGGTGTGGCAGATGGGAGATGACCTTTATATCCGCTCCCGCAGCGAAATTCGTGATGAATTTGAGCTGACGCAAGCCTCCGGCGACGGTACCTGGCTCTATAAATTGCCCCTGACGCCAGAAGTGGCGTTCTCGCACGCCGGAAAAACGGTGTATCTGACTATTTCACTGGAGTGACTATGTCCGCCGAAAAAGACGTCAGCCGGGACGTAAAAAAAACCGGCATCATCATTGCAACCGTTGTTTTCTCGCTGATTTCCGGCGGATTCCTGCTGGTTTCCTGGATGAGCACGCCACCCCCTCCGGCCTCCCGAATCAACGTTGATAAGGTCGCGGGAGGGTCTGGCAAAATCGCTCCGGAAAGTCCGCAATACCGGGAAATACTTCGTGAGAATAATGCAGATGGCGCAACGCGGGCACAGGCAGCTAACAGCAGCTTCATCGCCTCTGTCGGTTCGGGAACGGTAAGGCAGGTTCCACCAATATCTCAGGATCCATTACCCGTGCCACAGACACCGCCACCGCCCGGGTATTCTCAGCAATTACAGTCCGCCCCGTCGGGTGTCGATCCGGACCGCAAGAAGGCCCTGGAAGCCATGTTGAAAGAGCTTGTTATCCAGCGAGCCGCACCAGCGGGACAGGTTGCCAGCATTACCGGTATGACCGGCGGTCAGGCAGGCGGTAATCCGGGAGGAACCCCGGTGAGTGTTTACGCAAGCTGGACGGACAGCCTGGCACCAACGCTAACGCCGGCGGCACTATCAGGAAGCCCGTCAGGTACCGACAATGTGGTGATCCCAGCAGGAAGCCGACCTGGAGGGGTTATCGATACGGCTGTCGATTCTGACAACACCAGCTCTCAGGTGCTGGCTCATATCCCTGCAGGCCCCTATGCCGGAGCAACGCTGATGGCAAATAGTGTTCGACTGGCAGGTAATGGTGTCGAGATTCATTTCACCAAAATGACCTGGAATAACGCTACTTGGCGCACCGATGTCTGGGCTGCAGAGCCCGATACGCTGAAATCCTCGGTGGCATCCAGCGTAAATAACCGATACGGCACGCGTATTCTGCTACCCGCGCTGGCTCACGGACTCGGGCTGGGTGGACAACTTTATGCAAACGCCAATACGCAGATCCTGAGTAATGGCTACAACACCCTCGAAGGTCGCGTCGGCATGCCAAACGGAACAGCCGTTGCCGGTACAGTCCTTGGCGGTGCCGCTCAACAGGCTGGTCAGGTCATTGCCAGCGATGCCCAGAAACTGCCGGTTAAGCAGGTTCTCGTCGATCGCGGCCAGAGTATCGCCCTGCTCTTTATGACCGCAGTCAAAGAGAGTGATAAAGAAACCAACACGACGGCAGGTGCCGCATCAACCGGCCTGCGCATCCAGCCAGCCGGAACCTTTACCCCCGCAACACACCCCTGAAGAGACACGCCATGAAAGAAGACTATTTTGATCCGGACCTTGCTCCGGACGCTTCCCTGTTGCCCACAGATAACACCGCCGCCGCAGAAGACCCGGAACCCTCTGCCTCTCAGGTATTCGACGAAAAACCGAAGAAACGCCAGTTTTTCGGCTATGACCTGAGCACGCTGCTGGTTGCGGGCGCAGCCCTTATTGCGCTGACCGTGTACGCCGTCTGGCCAGACTCACCGCCCTCCCGGACCTTCATCCCGGATGAAGGTGCACAACAGGTGGCGCAGCCGGTCGTACCAACCTCAACTTCTGAGCCGGTTTCGTCAGCGCCCCCTCTCCCCATAACCACACCGGAGTCACCCGCCCTCACAATCACTGACTCAGAGGAAATGAAGCAGTACAGCGCTGCCAACCGGGAGGCGATTACGGTACTGAATGGACGCACAGGCAATGTAGAACAACGTCTGGCCGCACTGGAAGCTCAGCTGCATGCACTGGCGGCTAAATCCGTAGCACAACCACCGACCTCAACAACAGCCGGAAAAGTGGCGCCGGTTAGAAGATCCTCCCGCACACCATCAACACTTTCCAAAACTACCGGTGTTACCGGCTGGCGGGTTAACACGGTGTACCCCGGCATGGCGTGGATAACACACAACGGGAGTACCTGGTCCGTTCAGGCAGGTGACGTTCTGCAAGGCATGACTATTCGCAGCATCGATACCCAGCGTCGGGTTGTCGTCACTGACAAAGGCGTAATTCGCCAGGGGGGTTGATGGACGCCATTCAAATCCTTGTCCATGTGGCTGATGGCCTGAAGACCAGCGGAATACGGCTTGTTCTCGCGCTGGGATTTATGTTCGGCCTGGGTGGGTGCATTGCCACGCTGGTATCCGCTGTCCGCAATTCACGCAGCGGCAAACCCTCAAGCGGCGTGAAAGTGCTGGCCTCGGTCTGTCTGGGCGGCGCACTTATCGCCCTGCAACAGATGATGAACAAGGCAGCGCACACGCTGAGCTTTGGTGATGTGTCATTCGACGCGATCGCCTATGCCCCGTACTCCATGGGACAGGCAAAACTGGCCATCGATGCGGTTCTCACGCTGCTGCGTGCTGTGGGCGTTCTGTTCTTTTACATGGGCGTGGTTCGCGCCCGGCGTTCTCTGGTTGACGGCCATACAGGTCTGTCAGCCCGGGAAGACATCGGCACAGGCCTGGTCATGGCCATCACCGGCATCCTGCT
This sequence comes from Mixta mediterraneensis, assembly GCF_030283135.1. Lineage (NCBI taxonomy): Bacteria > Pseudomonadati > Pseudomonadota > Gammaproteobacteria > Enterobacterales > Erwiniaceae > Mixta > Mixta mediterraneensis. The sequence continues at coordinate 9,824 of NZ_JASUAZ010000004.1, read as the reverse complement.
GGCCTGTAACCCCGAATTACTTAATGCACTGCAAAAAACACTGGGTCTGACCTGGAATTAATTCAACAACAATGAGGTAGTAAAAATGCGTAATGTTTCTCTGTTCGTTTCCGTCCGTCTCTGGCTGGCACTGTCATCTGTCCGCGTTCGCCTGGCATCTGTTCTGGCAGCAGGACTTGGGACGGTGACTCTGCCAGCTCATGCAGATGACACACTGTTTGGAATGCTTGATTTTCTGGCTGATGGGGCAGACAACTCAGGAAAAAGCCTGCTAAAACTGGCCAAATTTGGTGGCATCGGCCTCGTGATTGTAGGGGTGATCCTTTGGGTAGCTAAAAAGAAAAACCCTCAAATCTCATGGGGCTGGGTGCTGACAGCGTTTGGTGCTGGCTTCATCCTTATCGCCATCGACCAGTTCATCAAGAAAGGCCAGAGCAGTATCCAGTTGAATCCGGTTGATGTGGGCTAAATCGCCATGCCCCGGTGCATATGCCCCGGGGTTTCAATCAGACAGAAGGAGTCCAAACACGTGAACCTGTTCCCGGAAAACGTGAGTGCCCTGTTCCCCGTTACGCTGGAGCCCTGCCTACCCGGTGAAGACGGCGACACAGACACCCCAGCTATCCAGCTTGATGAGCCAGATAATCTCACCCTTTGCCAGTTGCTCACACCGCTGGTCAGCCACTTTTATTACTGCGGCATGACGCGTCATGAGACAGGTTATGACTGCGACGTTGTGCTTTTACCTCTGACACCGCTCACAGAACACCTGAAGGCAATAAAACAGAGTACCCAGCAGGTACCGCTGACAGAACGACTTCTGAAGGTATTTCGCCGCTGGGCTAATCTCAATGTCGAACTGCTGCGTCTGACGCTGCCGCGCCGACAGCAAAATTTTGGCATTGAGCAGCAAATATGGGGCCATGAAAGCGCGGTTCATTCCCCAGCAATACGTCGCAGGGCCAGAAAGCTTACCGACGACTGCTGTGACTTTTGCGGCTACACCAGTAAGCATAACACCCTGATATTTCGCAACAGTAATCCGGAGGATACGGCAGACACCAACCTTGGCGTAGCTTGTCCGGTATGCGCCTGCAGTCGTCACCTCAATAATCTGGGAGCTAATGATGGTGTCATGGTTTACCTCCCGGAGCTTTCGCCGGCAGACATCAGTCATCTGCTCAGAACGGTGAGCATCGCCAGACAACAGGGGGATGAACGCCAGAAACAGGGCGCTACAACCATTCTTCGCTGGCTGGCAGAGCATCGCGCAGAAGCCGAAGCCTTCTGGGGAACCTGTCATCCCGGTGAGTTTGGTCAGGCGCTTATGCAGGCACGGGATCGCCTGCGCGAAGACCTGCAGCAACGTCTCAGGCACATTGCACTTATCCCCAACCCTGAGCTGATTTCCGGCAATATCACCGCTGATTCGATAAAGCCATCGACCTGGCTTTCCCTGTTAAATCAGTACCGCACTCAGAACTGACATCGTCCGAGAACAACTACCTATGAAAAATCCATTAGTCTCCGCGCTTGAATGCGTGGAAGAGGCGCTGGCTTATGCTTCCCGCTACGCGCTGGGGCAGGACTTTACGCGCTACTGCGATCTGCGTACCACAATCGGTCTCACCGACGATGACAAAAAGCGTCGCCCCGATATGGAGGCACCTTATATCTTCGTGACAGAAACTGGGCATTACGCCAGCGTGTTTGAAATTGAAGGGACCTACTGTCAGTTCAACGAACAACAGGCCATTACCGAAGAAGAAAAACGCGATAATGCGCTGTTCAGTAGCTACATTGACCGGTTGCAAACGTTGCTGACCAGCGAGTTTCAGGCCGTTGGCCATAAGCTCAGCTTTGTGTTTGAGCGTGATCCGGACAAGGCACGCGAAGAGCTGCATAAATTGCTGGCACACCAGTACCGGGGCCTCCGACGTATGAATCTCGACCTGACTGACATTCTGGACGAGCGTATTGAGAAGCTGGCACCGTTCGTCGCCCGGGAGCGTGCTTTTCTTGTGGTGTACACCTCGAAAGAAGCGCTGGCCACATCCGAACGCAGGGATGAGGAGAAACGCAGGGATGCGATACTGAAAGCAGCGCCGGGCGCGCGTTACGGCCAGAATCCGTTGTTTCATGAGCTGGAAGGCCTGAAAATTCGCCACGATACCTTCGTGGCCACGCTGGAAAATCAGTTTGGCAACGGTGATTTTGGCACGCGTATTCGTCTGATGAATGCCCGCGAATTTGGCTTCCACCTGCGCGAAGAGACTGAACGTGACAGTACCTCGCCCGACTGGAAACCCTTCCTGCCAGGCGATATAAAATGGCCACATGGGTTACCCAAAGGCAAGGATCACTCGACACTACTGGCCCCGCATCTTAACTACCAGCTGTTTAACAGCGAACCAGAGGCTGATGGTAGCTTTGTTCATCTTGATGGCCACTGGCACGCGACGCTTGCACTGTCCCTCGGCCCGCAGCAGCCGGAAACCTTCAGCGAGTTGTTCAGTAAGATGAGTCGCCGACTTCCCTGGCGTATTCGTATGGATCTGATGCCCAATGGGCTAAAAGTCCTCGGCGGTAAAAAAATGGTACTGGGTATGGCTGCCCTTCTACCTCCGCTTCGTTCTGTCTATAACTCCGTTCAGTGGCTGGAGCATGCAGGTAAAAGCGATCCCGTCTGCGTCATGACAGTCTGTGCCAGTACGTGGGGCCGCTCAAAAGAGGTGGTCAAACGTAACCGCACGCTGTTGCAGAAGGGTTTACAGTCCTGGGGAGTCTGCGAGGTGACTGGTACGTTTGGTGACCCCATCGGCGCATGGGTATCAACACTCACCGGTGCCAATACGCTGAGTATTCCGTCGCTGATGTTTCCCCCGCTTTCAGCCGCGCTGGCATTACTACCCCTGCAGCGACCGGCCCCCCCCTGGGCAGACGATGCCAGCATTGTGTTTGCAACACCGGACGGAAAACCTTACCCGGTTAAGCTGGCCAGTAACCTGCAAACGAAATTTACCGAAATTGTAGCTGGCGAGCCGGGTACGGGTAAGACCGTTGCACTTGGCGCGCTCAGCGAAGCCATTTTATTTTCCGGGCAAAACAATATTCCCTTCCTCTCCTATGTGGATAAAGGCTTTGGTGCACAGGGTTTGGTCAAACTGGTGCGTGATGCGCTGTCGCCCGATCGCAAACATGAGGTCGTCGGCCTGGTTCTGGAAAACAGCCGCGAGCATTGTAAAAACCCGTTCGATGTCCAGTTGGGTATGAAATACCCCCTGACACCAGAATTAGAGTTTATGGTTAATATTTGTGAAGCGCTTTGCGTTGACCCAGAAACCGGTATTCCACCCAACGCGCAGGATTGCAGGCAAATCCTGACGACCGTTATCGAAACCGCCTTTGACAACAACGCCGACAAGGACCCGGTACGTTATGCCCCGACGATAGAGCCCATTGTAGATGCGGCACTGGAAAAAACGGGGCTGAACCATGAGTACGATGCACTCTGGTGGCAGAAGACGACCTGGTTTGAAGTCCGGGATTTGCTGTTTGAAAAAGGTGAGTTGAAGGCCGCCTCACGGGCGCACTATCAGGCCATGCCTGAGCTGAGCGACCTGCAGCTTTACCTTAATGATGCCGACGTGCTTTCCAGATATGAAACCATTACCCGCCACGGCAGCGGTGAGTCTTTGCTGAGCTACATTGAACGCTGTCTGTCTGATGCGCTGCGCACTTACAAAATGCTGGCTGGCCGCACAGTCTTCGAGCTCAACCCGGATACCCGTGTGATTGCCATCGATCTGAACAACGTGGTCGGTGGCAAAACCCGCGCCGGTCAGGTGAAAACCGGGCTGATGTACCTTTATGCAGGGCAACTGGCCGCTGGACACTTTGAGTTACCACAGTACCGTAACGAACTGATGGGGCATCTGCCTGAGATGTACCGACCATTTCATCACGAACGCCTGACGCAGCTGGCACAGGAGGTCAAAACCAAAATCTATGACGAACTCCATAATGCAAAAGATATTCCTTTCATTATGAGTAAGCTGGTCACCCAAGACTTGGAAAACCGTAAGTTCTTCATCCGGACGGTCCTCAGCTCACAGTATCTGAACCACTTCCCGCATGAGATCCTGAAGTCCGCCAACAGTCTTTATCTTATGCAGATCAGTCATGAAGATTTGCCGCTTCTGACGGAGCATTTTGGTGTACCGATGCACACCGCACAGGCATTCCGGCACATCGGCTCCGGCGCATCCCCCGATGGCAGCGGTACCCATTTCCTGGCGTGTTTCCGCCTGAAAACGGGCCGGGTGGTGCAAATTCTCAAAAACACGCTGGGTCCGAAAGAGCTCTGGGCGCTGAACTCCACACCGAAAGATGCCGCGCTGCGCGATCAGCTGTATGACTTGCTCGACGGACGAACGGCCCGCGCCATTCTGGCCGAAGCCTTCCCGACTGGCAGTGCAGAAAAACTGATTAACCTTCGCCAGAAAGAAGCCAAAGAAACCGACCACGGCAACGTGATTAGCCGTCTGGCCAGCGAGCTTATCGCCGCGCGCGGCCTGCAAATCTAATACAGAGACTCCCATGAAAAAACTCATACTGGCTGCCTGCATAGGCGGTGTGATGCTGCCTGTGTATCAGGCGTTCGCCTATCCCGTTGAAGTCATCACCAGCACGCCAATAACTACCGAGGTCGTTCCCCAGCTAACGGCACGCTCGGCAGTATTCTCAGCACCAATCAGCAAATTGGGGGCGCTGTCAGCTCCGGAAACGACAAAATTGCCGCCATGATCCAGCAGTCCACTGAGAACATGCAGCAATACGCCACTTATGCACAGCAGGTGAAAAATCTGGAGGAAGCACGACGCAGCTACACAGTTCCTGAGTCAATCTGTAGTGAGTCGGCCTCCGGGCAAGCCTCGCAGATAGCACGGCAGGCGGGAGCGAAACAAACCAGTCTGGCCAGTGGCGGCGGTGTCAGTAACGCAGCAATTAAAAAGGTGCTGTCGTCAAAACCGGCCGCACCGGAACAGAGCCAGTTTGCCACGGCTGATATTCATCGTAATTACTGCACACAGGAGGATGCGGATGCCTGGGGGGAACTCTGCAACGGGGTTTCCGATCTCCCCGGCGGTGACAAGCAGGTTCGCTCTTTACTCGCCGGTGCCGGTGCTGAAGACAAGGCCCCGGAACTGACGTTCAGCCAGGAACAGACCGACGCAGCCATGATGTACCTGAAGAATTCATCGCGGCGCGATGTGGGACGAGCGCTGAAGAAAGGAGAGGTCAAAACAGATAGCGGTCGCCAGTACATAGGCCTGATGACCGAGCATGACGCTATTCAGAGCGCGGCAGAGCAGCCACAACTGGCGATGGTTGCCGCCAGTCAGCCCAATGAGGCGACAAAAGACGTACTGGCTGAAACCCTGCAAACCCCCTCCAGCAAGGCATGGTATGACCAGAACGCCTCCGCTGAAGCCAAACGTGCTGGCATGATGTCCCTGCGTGAATTTGAGTCTTTTGAGGTGAACCGCCGCTATGCCAACACCGACTATCAAACGGACCTGCAAAATATGGACGGTGACAATCTGATGCGCGAATCCATCCGCGTTCAGAGCCTGCAGAACGCCCTTCTTCTGGGCATTAAACAGCAACTGCAGGAGAACGCCATTCTGTCTGGCCAGCAATTGAGTCTGAGTAGCGCACAGTATTATGAACCCCGCCTGGCACAGAAACTTCAACAGGCCTCTGCAGGAGCAACCCGCTGATGAAAAAACTCACGAAGGCCACGTACCATGCCGCCAATGTGTTACTTCCCCTGTCTGAAACCGCCCGCATACTGCGGGCAATGAAATATTCGGGCGCGAAGCTGGCAGAACAAGCCCGCCGTCTGAAACAGGTAAAGGATGAATCGGCAACCGAACTCCTGTCATTTGATGATGCCGTCAGGGCGAGTGGCCAGACCCGGGAGGTGCTTTTAAGCCGTTACCTTCGGAGTAAGCGCATTTGGCTTTTGCTTTTTGGCGGGGCGGCACTGCTTGCCCTGTTCCTGCCAGTCGCGATGCTCATCTCTGGCATACCATTCTCAGGCATCATTTTCGGCCGGACCCTGAGCATGTCGTTCATGCTGGCAGGATTTAGCGGCCTGATGTTCGTCCGGGCACTGAAAAATCAATATCACTTGTGGCAGCTGCAGACCCGCCAGCTTGGCTCTTTCGAGGAATGGAAAGCCGCCGGCAACTGGCTACGGGACATTTTCAGCTGGCAGCAACGTTGATCTAAATCTCGCATTGCCTTACTCCCTCCCTGGGAACTACACCTGTCCGTATTACGGAAACTCCCCATGAAAAAAATCCTTCTCTTTATGTCAGCCATCGCGCTGGCCTGTATTGCGCTGCCAGCATTTGCTGACGGTGTTACTTTTGACACAATAAATTCTGCCGCCACACGCAGTTCAGATTTGTCCCGCCAGATGTTAGTTATGGTGTTTGGCGACATGGTAAATAATCCGCTTCAACCGGCAAACGTCAGCTTTATTGGTCAACTTTACGGCGTATTCAATGGCATCATCGCTGGACTCGCCTTTATCTGGTTTATGGGGGTCACACTTAGGGCTACCGTCCTGACGGGCAACCGGGGAAAGGTTTTTGGTCGTGGTACCACAATGATGGCCCCCGTATCCTCCCTGGCCGGTTTCATGGCCCTGGTTCCGACACCGTCCGGCTGGTCGATTTCCAATCTGGCGTTTTTATGGATGGCTTCGATTATGGGCGTAGGGAGCGCTAATCTTCTCACTGATAAAGCTGCCGATACGATCATGGACGGTCAGTCAATGATCATGCAGCCTGTCTCCGGTGAAACTATCACCGCCGCCCGGGGCATTTTTGATATGTATCTTTGCAAGGCGGCATTGAATACTGAGCAGTCACAGATGCATCAGTACGGCAGTAGTAGCACGCCGCCTATGGCGGTTGAGCGTTCATCGGATGGAAAAGAAATCAGGGTAACGAACGGCAGTGCTATCTGCGGCAGCGCAAAGCTCCCAGAGGCCACAGAAAGTGGATCCTGGTTCTCATTCAACGTGCCTATCAACTCAGGCCCGCTGGAAAATGCGCAGAACGCCGCGTTTACGACTATTAACAGCACGTTATCGAACGGTGCCGAGAATTTCGTTAATGCCTGGCTCAGCTATCAGGATGGCTCACAATCCCAGCTCCCAGATGTGGAATCAGAAATTCAGCAGGCAGCAAGAAGCTATGAAGACACCATCAACGCTGCGACTGCAACTACTAATAACGAGGGTTCAATTCGGGGTGAACTTGCTAATTATCTCAAACAAAGCGGATGGATCTCACTCGGTGCCTGGTATCGATCTTTTGCTACCGCAAACCAGAAACTGAACAGCCTAGCAAATCAGAGCCCTATTGTGACCGGGCCATCAAGCATTGGTGAAGTGGGCGTCGGCCGACTGCAGGAAGAGATAAAAACAGCACTGCTGGCACAAAGAAAAAACTCAACGTTTACGCCGCCGCTTGGGTCAGCGAATACGCCTGGTAACGATAACCTTGATGATGTGCAGTCAGCAAATTCTGCGATTCTAAAAATACTGCCGTTTTTTTCAGGGCAAAGATTCTCAAATTTTATCATCCAGTCAGTAATGACGAGTGGAGATACTGATAGTTCCAGCCAAGTTAATCCGCTACTTAAAATGAAAGGCGTCGGTGATTATACGTTGGGGGCTGCAGAGACAACATTTGCCGTTTTTGCCTCGACTAAAGCAATCGTCGACTGGGCGTCAGCTGATGGCAATGGTTGGGCAAAGATTATAAATACGGTTTCAGGTGCAGGGTATATAGCAAAAAGCGTTATTGGCTCTATCGCCCCCATTGTCTACTTCATCTTGTTCATACTGCTAAGTGTCGGATTCTCCCTTTCAATATTTCTTCCCTTTATACCTTTAATTTACTGGATTACGGCTTGTACGTCATGGCTAGGGAGCGTACTGATTGGTACTACAGCTGGCTCATTATGGGCTGCAACACATATTGGTACAGAGGAAGATAAAGGTAGTCGTGCTAATTACGGTTACATATTCCTGATAGATGCCGCCATTCGTCCATCATTGATGGTCTTTGGTTTTTTCTTTGCCAGTCTGGTTGTCGTTGCAATTGGTACTTTACTGAACATTTTAATTTTACCAGCGCTTGCTAACGTTCAGGCTGATTCTATAACTGGGATGACAAGTATAATCGGTATTTTAATGATTTATGCCAGGCTATGCACCACGCTAGTCTCTTCTGCATTCAGTCTGCAGGTCTATTTACCGGATTATGTTATCGCCTGGCTTGGTGGTCGTGAAGCTGCGCAAATGATGAAAGGTGCCGTAGAGTCTACCCGTAACATGTTCGCAGGTTTTGGTGGCAAAGCAGGTCACACACCTGGAATTAAGAAAATGGATCAAAACAAGCCTTCAGGGAATAACGACGGTTTCAAGTGATCCGCTTTGCCCGTAGAAATGCGGGCAAAGAATGAACAAAAAGTCTTGTTAAGAGGTTTTATTATGATAAAATAAACCTATTAACAGGTTCTTTGAGGTTTTTATGCCAAGCATCATTCATAGCAACATAACTGCCAGCATCACTGAACTAAAAACGAATCCTATGGCTACGGTTAATGCTGGTAACGGATATCCGGTGGCTATCCTCAATCGCAATCAACCTGCTTTTTACTGCGTGCCAGCAGAGTTGTACCAGCAGATGCTGGAGTATATTGATGACCAGGAACTAGCAAATCTTGTGAAACAACGCTCAGGGCAGGAGCTGCATAACGTCGATCTGGACAATTACTCATGAGCTATAGAGTCAAATTCAGAACTGATGCACTTAAAGAATGGTGCAATCTCGATAAATCAGTCCAGTTACAGTTTGCCAACAAACTAAAACAATCCGTAAAGCCCTCCACTTGCATGCAAAATATTCATAATTACCACAGCATAAAACTCGAATTATCGGGGTTTAGACTGGCATATGAGATCTTAAGTGACGAAATCGTAATATCAGCGATAGCTATTGGTAAACGTGAACATAGTGAAGTCTTCAATCTGATGAGTAATAGAGTCAGATAGAATCTGATCAGGATGATACAAATGACAGTAAAACACATAGACACTTATTCGAAAAATTGGACCGTATCGGCCGCAGGCGTATTATCATTCGCCTATTGCATATTTGCATTGCCGTTTCACATCCCTCTAGCCATCTATGCAATATTCAACTTCCAGGAGTTGATAAACAGTCGATTTTTGGAAGACAGAATCCTCACGCTATTAGCCCTATCTTTATTTTTAACACTTTTTGTCATTTTTTATTCAATAAATAAACAAAGAAAAAACATCAAAGCCTTTGCTTCATTTTTCAAAGAGTCCGGGCTTAACGTTCCACAACCTCAGAATATCGCGATGAACCGTACTGGCTGGGGCTATCTAGCAATCGATACTAAAAAAGGCACAATTTTATACATCAATCATCCCGACACGACACTTTTAAACTTCTTTTCTCCTAAAGACGTGCGTGTAATGGGTTTTGGAATGTATGACTGGAAATCAATTGAAGTGGAAGGTAATACCTTAAGAATTTACACCGGCATACCTGAGCTTCCGTCTGTCGCTATATCTACTGGTAAAGCCAGTCAGCTGTATGAAAAAATCAATGCCATGCGCAATCAGACTTGGACCTATGAGTACAACGTTCCCGGTTGCGTTGAGCACCAGGCAAAACGTATTGCCGACGAGCAGGGACTGAACCTGATCC